>JBGAJI010000163.1:0-5596 GCA_044225035.1 Amaricoccus sp. | reverse complement strand
CGCCCCGCTCGACCAGCTGCAGATCCTCGACGGCTGGATCTTCGCGGGTCCGCGCGGCGCGGTGCGCGACGTCTGGTCGGCGGGGCGGCATATGGTGCGCGACGGCCGGCATGTCGAGCGCGACCGGATCGAAACCGCCTGGCGCCGGACCATGGCCGACCTGCGCGCTCTGATCTGACCCATGCCAAAGCCGGCGGCCAAGCACGCGGCGATCCATGCCGAGCTGCTCGCGCGGATCACCTCGGGCATCTGGCCGCCCGGCACGGCGATCCCGCGCGAGGCGGAACTGGCGCGCGAGTTCGACTGCACCCGGCCGACGGTCGCCCGCGCCCTCTCCGCCCTGGTCGAAGCCGGCCTGATCGAGCGCCGCCGCCGCGCCGGCAGCCGGGTGGTCGAGCGCCGCGCGCGCGAGGCGCTGTTGCGCATCCCCCTGATCCGCGAGGAGATCGAGGCGACGGGAGCGCCTTACGCCTATCGCCGCCTGTCGCGCCGCAAGGGCCCGCCGCCGCTGGCGCTCCGCGCGCTGCTCGGCGATCTTCCGGCGCTGCGCGTCCTCTGCCTGCACAGCGCCGACGGCCGGCCCTATCAGCTCGAGGACCGCTGGATCAGCCTCGCCACCGCGCCGGCCGCCGAGGAGGAGAGCTTCCTCGAGGCCGGTCCGAACGACTGGCTGGTGCGAACCGTCCCCTACACCATGGCCGAGCACAGCCTCTCCGCCGCCGCCGCGACCGGGGCCGAGGCCGAGGCGCTGGCGATCCCGGCCGGCGCGCCGGTCTTCGTCATCGAGCGCGCCAGCTGGCTCGACGGCGCGGGCGTCACCTTCGCCCGCCTAACCCACCCCGGCGCCGGCTTTCGCCTGCGCACCCGCGACATCGGCCCGGCGTGACATGGAGCAAATCCCGAAACCCTTCGCGCCAGGAATCGTCATCCCCTCCGCCGCGTCTCGTTCGACGACCCAATCGGGCCTTTGCCCGCGAGTCCCCGGCCCGACAAGCCGACGCATCGCGTCGGCCGGGCGTTGCCCGGAGCGCGTGAGCGCGCAGGGCAAGGGGCTATCCTCTTGGGATGACGCCGCGGACGGATTTGTCGACGGCCAAATCCGTCTAGAGGAGACGGGCGCGCCACATTGCGCCCGTAGTCGGCGAAGAGGCCAAGCCAGAGGGCCGTTCGCACAGCCGGGACCGGCTCTCAGGGCGCCTTCGGCGTCAGCCGCGTCGAGCCGATCGACCCCGCGCGGGCCAGATCGGCGTCGAGCGACATCGGGATATATTCCCCCCGCCGCCAGAGCACCGACTGATCGTCGTAATAGCGCGACATCGGATGGCCGCTCTCACCGGTGGCGACGATAAAGACGCTCGAATCCGGGTCAGAGAAGTCATAGACCGCGCGAAAGCCCGCCGCGTGGATGTTGCGATAGGGCTCGGGGCCGCCCGCCGGCGTCTGGCCGCGCATCAGCGTATCGTCGCCGCCCGCCGTGCTCTGGGTGATGTTCACGAGCTGCCCCAGTACCGGAATATCGCCCAGCGTCTGATGCCGATGCACCGCCTGATGCGCGTCGCCCCAGCGCCAGCTCTCGAGCCGCGGCCCATAGGCCTCGCTCAGCTCGAGCAGCGCGTCGTCGAGCGCGCGGCGCGCCATCTCGACGCAGCTTTCGACGGCGGTCGTCTGTTTCACGTCGCACCAGGCGCCGGCGCCGTCCACGTCGCGGTAGACCCGCTCGATGAACACCGGATCCGGCCGCTCGACCGAGGTGGCGAGCGCGCCGAGCTCGTCCACCGTCAGCCGGCGTTGCAGCGCCCGCGCCCAGGCGGCCCAGATCAGCGGCTCGGGATCATGCTCGGACATCGCGCCGTTCCAGTTCGCCAGCCGCTCCAGCGCCATCTGCCGCTGGCGCGCGGCCGCGTCCTCCGCCACCGGCTCGCCGGAATACCAGAGGTCGCGGGCGACCAGCGGCAACAGCACCCTCGCCGCCTCCGAGACCGTGTCGGTCTGGATTTCGATGAAACTGTCGAGGCTGTGATACTGCCGGTCGTTCAGCAGTTTCGAGGCGCGCAGGATCCGGTGGTCGTCCCCCCAGTCGAAGCTGAGATGGTCGGGAAACAGCGCGTCGGTGATCCGGTTGTTGGTATTGACCACGATGCCGCTGGCCGGATTCTCGACCCAGGGGTTCTCGTCGAAGGGCCGCGTGCCCTGCCAGTCGTTCACGGCGAGCCAGCCCGGCGCCGGCACCCGGCCCTGGCTGGTATGGCCCTCCTGCCGGATCGGCGCGCGGCCGATCATCTGCAGCGCGATGGACGAATGGTCGGCGAGGGTCAGGTTCAGCGATGGTGCGACGAAATTCGCCGCCGCCGCCCGCGCCTCGCGAATCGATCGGGCGCGCATCAGCCCGATCGCCGCGCCGATCGAGCGGTCGTCCTCGGTCAGCGCCGTCCAGGCGAGGCTCGCCACGTCGCCCGGCGGCGTGACGGCGGCGGCGCCGAACCAGTCGCCGGGGATCACCGGCCCGTGCCGGGTCCAGCGCAGCTCGCGCGTCACCTCCGGCGCGCCCTTCACCTTGATCNNNACCGCCGCGCGGCTCTCGAACCGGGCATAGCCGGCCGGCGTCAGATATTCGTTCTGATCGGCCGGGTTCAGCCGCTCGATATAGATGTCCTGATCGTCAAGATAGCTGGAGGTGAGGCCCCAGCCGAGATCCGCGTTGCGCCCGATCAGGACCGCGGGCACGCCCGGGATCGTCGCGCCCATCACCGGCCCCTCGGCCAGATCCATCCGGGCCAGCATCCAGATCGACGGCGCGCTCAAGGCGAGATGCGGGTCGGTGGCGAGCAGCGGCGCGCCGCCCGCCGTGCGCTTGCCCATCGCCGCGAAGGCGTTCGAGGCGCCCGCGAGGCCGATGGGCGGCGTCGGATCGAAGGGCGCGCGCGCCGTGCGGATCGGGCCGCCCGGCGCGTCGGGAAACACTTCCGAAAATTCCGGCAGCCCCATGATCGGCGCGTTGGGCGATTCCGGCAGGATGTCGCGCAGCCTTTCCGGCGGCAGGCGCAGCGACAGCGCGGCGCGCAGCGTCTCGCGCTCGGCCTTGTCGGTCAGTTGCAGCGCCATCAGCTTCAGGATCGCGATCGAATCGGCCGGCGTCCAGGGCGCGATCCGGGGGTTGAACAGGAAGAATTCCGGCGCGCCGCGCCCCAGCGCCTCGTCCTGCACCACGCGGAGCCAGGCGTTCACCCCGGCGCTGTAGGCCTCCATCGCCGCCAGAGTCGCCGGGTCCTGCAGGCGCGCCGCCCGCCGCGACAGGCCATAGAGATCGAGCGCGCGCATCAGTTCGTCGACCGGCACCGTCTCCGGCCCAAACAGCTCCGACAATTGCCCCTGCGCCGTGCGCCTGAGCAGCGTCATCTGCCACAGCCGGTCCTGCGCATGGGCGAAGCCGAGGCCGAAGAAGGCGTCCGCGTCCGCCGTGGCGAGGATATGCGGGACCGCGTGGCTGTCCCGCAGGATCTCGATCTCCGCCGTCGGCCCCGCGACCGCGTAGGACCGGTTGTAGTCGGGCAGCGATTGCTGGGCGAGATAGTAGGCCAGCGCCACGGCGGCCAGGGCGAGCAGGGCCAGGGCGACGAAGGCGCGCATCAGCCAGCGGAAGAGAAACGCCATGCGAGCCGGTCCCTCTCCTGTCGGCTTGACCCGGTGGGGATAGCAGGCCACTAGAGCAATGTCCAACCGGTCGGATTCGTCCGGTGGTTAAGACATTGCGCGATTTCAAGACTCTAGAGCGGACGGCCCGGCGCAGCCGGGACGGGCTCCGCTCCGGGGGCGACACAACGGCGGGGAGCGGGCGACATGGCACGGGTGGCATTCATCGGTCTCGGCGTGATGGGCTATCCGATGGCCGGACATCTCGCGGCGAAAGGCCATTCCGTCACGGTTTTCAACCGCTCGCCGGCGCGGGCGCAAGCCTGGGTCGCCCAGCATGGCGGCGCCCGCGCCGCGACCCCGGCCGAGGCGGCGGCGGGGGCGGAGATCGTCTTCGCCTGCGTCGGCGACGACGACGACCTGCGTTCGGTGACCATCGGCGACGGCGGCGCCTTCGCATCGCTCGCCCCCGGGGCGATCTTCGTCGACCATACCACCGCCTCCGCCGCGGTCGCCCGCGAGTTGAGCGCGGTCGCCTCGGCGCGCGGCGCGCATTTCATCGACGCGCCGGTCTCCGGCGGTCAGGCCGGGGCAGAGAACGGCGCCCTGACCGTGATGTGCGGCGGCGAACCCGAACCTTACGCCACCGCCGAGCCGGCGATCCTCGCCTTCGCCCGCGCCTGCCGGCTGATGGGGCCGGCGGGCGCCGGGCAATTGACCAAGATGGTGAACCAGATCTGCATCGCCGGCCTGTTGCAGGGCCTGTCCGAGGGCCTCGCCTTCGCGCGAAAGGCCGGCCTCGACGGCGAGGCGGTGCTGGAGGTGATCGGGAAGGGCGCGGCCGGATCGTGGCAGATGGAGAACCGCGGCAAGACCATGCTGGCCGGGAAGTTCGACTTCGGCTTCGCCGTCGACTGGATGCGCAAGGATCTCGCGATCTGCCTCGCCGAGGCGAATGCCAACAAGGCGGCGCTGCCGGCGACGGCGCTGATCGACCAGTTCTACAAGGACGTGCAGGGCCTCGGCGGCGGGCGCTGGGACACGTCGAGCCTGATCGAGCGGCTGAAATGAGCCCCGCCTTCTCCCGCGACCCGAAGATCGCGCCTTCGATCCTCTCGGCCGATTTCGCCCGACTCGGCGAGGAGGTGCGCGCGATCGAGGCGGCCGGCGCGGACTGGGTGCATGTCGATGTGATGGACGGTCATTTCGTGCCGAACCTGACCATCGGCCCCGTCGTCGCGGCGGCGCTGCGCCCGCATGTCACCACGGTGATGGACGTGCATCTGATGATCCAGCCGGCCGACCCCTTCCTCGAGGCTTTCGCCAAGGCCGGGTCGGACATCATCACCATTCATGCCGAGGCCGGGCCGCATCTCGACCGCAGCCTCGCGCGCATCCGCGAGCTCGGCGCCAAGGCCGGCGTGTCGCTGACGCCCTCGACCCCGCCCTCGGCCGTCGAATATGTGCTCGACCGCTGCGACCTCATCCTCGTCATGACGGTCAATCCCGGCTTCGGCGGCCAGTCCTTCCTCGACTCGCAGTTGCCGAAGATCCGCGCGCTCCGCGCGATGATCGGCGAACGGCCGATCTGGCTGCAGGTCGATGGCGGGGTCACGCCCGAAACCGCCCCCCTCTGCCGCGCCGCCGGCGCCGACTGCTTCGTCGCGGGCTCCGCGGTCTTCAAGGGCGGCGACTACGCGGGTTCCATCGCCGCGCTCCGGTCGAGTTTCTGAGAGCGAGACGAACGCCCCTTGATCGGATCGGCGCCTTCGCGACGCCTCTTCGACCGAAGCGGGCCTCCTTGGCCCGCGAGTCTCCGGCCCGACAAGCCGACGCACCGCGTCGGCCGGGCCGTTGCCCGGAGCGCGCGAGCGCGCAGGGCAAGGGGCCATCCTCTTGGGATGACGGCGCCAATCCGTCCGCGCCTGCCTGGCTGGTGCGTCGCAGACGCGCCTGCCGGGGGCAG
>JBGAJI010000162.1:0-5628 GCA_044225035.1 Amaricoccus sp. | reverse complement strand
GAAAGCGTATGGCAACCGTATTGCGACTGTTTTAGTCGGGTTTTAGTGTTAACGCAGGCCAGGTCTGGTGACGGCCTTCTCTTGACGGATTTGGCGTAGACAAATCCGTCCGCGCCTGCCTGCCCCCGGCAGGCGCGTTACCGCGCCAGCCAGGCAGGCGCGGACGGATTGGCGCTGTTATCCCAAGAGGCACCCCTTTTGCCTTCCGCGCTCGCGCGCTCCGGGCAACGGCCCGGCCGACGCGGTGCGTCGGCTTGTCGGGCCGGGACTCGCGGGCCAAGAGGCCCGCTTTGGTCGAAGGGAGAGAGGTGGCCGGGCGAACCGGTCGTTGGTATCTCCTGCTCCGGGGTCAGGCGCGGGGCATGCCCTTGGGGCGGAGGTGGCGCTTTTGCGCCGCGATGCGGAACGGGGCGTTGGGGGCGCCATAGCCGCGATAGCCGCCGCGGCGCTCGACGATCTCGAAGAAGAAGCCTTCGCCGAAATTCGGGCTGTAGAGCTGGAAATAGTCCCCATGCTCGTCCCGGTCGTAGAGGATGTTCGACGCCTTGAGCCGGTCCGAGAAATCGGGATCGAGGCCGAAGCGCGCCTCCACGTCCTCGTAATAGTTCGGCGTGATCGCCAGCGTCTCGAAGCCGTTGGCGGTCAGCGCGGCGGCGGTGGCGAAGATGTCGGCGCTGGCGAAGGCGAGATGCTGGACGGCGGAACCGAAGGACTCGGCGATGAAATGCCCGGCGAAGGTGCGGGCGTTCTCGGCGCCGTTCAGGGTGAGGCGCAGGCTGCCGTCGGCGTTCTCGATCGCCCGGCTGCGCACGATGCCCGAGGGGTCGATGATATCGACGATCGGCGCCTTCTCGATCTGGAAGATCGTGGTGTAGAACAGGAGCCAGGACAGCATCTCGTCATAGGGCATGGTCTGGCCGACGTGATCGACCGCGACGAGCCGGCTGTCGGCGACCGCGACCTCTTCCTCCACGGCCACGAACTCGGTTTCCCAGACCTTGGACAGCGCCGGGCTCTGGTCGATGAAATGCATCACCGCGCCGCCGACGCCCCGGATCGCCGGAATGGAGAGCTCGCCGGGGCCGACGCGGCTCTCGAAGAGCTGGGCGCCGAGGGCGGTGGCGCGCTCCACCGTGGCGGCGGCGTTCTCGACGCGAAAGCCGATGTCGCAGACGCCGACGCCATGGGTGAGATAGGCGGCGTGGGCGAAGCCTTCGCGCTCGGTATTGACCACGAGATTGACCCCGCCCTGCCGGTAGAGCGTCACGTCCTTGGACACATGCCGGCCGGCGCGCCTGAACCCCATGCCGTGCAGGAAGCGGACGAGGCCCGGCGCGGTATCGGCGGTGGCGGCGAATTCGACGAACTCGAAGCCGGAGACGGCGATCCGGTCCGGCATCGGCGGCAGGATGGCGGCGGCCGCCGGCTCCGCGCGCCGGACCTCGTCCATCACCGCGACCAGCGAGCGGTGGCCGTCGACCGAAATCGAGCGCGGAGATCCGCCGCGAAACTGGTCGTTGAAGATTTCGAGGCTGAGCCAGCCGTCGAACCCCGTGGCGGCGACGGCGGCGAGAAAATCCCTCACCGGCAGGTCGCCTTCGCCGGGCATGTTGCGGAAATGCCGGCTCCAATAGAGGATGTCCATGTCGATGCGCGGCGCGTCGGCGAGTTGGACGAGGAAGATCCGGTCGGCCGGGATCGACCGGATCGAATTCGGGTCGAGCTTGCGCGACAGGGTATGGAAGCTGTCGAGGATCAGGCCGATCGCCGGATGGTCGGCGCGGCGGACGATCTCCCAGGCGTCGCGATGGTCGTTGACATGGCGGCCCCAGGCCAGCGCCTCGAAGCCGACGCGGATGCCGCGGGCCGCCGCCCTTTGCCCCAGCTCACGCAGGTCGGCGGCGGCGCGGTCGATGCCGCCGAGCGACACGGCGGAGGTGTTGGAACAGACGAGGATCAGGTCGGCGCCGAGCTCGCCCATCAGGTCGAACTTGCGCTCCGCCCGGTCGAAGGCGCGGGTCCGCTGCGGCTCGGGCATGCCTTCGAAGTCGCGGAAGGGCTGGAAGAGGTTCAGCTCCAGCCCGTGGTCGCGGACCATGGCGCCGACCTCGCGCGGGGTGGCGTCGTAGGTGAGCAGGTCCGCCTCGAAGATCTCGACGCCATCGAAACCGGCGGCGGCGATGGCGGCGAGCTTTTCCGAGAGGTCGCCGCTGATCGAGACGGTGGCGATCGAGGTCTTCATGGGGGCCTCCGTCGGCGGGACGCGCCCGCCCATTCCAAGGTTGCACCGAGGCTATTCCGCGCGCGGCCTTCCCACAACCGGGGCGCAAGGCGCGGCCGAAATCAGGACGCCATGGCGAGCGCGCTGACCTCGCGCAGTTCCTCCGCCGTGGTGGTGCGGAAGCCGAAGAATTCGAGATAGGCCGGGATCTGTTCGTAGAGCATGTCGGTACCGACCGAGAAGGCGCAGCCCCGGGCCCGGATGGCGGCGAGGAACGGGGTGATCTCCTGCTTCATCACCACCTCGCCGACGAAGGCGGCCGGGTCGACGCGGTCGATCTCGACCGGCATCGGGTCGCCGGGGTTCATGCCGAGCGGCGTGGCGTTCACCACGACCTCGAAGCCGGCGGGGTCATTGGAGCCGGTCTCGACGGTCAGCGCCGGATAATGCGCGCGCAGCCGGCCGGCCAGCGCCTCCATGGCGGGCACATGCGCGTCATAGACGGCGAGGCGGGCGACCCCGGCCTTGGCGAGCGACGCGGCGATGGCGGAGCCGACCCCGCCGGAGCCGACGACGAGCGCGCTGGCGCCCTTCAATGCCCGGCCCTTGCGCAGCACGCCGCGGACGAAGCCCTCGCCGTCGAACATGTCGCCGACGAGGCGGCCGTCGGCCTCGAGGCGCACGGCGTTGCAGGAGCCGGCGACCCGCGCGGTGGTCATCACCTCGTCGAGCAGGCCGATGGTGGTGATCTTGTGCGGCATGGTGACGAGCGCGCCGTGGATGTTCGAGAGGCGGAAGACGAGGGGCAGGAAGGCCGGATAGTCCTCGGCCTTGACGCCCATCGGCACCACGACGGCGTCGATGCCGTGCTTGTCGAAATAGGGATTGTAGATCATCGGCGCCTTGAAGGATTCGGTCGGGTAGCCGAGATGCGCGATGAGCCGTGTCTTGCCCGTGATCATGGGGTCGCTCCCTGCGGTGTGGCGAAGGGGGCGCCGGTTTCGGCGCCCCCGGGTTCCTGGCGGCTCAGGCGGCGCGGGCCTGGGCGATGGCGGCCTCGCGGGCCTTCTCATATTCGCCGAGCGGCACCGGGACGGCGTTCGGATCGCCGAGATCGTTCATATGCACCCGGTAGGTCTCGCGGGCGGACCAGGCGGCCGCGGCGGCGATCACGGTGACGGCGAAGGCGATGGAGCCGACGATCATCGGGACATTGAGCGTTCCCGGAGGGGCGACGGAGGCGAAGAGCACCGGCAGCAGGGCGGTGATGGTGGTGCCGATATTCTGGCTGATCGCCATCGAGGAGACGCGGGTCCGGGTCGGGAACAGTTCCGGGTAGAAGCTCGGGAAGACCGCGTTGTAGCCCTGGTAGACCACGCCCCACATCAGCAGCGACATGAAGATGGCGAGCGGCACCGAGTGGATCGAGATGGCGTAGAGATAGCCGAAGGAGAGCAGGCCCGAGGCGAGCGCGCCGAAGATGATCGGGGGACGCCGGCCGATCTTGTCGGAGAGGTTGCCGACGTAGGGGATGACGAAGCAGGCGATGATGTTGCCGAGCACGGGGATCCAGAGATAGACGTCCTTGTGGAAGCCGATGCCATAGGCGGCCTGCACGGCGTAGGCGGCGCCGAAGACGGTGGTGACGACCGGGATGGTGTTCATCAGCGCCATGCAGATGACCCGGATCATGTTCGGCCAGTTCATCTGGATCGCCTCGATCACCGGCGACCGCGGCGTGGCGTTATGCGCGCCCTCTTCCTTGAAGGCCGGGGTCTCGTCGACTTCGCGGCGGATGATGTAGCCGGCGATGATGACGACGAAGGAGAGCAGGAAGGGCACGCGCCAGCCCCAGCTCATGAAGGCCTCGTCCGGCATGAAATGCGCGAGGGGCAGGAAGACGGCGGCGGCGAGGATCTGGCCCGCCTGCACGCCCTGCAGCGTGAAGCTGGCGAAGAAGCCGCGTCGTCCGAAAGGCGCGTGTTCGAGGATCATCGAGGAGGCGCCGGAGATTTCGCCGGCGACGGCGAAGCCCTGGATCAGGCGGAGGAGGACGAGGAGCGCCGGGGCGAGCAGGCCGACCTGGGCGTAGGTGGGCAGCAGGCCGACGGCGAGCGTCGAGAAGCCCATCAGGAACATGCAGAGGATGAGCACGTTCTTGCGGCCGTGGGTGTCGCCCCAGTGGCCGAGCACGAAGGCGCCGATGGGGCGCGCGACATAGCCGACGCCGTAGGTGGCGAGCGACGCGATGATCGCGGTGCGCGGGTTCTCGGAGGGGAAGAAGATCTGCGGGAAGACGAGGCTCGCCGCGGTGGCATAGATGAAGAAGTCGTAATATTCGAGCGCGGAGCCGATCCAGCCGCTGGCCGCGGCCTTTTTCGACTGGTGACTTCCGGCTGGTTCATGTTCGGCGAGGGCGGTCATAAGGGGGCATCCTCCGGGTTTGTCTTGTTGTTTGGTCCGTCATGGGGCGACCGGGCCGAGCAGCGGGGGCGCGGCCGGTCGGCACGCGGCTCGACGCCGCGCGCTTTGTCCGGTGACAGGCGGGGCGACCCGCGAGGGGGCGCCGCCCGGTCCTGAATTCTGGAAGGATGCGCGAGCTGCGCGGCCTTCCTCCCGTTCACAGCGACTGATGCCGCCTTTGCTTGTTTCTTCCGCGACAATCGTCTTCGGCGGCCATAACGTCAAATACCCAGATGTGCCGCGAGATAACCTCATGTTAATCTGGCCGCGCCGCGCCGATGCCTGGAAGACGGTGATGCAACGGACCGACGCTCACCCGTCCCGCGGGCCTCACCGCCCAGCCGTTCGCCGCGCGGCGTCGGCCCGTCGTCGCATGGATGCGCGCGGGCGTCGCGACCTGGTGGACTGGCCGATGTCGGGAGGGTGCCGAGGCGGCCCCGCGCGAAACCCTCGATCCGCTCTTCCAGGCTGGCCGGGCCGCCGACGCGGTCCGGCAGCCCGGCATGGTGGCCGAGGATGCAGTAGGCCAGCGCCTCGGCGGCGATCCGGTCCCGCGGCGCCGCCTGGTCGAGCAGGACCGCCGCGCCGGCCGCGGAATGGTCGACCGAGGTCCCCCGTCCCCTCGGGTAGGCCTGGAAATCGGGATCATACTTGCCGAGGTCGTGGACGAGGCCGGCCAGCGCCGCCGCCCGCGACAATCCGAGCGGGCGGGCCAGTTCGGCGGCCCGGCGCGAGACCTCGGTGAGATGGGCGAGAAGCGCCTGCCATTCCGCTTCGTCGCGCCGGGGCGAGGAGTGTGCGTAGAACATAGGATGGGCGCCCTCCCGCGTCGTCGGACGCGATCAAGCCGCGCAAGCCCGACACGCGGCGCAAGGTCAAATCGCCGGCCTCCAGGCCGCGTCACCGGGCCGGCGGCGCGGCCCCGGCGCGGGCGGTGACGATGC
>JBGAJI010000161.1:0-5642 GCA_044225035.1 Amaricoccus sp. | reverse complement strand
GTGGCGATCGATGGCCGTCTCGCGGCTTTGATCGGAATCGCCGATCCGATCAGGCCGGAAGCACGGGCCGCCATCGATGCGCTTCGCGGACAGGGTCTGCGGATCGCGATGCTCACGGGCGATGATCGACGCACGGCGCAGGCGGTCGCGGCACAGCTTGGGATCGAGGCTGTCTTCGCCGAGCTGAAGCCGGGCAACAAGGTCTCGGAACTCGATCGTCTGCGCGCGCGCTACGGGGCCGTGGCTTTCGTCGGGGACGGGATCAACGACGCCCCGGCGTTGGCCAAGGCCGATGTCGGAATCGCGATCGGGTCGGGGACCGATATCGCCATCGAGAGCGCGGATGTCGTGATACTCTCGAGCGGGCTGAACGCGATCGTCGATGCCGTTCGACTGGCGCAGGCGACGATGGCGAACATCCGTCAGAACCTGTTCTGGGCCTTTGCCTATAACGTCGCGCTGATCCCGGTGGCGGCGGGTGTGCTGTACCCCGGCTTCGGCGTGATGATGTCGCCGGTGCTCGCCGCCGCCGCCATGGCGCTGTCGAGCGTCTGCGTCGTCGGCAACGCGCTGCGCCTGCGCCGCTTCCGGTCCTCGGTTTCCGCCGCCGCCGGGCAAGTCGAGGAGGCGCTGGCATGAATATCGGCGAAGCCGCCGCCGCCTCGGGCGTCTCGGCCAAGATGATCCGCTACTACGAGAGCGTCGGCCTCATCCCCGCCGCCGCGCGGGGCGAGAACGGCTATCGCGTCTATGGCCCGCGCGACGTGAGCACGCTCAGCTTCATCCACCGCGCCCGCAAGCTCGGCTTTCCGATGGCGCGGATCGAGCGGCTGGTCGATCTCTGGCGCGACCAGGGCCGCGCCAGCGCCGAGGTGAAGGCGATCGCCGAGGACCATATCCTCGAGCTTCGGACCCGCGCCGAGGAACTGGCCGCCATGGCCCGCGCGCTGGAGCATCTGGCGCGCTCCTGCCACGGCGACGACCGCCCTGACTGCCCGATCCTCGAAGATCTCGCCGCGCGATAGGCCGCGGCGCCACGCCGCCGCCGTCCCGCCCACGGTCGGGATGAAGAAGTATGACTATTGCCCGCCTTGGCCGCGGAGCATGGTTGCAAAGCGCCGCCGCGGGGCCGCATATCTCTGGCAAAGACCGAGGAGGAAGACCCGTGACCGACCAGCCCGCCGTGCCCCTGCGTTCCCGCGCCTGGTTCGACAATCCCGGCAATCCCGACATGACCGCGCTCTATCTCGAGCGCTATCTCAACTACGGCCTCAGCCGCGAGGAATTGCAGTCCGGCAAGCCGATCATCGGCATCGCCCAGACCGGTTCAGACCTCTCGCCCTGCAACCGCCACCATATCGAGCTGGCGAAGCGCGTGCGCGACGGCATCCGCGACGCGGGCGGCATCGCCATGGAATTCCCCGTCCACCCGATCCAGGAAACCGGCAAGCGCCCGACCGCCGGCCTCGATCGCAACCTCACCTATCTCGGCCTCGTCGAGGTGCTTTACGGCTATCCGATCGACGGCGTCGTCCTGACCATCGGCTGCGACAAGACCACGCCCGCGCTGCTGATGGCGGCGGCGACGGTCAATATCCCGGCGATCGCGCTCAGCGTCGGGCCGATGCTGAATGGTTGGTTCCGGGGCGAGCGCACCGGCTCGGGCACCATCGTTTGGAAGGCGCGCGAGCTGATGGCCAAGGGTGAGATCGACTATGCCGGCTTCCTCGACATCGTCGCCTCCTCCGCGCCCTCGACCGGCTATTGCAACACCATGGGCACCGCGACCACGATGAACAGCCTCGCCGAGGCCTTAGGGATGCAGCTGCCCGGCGGCGCCGCGATCCCCGCCCCCTATCGCGACCGCGGCGAAATGGCCTGGCGCACCGGGATGCGCGCCGTCGAGATGGTGCGCGAGGATCTGAAACCCTCGGACATCATGACGCGCGCCGCCTTCATCAACGCCATCCGCGTCAATTCGGCGATCGGCGGCTCGTCGAACGCGCCGATCCATCTCAACGCGATCGCCCGTCACCTCGGGGTCGAACTCGCCATCGAGGATTGGCAGACCTACGGCGAGGAGATCCCGCTGCTCGTCAATCTGCAACCGGCCGGCGAATATCTCGGCGAGGACTATTATCACGCGGGCGGCGTGCCGGCGGTCTTCGGCCAGCTGATCGCGAAAGGTTTGATCGACGAGAGTGTGATGACGGCCAGCGGCGAGACCGTCGGCGAGGCGTATCGCGGCGCCGTCACGCTCGACGAGAACGTCATCCGTCCCTTCGACAGGCCGCTCAAGGATCGCGCGGGATTTCGCGTGCTGACCGGCAATATCTTTCATTCCGCCGTGATGAAGATGAGCGTCATCAGCCCGGAGTTCCGCGACCGCTACCTCAGCCACCCCGACCATCCCGGCCGGTTCGAGGGGCGCGCGGTGGTGTTCGACGGGCCCGAGGATTACCACGCCCGCATCGACGATCCGGCGCTCGCCATCGACGAGAACTGCGTGCTCTTCATGCGCGGCGCCGGACCGAAGGGCTATCCCGGCGCGGCCGAGGTGGTGAACATGCGCGCGCCCGACTATCTGCTGCGCCGTGGCGTGGCGAGCCTCGTCTGCGTCGGCGACGGGCGGCAGTCCGGCACCTCGGGCAGCCCCTCGATCCTCAACGCGAGCCCGGAGGCCGCGTCCGGCGGCGCGCTCGCGCTGATCGAGACCGGCGACCGGGTGTCGCTCGACCTGAACGCCGGCCGGCTCGACCTGCTCGTCGACGCGGCCGAGATCGACCGCCGCCGCGCGGCGCTGCGGGCGGCGGGCGGCTATCACTATCCGGCGCACCAGACCCCGTGGCAGGAAATCCAGCGCGGCCTCGTCGGCGAGCTCGAGACCGGCGCGGTGCTGGAGCCGGCGGTGAAATACCAGCGCATCGCCCAGACCAAGGGCATCCCCCGCGACAATCACTGATTGGGACCGACCGGCCGCCGATCGGGAATCTGCGCCCATCTGGTAGGACCAGACTTGCGCGCCGATGGCGGATGCCTGACAAGATGTGAAAAACACGCGGGAGGACGACTGAAAGCCATGCAGACCATCAAGGGCCCCGCCCTGTTCCTCGGGCAATTCGCGGGCGACGCGCCGCCGTTCAACAGCTGGGACGCGATCACCAGATGGGCCGCCGATCAGGGCTATGTCGGCGTGCAGGTGCCGACCTGGGCCGGCCAGCTGATCGATCTCGGCAAGGCCGCCGCCTCCAAGACCTATTGCGACGAATTCAAGGGCGTCGCGGCGGCCAACGGCGTCGAGGTGACCGAGCTCTCGACCCATCTGCAGGGCCAGCTCGTCGCCGTCCATCCGGCCTATGACGAAGCCTTCGACGGTTTCGCCGCGCCGGACGTGCGGGGAAATCCGAAGGCGCGGCAGGCCTGGGCGGTGGATCAGGTCAAGGCGGCGCTGACCGCCTCGCGCCACATGGGGCTGACCGCGATGGCGACCTTCTCCGGCGCGCTCGCCTGGCCTTACGCCTATCCCTGGCCGCAGCGGCCGGCGGGCCTGGTCGAGACCGCCTTCGACGAGCTTGCCCGGCGCTGGACCCCGATCCTCGACCATGCCGAGGAAATGGGCGTCGATGTCTGCTACGAGATCCATCCGGGCGAGGACCTGTTCGACGGCACCACCTACGAGATGTTCCTCGACCGCGTCGGCGGCCACGCGCGGGCCAACATGCTCTACGACCCGTCGCACTACGTCCTGCAGTGCCTCGATTATCTCGACAATATCGACATCTACCACGAGCGGATCCGCATGTTCCACGTGAAGGACGCGGAATTCAATCCGACCGGGCGGCAGGGGGTCTATTCCGGCTACGCGCCTTGGGTGAACCGCGCCGGGCGCTTCCGCAGCCTCGGCGACGGGCAGGTGGATTTCGGCGCCGTCTTCTCCAAGCTGACGCAATACGGCTTCAAGGGCTGGGCCGTGGTCGAATGGGAATGCGCGCTGAAGCATCCCGAGGATGGCGCCCGCGAGGGCGCGGAGTTCGTGCGCCACCATATCATCCGCGTCACCGAGAAGGCTTTCGACGATTTCGCCGCCGGTGGCACGGACGACGCGGCGAACCGGCGCATGCTCGGCCTGAGCTGAGGAGAGGAACCAAGATGACGGACCAGAAACCGCCGCGCATCCGGCTCGGCATGGTGGGCGGCGGCAAGGACGCCTTCATCGGCGCCGTGCACCGGATCGCCGCGCGCATCGACGACCAGTACGAGCTGGTCGCCGGCGCGCTGTCCTCGACGCCGGAGCGGGCGCGGGACTCGGGCCGCGCCCTCGGCCTCGCCGAGGATCGCGTCTATGACGATTTCGCGGCGATGGCCCAGCGCGAGGCGCGGCGCAAGAACGGCGTCGAGGCGGTGGCGATCGTCACCCCGAACCACATGCACGCCCCCGCGGCGCGCGAGTTCCTGAAGCGCGGCATCCATGTCATCTGCGACAAGCCGCTGACCGCGACGCTGGCCGAGGCGAAGAAGCTCGCCAAGGTGGCGGCGGAGTCGAACGCGCTCTTCATCCTCACCCACAATTACACCGGCTATCCGATGATCCGGCAGGCGCGGGCGATGGTGGCCGAGGGGTTGCTCGGGCCGATCCGGGTGGCGCAGGTCGAATATGCGCAGGACTGGCTGGCGACTCCGCTGGAGGACAGCGGCCAGAAGCAGGCGGGCTGGCGCACCGATCCCGCCCGCTCCGGCGCCGGTGGGTCGACCGGCGACATCGGCACCCATGCCTTCAACCTCGTCGGCTTCGTCACCGGGCTGAGACTCGAGGCGCTGGCCGCCGACCTCCAGGTCTTCGTGCCGGGGCGCAAGCTCGACGACAACGGCCACGTGCTGCTGCGCTTCGAGGGCGGCGCGCGCGGCATGCTCTGGTGCAGCCAGGTGGCACCGGGCAACGAGAACGCGCTGCGCCTCCGCGTCTATGGCGAGAAGGGCGGCCTCGAATGGGCGCAGGAGGATCCGAACTATCTCTGGTACACGCCCCTCGGCGAGCCGAAGCGCCTCTTGACCCGCGGCGGCGTCGGCGCCCGCCCCGAAGCGGCGCGGGTCAGCCGCACGCCGGGCGGACATCCGGAGGGCTATCTGGAAGGCTTCGCGAACATCTATGCCGAGGCGGCGCGCGCCATCCTCGCCCGCCGCGACGGCGCGCCGGTGCCGGCGGACGTGCTCTATCCGACGATCGAGGACGGCGTCGCCGGCGTCGCCTTCGTCGAAGCCTGCGTCCGCTCCTCCGCCAGGAACAGCGCCTGGGTCAGCCTGTGAGCGGTCGATAGGACCGCCCCGGGCCCCGGGGTACGACTGGACCGCTCGCGACCTCGCAGCCTTCGCTTCACGAGATCGACCGTCGGCGAGATCGTGACGGACGTGCCCTGCCGGGGCACGTCCGTTTTCAACGGACGAGCCGGGCACGCCCGCCCCGATTGAGAGCGCCGGAGAAATCGGCACCCCTCGCGCCCTACGTGTTCGGTCCCGGGATGAGATGGTTTGGATGAAGTCTGAAGCGGTGCGGGTCTGATGTCCATTGCTGGGAGATGAACTCGAACGGCGTGAGACCTCGAAGGGTCTTCAGGCGTCTGGCGAAGTTGTAGGCCTCGATGAAC
>JBGAJI010000160.1:0-5660 GCA_044225035.1 Amaricoccus sp. | reverse complement strand
GGGGACGGTGCCGGACGGGTTGCCCTGGCGCACGGTGCGCGACGCGATCGCCGACCTCGGACCGCCGGGCAGCGGCGCGGCGCCGAACCATGATCCGCAGCCGGGGGCGCGGGCCTATCCCGGCCATACCGGCAGCCCGCTCGACATGCCGGCCAAGGCGCTGAAGGCCGGGGTGCATGGCGTGCCGGGCGGCGAGAACACCATCGCCCTGCCGGAGGGCGGGGTGCGCTATCTGACGGTGCGCGAGGCGGCGCGGTTGCAGGGGCTCCCGGACGGCTACGAGTTCGTCGGCTCCTGGTCCGAGAACATGCGCCAGCTCGGCAACGCGGTGCCGACCGAACTCGCCGAGGCGGCGGCGCGGGTGATGGCGGCGGCGATCGCCGGGGCGGACCGGCCAAGGGCGGGGGCGCGCCGACGGATGGGCGACATGGTCGCGGGCAAGACCAAGGCCGCCTGATGCCGTCGGCCTATGGCGAGTTCGAGCTCGACATCCCGAAGGTCATGCGCGCGCAGCTGCCGGCCTTCTTCGCCACGCTGCCGGCGGCGCCGCTGACGCCCGAGACCATCGAGCAGCTGCCCGACGGCGCGCAGGGCGCCTATCTCTTGTTTCTCGACGGGCGGCTGGTCTATGTCGGCAAGACCGACGCGCAGGCCGGCTTCCGCGGCCGCCTCGCCCGCCATGCGCAGAATGTCCGGCACCGGCGCGGCCTCGCGCCGGAGCGGGTGTCGTTCAAGGCGGCGCGGATCTTCGTCTTCTCGACCTTCGATCTCGAGACCATGCTGATCGAGGAATTCACCCGGCTGGGCGGCGAGCGGCCGGTCTGGAACTTCAGCGGCTTCGGCTCGAACGACCCCGGACGCAATCGCGAGGCCCAGACGCCGGCCGCCTTCGATCGCGACTATCCGGTCGACATCGACCAGCCGGTGGAGGCGCCGCCGCCGGGGCCGCATCCCTTGTTCGAGGCGATGCTGGCGCTGAAGGCGCGGCTTCCCTATCTCTTCCGCTACGAGGTGGACGGCACGGGGGCGAGCGCATGGCGCGGCGGGCACCGGGACATGATGTGGCGCACGATCGAGGTTCCGGAGCCGCCGGTGACGACCCGCGCCCTGCTGATCCGCATCCTCGAGGCACTGCCGCCGGACTGGCAGGCGACGGTGCTGCCGAACCGGGTGATCCTCTATCGCGAGAACCGGAGCTATCCGGCCCAGCTCGAGGCGCTGCGGCGGGACTGAAGGCCGTCGATCCGGCGCGGAGCGCCCAGATGCGGCTGGTACGCGGCAAGGACACCGGGCCGGAAAAGGTGGTCCGCCGCCTCGCCCATGGCCTCGGCTACCGCTTTCGCCTGCATCGGCGCGACCTGCCGGGGTCGCCCGACCTGGTGTTTCCCGGCCGGCGCAAGGTGGTGTTCGTCCATGGCTGTTTCTGGCATCGCCATGGAGATCCCGCCTGCTGGCGGTCGCGCCTGCCGAAGTCGCGGCCGGAATTCTGGGTGCCGAAGCTGAGTGCCAACGCGGCGCGCGACGCGGGCGTCAAGGCGGCGCTGCGAGCGGCGGGCTGGGAGGTGCTGGTGATCTGGGAATGCGAGACGACGCCCAGCCGGCGGGCCGACTTGACGGCGCGGCTCGACGCGTTTCTGGCCGGACCGCCGCGGCCTTCGGCGTCATGAGTGGCGAAAACCGGGACGAAGGCGCCGCGCGTCGGGACCCTTGCTTTCGTCAGGCGCCGTAGGCCGCCTGACGGGCGATGTCGCGAATATTGAGGCGCGAAATTCCGAGGTCGGCGAGATCGCGGTCCGAGCAGGCCGCGAGTTCGTCATAGACGCTCAGATAGGCGCGATGATCGGCGATCGCCTTGCGCAGGCGGGCGAAGAGACCAACCTCGTTGGCGCCCTGGTAGTCCCGAAGAGTGATGGCATGTGCCACGACTTGTTCCTCTCACATCCGCCGGCCCGACGCGCCCCCTGGCGCGGGTCGCGGACCTTTCCGCGATCAAAGCCCCGACCGGCTACGTCGGTGAAGATAAGCTGAATGCTGCGCCGCACAACAACCGTTGCAAGAACGCCGCCATGACGGACGTGCAACACTCCGTTCGCCGCCCGCGCGGGTGACGCGCGTCTCACGCTGCTGTCACGCGGCGGAGGATAGGCTGGGACATCAGCCAGAGGAACAAGCCATGTCCTACCAAGCCCATATCCCCGGTTCACACGCCCCGACCCGCGCGGCGATGATCGACCTCGTCTCGCGTCAGGAGGCGGGGCGTGGCGAAGGCGGTCTCTTCGCCGAGGAGTGCGACCTGATCGCGGCGCTGCAGGCGATCGTCGCCGACGGCGGCCCGATCAGCGCCGGCCGGTCCGGCACGGGCCTGCCGCGGGGCAATATGCGCGATACGCTGGCCCGGGTCTTCGCCGAATTCAGCTACTGAGCCTTGCGGCCGATCCGCGGTTCCGCGCCGGACAGCAGGCGGCCGATATTGGCATGGTGGCGAACGAAGACGAGCGCCGCCAGCACGAGGCCGAGCCAGGCCGATTGCGGCGGCCCGAAGAGCCCGAGCCAGACCGGCGCCGTCGCGGCCGAGACGAGCGCGGCCAGCGAGGAATAGCGGAAGGCGGCCGCCGTCGCCGCCCAGACCGCGCAGCAGATGAGCCCGGCGAGCGGCGCCAGCGCCAGCGTCACGCCGAGGAAGGTGGCCACGCCCTTGCCGCCGCGAAACCGCAGCCAGACCGGAAAGAGATGGCCGATGAAGGCGCCGAGGCCGGCGACGATCGCGCCCATGTCGCCGAAGAAATGCCGGGCCACCAGCACCGCGACGGCGCCCTTCGCCGCGTCGAGCAGCAGGGTGGCGGCGGCCGCGCCCTTGTTTCCGGTGCGCAGCACGTTGGTCGCGCCGATATTGCCCGAGCCGATCGCCCTGAGGTCGCCGAGGCCGAGCGCGCGGGTGATGATGAGGCCGAAGGGGATCGAGCCGACGAGATAGGCCGGCAGGAACACATAGGGCGCCGACTTGACCGCGAAGGCCACCAGGAGCATCAGGCCGCTGATCATAAGGGCTCTCTCGCAAAGACTTCGCGGCCTTCGACCCATGTGGCGAGGACGCGGCCCTGCATGCGGCGCAGGTCGTAGGGCGTGTTCTTGGATTTCGAGCGCAGCGTCGCGCGGTCGAGCACGAAGGGCGCGTCCGGGTCGAACAGCACGAGATCGGCCGGCGCCCCCGGCGCCAGCCGCCCCGACGGCAGCCCGAGCAGCCGCGCGGGATTGAGCGACAGCGCCCGCCACAGCACCGGCGGCGTCAGATGCCCGCCGTGGAACAGCTGCGTCGCCGCCGGCAGCAGCGTTTCGAGCCCAACGGCGCCGGAGGCCGCTTCCTCGAACGGCAGGCGCTTCTCCTCCTCGTCCTGCGGCGTATGGAACGAGCCGATGATGTCGATCGCCCCGGACGCCACCGCCTCGACCATCGCGATCCGATCATCCTCGGACCGCAGCGGCGGGGTCAGCTTGAAGAAGGTGCGATAGTCGCCGACGTCGAACTCGTTCAGCGTCAAATGGTGGATCGAGCAGCCGGCGGTCACCCGCAGCCCCGCCGCCTTGGCCCGGGCCAGCGCGGGCAGGGCGCGGGCGGTCGAGATCTGGTCGGCGTGATAGCGCGCGCCGGTCATCTCGACGACCGCGAGGTCGCGCTCCAGTCCGATCCGCTCGGCCATCGGCGAGACCGAGGGCAGGCCCAGCTGCGAGGCGAAGGCGCCGGACGTGACGCAGGCGCCGGCCGACAGCACCGGGTCCTGCGGATGGCCGACCACCAGCGCGCCGAGGCCCGCGGCGTAGGTGAGGCAGCGCTGGAAGACGCGGACATTCGCCACCGCCCGCGCATCCGTGAAGGCGACCGCGCCCGCGTCCATGAGAAAGCCGATCTCGGTCATCTCGGCGCCGTCGCGGCCCTTGGTCAGCGCGGCCATCGGCATCACCCGGACCGGACCGGCCTCGACCGAGCGGCGCAGCAGGAATTCGAGCCCCTCCGGCGTATCGATCGCAGGCCGGGTGTCGGGCCGGGTGACCATGGTGGTGACCCCGCCGGCCGCCGCCGCCGCGCCCGCGGTGCGGAAGCTTTCCTTGTGACGCTCCCCCGGCTCACCGATCTTTACGCCGATGTCGATGATGCCGGGGGCGAGCCACTTACCGTTGCAATCAACGATCCTCCCTGTGCCGCGACCCTGGGCCGAGTCGGTTAGCAACTCCTGAATCCGCCCCTCGGCGATCACCAGTCCGCCGGGGCGGGGTTCGTCCGATTCCGGGTCGATCAGAAGGGCATTGACCAGTGTCAGCATGGCTGGCCGCCCGGCGTGTTCCGCGCACGCAGGTTGCGGGCGAGGAGGTCCATCGCCGCCATGCGCACGGCGACGCCCATCTCGACCTGCTCCTGGATCACGCTGACATTGATGTCGTCGGCCAGCGTGCCGTCGATCTCGACGCCCCGGTTCATCGGGCCGGGATGCATGACGATGGCGTCCGGTCTGGCATGGGCGAGTTTCTCGGCGTCGAGCCCGAAGCGGTGATAATATTCGCGCATCGACGGGATCAGCGCGCCGTCCATCCGCTCGCGTTGCAGGCGCAGCATCATCACCACGTCGGCGCCTTCCAGCCCTTGCCGCATGTCCTGGAAGGTCTCGACGCCGAAGCGCTCGATTCCGGGCGGCATCAGGGTCGGCGGGCCGATCAGCCGCAGCCGGTTCTCCATCCGCCCGAGCAGCAGGATGTTCGATCGCGCCACCCGGGAATGCGCGATGTCGCCGCAGATCGCGACGGTCAGCCGCGACAGGCGGCCCTTGCGCCGGCGGATGGTCAGCGCGTCGAGCAGCGCCTGGGTCGGATGCTCATGCCGCCCGTCGCCGGCGTTCAGCACCGCGCAATTCACCTTCTCGGCGAGCAGGGCGACGGCGCCGGACGAGGGATGCCGCACGACGAGCAAATCGGGATGCATCGCGTTCAGCGTCATCGCCGTGTCGATCAGCGTCTCGCCCTTCTTGATCGACGAGGTCGCGACCGACATGTTGATCACGTCGCCGCCGAGCCGCTTGCCGGCGAGCTCGAACGAGGTCCGCGTGCGCGTCGAGTTCTCGAAGAACAGGTTGATGATCGTGCGCCCGCGCAGGATCGTGCTCTTCTTGTCGACCTCGCGGTTCTGCTGGACGTAGCCGTCCGCCAGATCGAGCAGGAAGGTGATCTCGTCCGGACTGAGGCCTTCGATTCCGAGGAGGTGGCGGTGCGGATACCGCAGATCAGCGCCCTGGGCTGGCGCGCCGGGATCGGGCTTCACGACGGACATCGCGGGTGACATCGGGCGCGGACTATAGGCACCCGGACCCCGGGTCGCAAGCCGCGGCTGGGACGCGGCGAAACGCGCCAATTTGGCGGCGTGGACAGGCTTGGCGGCGTGGCGCCGCATGGCCGCACGATTCGGCGCCCGTCACATCAGCACCAGGATCAGCGGCAGGGTGATCATCGCTGCGAGCGTCTGCGTGGTGATGAGCCCCGCCATCAGCCGGTGATCGCCGCCGAGCTGTCGCGTGAGGATGTAGGACGAGGCCGAGGCGGGGCAGCCGTTGAACAGGACCGCCACCACCGCGGTCGCGCCATGGACGTCGAAGACCCCGCAGAACATCGCCGTG
>JBGAJI010000159.1:0-6102 GCA_044225035.1 Amaricoccus sp. | reverse complement strand
TCATCTCCATCGCCTTGTTGAACATGGTGGCGCTGTCGATCGAGATCCGCTCGCCCATGTCCCAGTTCGGATGCGCGCGCGCCTGCGCCGGGGTGGCGCTCGCCATGCGGCGGCGCGTCCAGTCGCGGAACGGGCCGCCGGAGGCGGTGAGGATCAGCCGCTCGGCGTCGCGTTCCGCCTCGCCGCGCAGCGCCTGGAAGATGGCGCTGTGCTCGCTGTCGACCGGGATCAGGCGGGTGCCGTGCGCGGCGCAGACCCGGCGCAGGAGGCCACCGGCGCAGACGAGGCTTTCCTTGTTGGCGAGCGCCAGCACGCCGCCATGCGCCGCGGCGCGCAGCGAGACGGCGAGGCCGGCCGCGCCGACGATCGCCGACATCGCCCAGTCGACCGGCGAGTCCGCCGCCGCGGCCAGCGCCTCGGCGCCCGCCGTCGCCTCGACGGGCGCGTCGCCGAGGGCGGCGCGCAGGTCGTCGAGCCGAGCGGGGTCCGCGGTGACGGCGATTTTCGCCCTGAGGCGCGAAGCCTGTTCGGCGAGGAGCGCGACATTGCCCGACCCGGTGACGGCCACGACCTCGTAGGCGTCGGCGCCGCCCTGCGCTTCGAGCACCGACACCGTGTTGCGTCCGACCGATCCGGTCGCGCCGAAGATGCTGACCCTGCGCCGCATGTCGAGAAGTGTTATCCCAACGATCCGAAGCCGAAAAGGCCGCAGATCGCCACCAGCCAGACCGCGCCCATCAAACCGTCGAGACGGTCCATCACGCCGCCGTGGCCAGGAATGAGATGGCTGGCGTCCTTGACCCCGAAGCGCCGCTTGACCGCCGATTCGAGCAGGTCGCCGGCCTGCGAGGCGACGCTGGCCCCGAGGCTGAGCAACAATGTCTCGATCGGGCCGAGCCCGGCCCAGAGGCCGAGCGGCAGCCCGACCAGCCCGGCGGCGGCCAGCCCGCCGAACGCGCCGGAGCGCGTCTTGCCCGGGCTGACCCGCGCCCAAAGCCGCGGGCCGCCGACGAGGCGCCCGACGAAATAGGCCCCGACATCCGTGGCCACCACGACGACGATCAACCACAGGACAAAGAGAATGCCGTTCGGCTCGAGATTGCGCAGCGGGATGAGGGCGCACATGGCGCCGCCCATATAGGCGAGGCCGCCGACCAGCCAGGCGGCCCGCCGGCCTCCATAGGCGAAGACCAGCGCCCCGCCGCCGACGAGGCAGGCGAGACCGGCCGGAAAGCCGAGGAACAAAGTGACGAAAACCGCGCCACCGCCCGAAATGGCGAGCACGACGAAAACCGGCGCGAGCCAGTCGCCGTCGCCGGTGACCATCCGGTGCAATTCCCAGAGCATGAGCACGAGGGCGACCGAGACCAGCGCGGCGACCCAGAATCCGCCCATCCAGAGATCGACCAGCGCGAGGAGCGCGAGCAGGATGCCCGAGGCGAGGCGCAGGCCGAGATCGCCGAAGCGGATCGGCTTCGGCGAAGCGTCCTTCATCCCGCGACGGCGCCGAACCGGCGCTCTCGCCGCCCGAAGCCGCGCACGGCGGCGGCGAACATCTCGGCGGTGAAATCCGGCCAGCGCGTCTCCACGAACGCGTATTCCGAATAGGCGGACTGCCACGGCAGGAAGCCCGACACCCGGAACTCGCCCGAGGTGCGCACGATCAGGTCGGGATCCGGCAGGCCGGCGGTATCGAGATGGGCGCCGATCGTCTCGGGGGTGATGTCCTCGACGCGGAACTGGCCGTCGCGCACCGCCTCGGCGACGCGGCGGGTGGCGCGCAGGATCTCGTCCCGGCCGCCGTAGTTGATCGCGACGGTCAGATGCAGCCGGTCGTTGTCGGCGGTCTGGCTTTCGAGCCCGGCCATGAGCGCCCGCAGATCCTCCTCCAGCCGCTCGCGCCCGCCGATGAAGCGCACGCGCACGCCCTCGGCCACCAGCCGGGCGCCCTCCTTCTTGATATAGCGGCGGAACAGCCGCATCAGCCCCATCACCTCGACCACCGGGCGCTTCCAGTTCTCGGTCGAGAAGGCGAAGAGCGTCAGATGGGTGATGGCGAGGTCGGGACAGCTCTCGACGATCTCGCGCACCCGGTCGGCGCCGCGGCGGTGGCCGGCGAGACGCGGCAGCCCCCGGCTCTCGGCCCAGCGGCCGTTGCCATCCATGATGATCGCCACGTGCGACGGTGCCTGCTCGCCGCCCGGCCGACTACTGCTGTACATTGTTACGCCACCTCTGCCCGAACGACCGCGGTACTTATCCTAGATCAGCCAATCCTAGATTTGCATTATTTCTTCTTGCTTCGCCTCGAGCGCCGCGTCGATACGCCCGATCGTGGCATTGGTCAGTTCCTGGACCTCGTCGGACCAGATCTTGTGATCGTCCTCGGCCATGCCGGCGGCCTTGGCGCGCTTCAGCTGGTCCATGCCGTCGCGCCGCACGTTGCGCACGGCGACCCGGGCGTGCTCGGCATACTGGCCGGCGACCTTGGCGAGCTCGCGCCGCCGCTCCTCGTTCAGTTCGGGGATCGGCAGGCGCAGGATGGTGCCGTCCATCTGCGGATTGATCCCGAGGCCGGAATTGCGGATCGCCTTGTCGACGGCGTTGGCGAGGCTCTTGTCCCAGACATTGATCAGCACCATGCGCGGCTCCGGCACGGTGATGGTGCCGAGCTGGTTGACCGGCGTCGGGCTGCCATAAGCCTCGACCATCACCGGATCGAGCATCGAGGCCGAGGCGCGGCCCGTGCGCAGCGAGGCGAATTCCGTACGGAGCGCGTGAAGCGCGCCCTCCATGCGCTTTTCCAGCGCGGCGACATCGATCTCTTCAGCATCCGACATGGCTGCCTCCCTGTCCCGGACGCGTTATCTCAGCCGGGTTCAACAATGGTAAACCGACCCCGGCCCTGTACCACGCCGGCGAGGCCGTTCGGCTCGTCCAGCGAGAAGACCACGATCGGCAGGGCGTTGTCGCGGGCGAGCGCGATCGCCGCGGCGTCCATGACCTTGAGGTTCATCGCCAGCACCTGGTCGTAGCTGACCCGGTCGAAGCGCTTGGCGGCGGGGTTCTTCTTGGGGTCGCTGTCATAGACGCCGTCGACCTGGGTGCCCTTGAAGATCGCCTCGCAGGACATTTCGCTGGCGCGCAGCGTCGCGGCGGTATCGGTGGTGAAATACGGGTTGCCGGTGCCGGCGGCGAAGATCACCACCCTGCCTTTCTCCAGATGCCGCACGGCGCGGCGGCGGATATAGGGCTCGCAGACCTGGGCCATCGGGATCGCCGACTGCACACGGGTATAGGTGCCGAGCGATTCCAGCGCCGATTGCATGGCGAGCGCGTTCATGATGGTGGCGAGCATCCCCATATAGTCGGCGGTGGTGCGCTCCATCCCCTGGGCGCTGCCTTGCAGGCCGCGGAAGATATTGCCACCGCCGATGACGAGGCAGATCTCGACGCCGAGCTCATGCAGGCCCTTGATCTCGCGCGCGATGCGCTCGACGGTTGGCGGATGCAGGCCGAACTGGCCCGGCCCCATCAGCGCCTCGCCGGACAGCTTCAGCAGGATCCGGTTGTAGGCGGGGCGGGCTTTCGGCGCCGGGATACTCGCCAAACCATCGGTCATGATCCCGCCGCTCCGCTCATTGTTCAGGCTCAGGGGTGGCGGTAAACCGCGATCGGTCCAATGTCAAACGCCGAAGGGGCGGCGCGAATCGAAAGCCGGCGACGCGCGCTTTTTGGGCAAACCCGCGACGCAATGAACATTCGCGAACCTCGGCGAAACCGGAACGCGAAATCGCGGGCGCGTGGGCCTCGGCGCGATTTCTTCCAGCTTTTCCGCGCGGCGGGCCGATCGGCGGGTCGCAACCCGCGATCGGCCGCGCCTCTCAGCGGCCGGCGGTCTTCGCCACCTCGGCGGCGAAATCCTCGACTTCCTTCTCGACGCCCTCGCCGACGGCGAGCCGGGCGAAGCCGGTGACGGTGACGCCGGCTTCCTTCGCCGCCTGCGCCACGGTGATGTCCGGGTTCATCACGAACTTCTGGTTGAGGAGCGTCACCTCCTCGAAGAATTTGTTCATGCGGCCGACGATCATCTTCTCGATCACCGCCTCGAGCTTGCCGCTCTCGCGGGCCTGCTCGGTCAGCACGTTCTTCTCGCGCTCGATCAGCGCCGGATCGAGATCCGCCTGGCTGAGCGAGGCCGGACTGGTCGCGGCGACATGCATGGCGATCTGCTTGCCGATGCCATTGTCGGCGCCGGTCAGCGCGACGAGCACGCCGATCTTGCCGAGGCCCTCGGCGACCGCGTTATGGACGTAGGAGGCGACGGTCTCGCCCTCGACGGCCACCATGCGGCGGACATGCAGGTTCTCGCCGATCGTGGCGATCTTCTCGGTCACGGTTTCCTCGACCGACTTCTCGCCGAGCTTCGCGCCCTTCAGCGCCTCGATGTCGGACACGCCAGTCGCGACCTCGGCGATCGCGCGCACGGTCGCCTGGAAATCGGAGTTGCGCGCCACGAAGTCGGTCTCGGAATTCACCTCGACCGCGACGCCGACGCCGCCCTTGACCGCGACCCCGACCAGCCCCTCGGCCGCGGTGCGGCCCGACTTCTTCGCCGCCTTGGCGAGACCCTTGGTGCGCAGCCAGTCGATGGCGGCTTCCATGTTCCCGTCCGTCTCGGTCAGGGCCTTCTTCGCGTCCATCATCCCCGCGCCGGATACGTCGCGCAGTTCCTTCACCATCGTCGCGGTGATCGCCATCATCGCTCTCCTCAACAAGTCTCGCTGGTCATTCCTGAAACCGCGCGGGTCCCTATCCCTGGACCCGCGACGGTTTCGCGACGGATCACGCCTCGGCGGCGTGCTCCTCCTCGACGAATTCCTCGAGCGGCGCCTCTTCCATCGCGCCGATATCGATGCCGGCGGCGCCCATCTGCGCCGACATGCCGTCGAGCGCGGCGCGGGCGATCAGGTCGCAATAAAGCGCGATGGCGCGGGCGGCGTCGTCATTGCCGGGGATCGGATAGTCGATGCCGTCGGGCGAGGAATTGCTGTCGAGCACGGCGATCACCGGGATGCCGAGCTTGCGGGCCTCGAGGATCGCCAGATCCTCCTTGTTGGTGTCGATCACGAAGATCATGTCCGGGACGCCGCCCATCTCGCGGATGCCGCCGAGCGACTTTTCGAGCTTGTCCTGCTCGCGCTCGAGGCCGAGCCGCTCCTTCTTGGTCAGGCCGCCGGCGCCCGAGGCGAGCTTCTCGTCGATCGACTTCAGCCGGGCGATCGAGTTCGAGACGGTCTTCCAGTTGGTGAGCGTTCCGCCGAGCCAGCGGTGGTTCATGTAATACTGCGCCGAGCGCTCGGCCGCGTCATGCACCGCCTTCTGCGCCTGGCGCTTGGTGCCGACGAAAAGGATGCGCCCGCCGCGCGACACTGTCTGCTGGACGGCGTGCAGCGCCTGGTCGAGCAGCGGCACGGTCTGGGTCAGGTCGATGATGTGGATGCCGTTGCGGTCGCCGTAGATATACGGCCCCATGCGCGGGTTCCAGCGGTGGGTCTGGTGGCCGAAATGCACGCCGGCTTCGAGCAGCTGACGCAAAGTGAACTCGGGAAGAGCCATTCGTTCGTTCCTTTTCCGGTTTCGCCGCGGCGGGGAGAAGAGCCTTTCGGCCCAACCGGTGGACGCCCGGGGATGTCTCCCCCGGAAGCCGCGCCCCCGCCTGTGGATTGAGTGGCGTGCCCATAGACGGTTCCGGCGGACTTGGCAAGGCCCGGATCGGCGGCGCGGCCGCGCCCCGGCGCGAGGGGGGCTCCCGCGGGGCAAGCCCTTGGGCCCGGCGGCCGCTGCGCGGCCGCGACAGGAGCGGCCTGTTGGCCGCGAGTCATTTTTCTCCCCGCCCGTTGGCGAGGCCCCTCGTCCTGCCCGATAGGAATCTGCCAATATGAAACTGGCAGAAGCGAGCGGCGCGCGGCTCTCTCAGGGCTTCCGGCACACGGGAGGGTTGAGGTCCGGGTCAGCGAAGGGGGCGGGCCTTCCGCGGGATTTGGTCGCGAGCGGTGTGTTCGCGCTTGCGGTCGTGGGGCGGGACTGTAGACCTTTGTC
>JBGAJI010000158.1:0-5712 GCA_044225035.1 Amaricoccus sp. | reverse complement strand
ACAACTCTGTTGTCGTAGGTCACGTCCGCGAACGCAACCGCGCCGGTCGCGGTTTCGTAGAGGTCGATCAGCTCGTTCAGGATGTGATCGGCCCCGCCTTCGGTCCTGACCCAGCTCGCCGATACGAGGAACATCGCCGCGAGCATGGCCGCGGGTAACTGCGCGCCGGCCCACCATGGCAAGCCATTCGGAGGGCGCAGCCGCTCCTCCGCGCGGAACCAGCTCGCGAAGCCGACGACGAAGGTGAGCCACAGGCAGGCGCCGATCAGCAGCGTCAGCCATTCGTCATGCGCCGGCATCGACCGCCACCATGCGTAGCCGATCACCGCGGGCCCGGCGCACCAGACGAGCAGCCGGGTGATCCAGTCCGTCAGCCAGGCGAGCGGCCGCCCCTTGGTGGTCGGATCGCCTTGCCGCGCCAGCACGAAATCCCCCACCAGCCAGTGATGCGTCCCGTCCGCGTCCCGCGTCGGCGGAACATGCGCGTCCCATAGCTTGATGAGGAACAGGTGCAGGTAGGTATAGAGCGCCGCGCCGAGCACCGGGGCGGTCCAGAAGAAGCTCGCGGTGGGGATCTGGACGCCGACAAGCGGGAGGTCGGTCTGGCGAGTGGGGACGAAGAAGTCGGCGTCCTTGACGCCGAGGAGGGTGATGCCGACGAAGACGAGATAGCCGAGGAGCGAAAACCAGGCGGTGCGGGCGAGCTGGGACAGTTCGTTGATACGCGCGATCTGCGCGGTCTTGCGATCGGATGGGGAAGGCTCCGGATCGGACATGGGGCCTCGCGGACGCCACGCCAAAACACGCGGCCGGGACGAAGGCACGGGATTGAAATCGCCTACGGTGAAGGGTAGCTCGCGATACGATCCGAAACACGTGGCGGGGTATCGGTCGCCTCCGGAACGAAGGCGGGTGGCGGGAGGCGCTTACCCGGCGGCGAGGGTTCGGGAGTTGTAGGAATAGGTGGCCCAATCGGGCCTGTAGGTTTCGTCGGCCTGATTGCCCCAGACCGTCCATCCTTCGCGGAGCCCGCGGCCGAAGAGTTCCAGGAACGGGCCCCAGGAGCAGGCCTCGATAAGGGAATATTGCTCGTCGGGCTTGCGCGAATGCTCGCGTTTGCGCGTGGAGAGCAGGTTCACCTGGCGGCGCGCGGGAGCGAGGGTTCTCACATCCCGGCCGCGGGTGCCGAACAGCAGGATCTCCGTGACGTTGCGGAAATAGAAGCCGACGCCGCGGCCGTCGGAGCCGCCGTCCTTGCGCACCTTGTGCCAGACGATGTTCGACTTGTAGGTGAAGCCCCAGGCCGCCAGCACGGCGAGGCCGTCGGGCAGCAGCGCGTTCGGAACCCACAGGTAGCAATGCGCCCGCTCTGCCATCAGATCCGCGACGGGGAGCGCGGCGATCTCGTCCGTGGCCATGGTGCCATAGCGGCTGAGCCGCCGGTGCTCGGGCGCGACCTTGCCGGTGCGATTGGCAAAGCGCCAGGGCGGGTCCGCCAGCAAGGCGCCGAACTTGGAGCCGGCGAGGGACAGGAGGTCTCGGGCCGCGGACTGTTCCATGCCCGGCATTAAGCGGCCTTCGCCTGCGAGGCTCAAGAAATTTCGTGGCGGCGCGGGCCGCGGCGGTGCGAGGGCGGGATTGAAAAGTCTGGCGACGCGGAATAGGTCGCCGGGCGGACCCGCGCGGTGGAGCATGATGGACCAGAAACAGCCGCCTTTCTATCGGGCCACCGTGCCGGTGTTCCTCGGGGTGCTGGGGCGGCTCGCGGGCGAGCTCGGGCGGGCCGAGGCGCGGCTCGGCGGCGCGTTCGCCGAGGCTCTGGCGGCGCGGCCGGCGGCGGGGATGATGCCGGCCGCCCGGCAGGTGGCGACGGCGGCGCAATTCACCCTGCGCATCGCCTATCCGCTGGTCGGGCGCCGGGTGCCGGAGCTGCGCGACGGGATGGACGGGCCGGGCCTTCAGGCGCGGATCGCCGGCACGCGCGCCCTGCTCGAGGGCCTGGAGCCGGAGGAATTCGCCCATTCCGGGCGCCGGGTGATCCGGGCGCAGGCGGGGCTCGCCGATCTGGAGCTGTCCGCCGAGGCGTTCCTCAACGAATTCGGCCTGCCGAACCTCTATTTCCACCATGCGATGGCGCATGTCGCGCTGAAACAGGCGGGCGTCCCGCTCGGCAAGGCCGATTTCGACGGGCGGCACATCTATCCCGAGGGGTTTTCCTTCGGTTGAGGCGTGGCCTCGCGGGACCAGGGGGCCGTCATATCCTGACCACCGGACGGGTCCGTCCGGTGGCCATCGCCTCAGTTGCTGGCGAGCTGGTTTTCCGCGGGTGCGTCGGAGCCCGGCGCGAATTGGCGGCCGACCCGCGCGGGGTCGGTGCCTTTCGGGCAAACGCGCTTCTCGTACCGGGGCTTTTCCTCGTCGGGGAGGATGGCGGTGAGCGCACGGGGGAGCGTCTTCCAGCAGCTCCAGACGTAGAGTTCCCGGGCCTGATCGGGCCGGCTCGGGTCCGGGCTGATGGTGCGCGGCAGCGGCAGGCGCGTTTTCGCGTCGCCGACCGCGTAGAGGAGTTGCGGCCCTGTAAGGCCATAGGCACCCGTCAGGTCCGCGCCGTCGAGGATCGCCCCGGTAAGATTGGCCCGATGCATCCGCGCGTCGACCAGGGTGGCCCCGGTGAGATCCGCGCCGAGCAGGTCGGCGGCGACGAGATTGGTCGCCGTCAGCCCCGCCCCGTCGAGATCGGCGAGGTTGAGGACCGCGCCCTCGAAGTCGCTCGAACCGAAATTCGCGTTCCGAAGCACGGCTCCGGTCAGGTTGGCACGCGCGAAATCCGCGTAGAACGCCTCGGCGTTCGTCAGGTCGGCCTTGACGAGCGACGCGCCTTCGAGGTCCGCCCATGCGAGATTGGCGTCCGGCAGCTCGCTGAGATAGAGCTTGGCGCGCACGAGCTTGGCCGAGATCGCGGAGGCGTTGGCGAGGAAGCGCTGGGAGAGGTCGAGCTCTGGCAGGCTGCCGAGTTCTGCCTCGCGGGTGGCGGCCCAGGCCGCGTCGAACTCCTGGTCGGCGCGGGTGAAGACCTGGACGCAGTCGGAAAACTTGGCCGGGCTGTTGTCGGGCTTGCGTGCGCAATAACCGCGGCGTTGCATGATGATGTAATTGGTCGCGCCGAGGGTCTTCGCCGGCATATTGCCGCAGACGGCGAGGTCGAGCCCTTTGATCTCACACCAGTCCTGGCGGAACGTCTCACGCGAGCTCTCGGCGCTGGCCCAGTCTTTCGGCAGGCCGACGATATTGTCGCGGTCGACGTTGAGCCGGGTGAAGCGCGCGAGGTCGAGCGTGCCGGCCGGATCCTCGCGCAATTCCTCGACGAGCTTTCCGGCGTCGAAGGTAGTCATCCGGTGGATGCCATTCGTGGTGAAGAGGGTAACGGCGGCGCCGGCCGCGCAAACCGCCATGAAGGCGCGGACGTAGTGCCGGGGGCGCGGAAGGGCCCGGAGTCTTGCCTGCGCGTGGAACCAGCTCTCGAATCCCATCCCCACCGAGATGATGAGGCAGGCGAGGATGACGAGGCTGGTGACCGGGTCCCGGGCGGGGATCGAGACGAACCAGCCCCACCAAAGGATCAGCGGCGTCGACAGCCAGGTGGTGAAGATGGTGACGGCCTTGCGTAGGCGAACGCGGTCGATGTCGCGGGGATTTGCCCCCGCTTTGAGGTCGAGCGCGAAGTCGTTGATTAGCCAGGGCTGGATCTGGTCGGCGAGGCGCGCGTCCCTGTCGTCTGGCGCGTCGGCGAAGGCGCCCCAGAGCTTGGTCAGGTAGAGGTGGAGATTGAGGTAGAGGATCGTCGCCAGGATCGGCGCGAGCCAGAAGAAGAGCCGGGTCGGGACCGTGATGTCGATGATCGGCAGCTTGGTCTGTCGGCCGTCGATCAGGAAATCGGCGTCGGTCATCGAAAACAGCGTGACCGCCATGAAGGCGAGATAGCCGAGCAGGCTGAACCAGGCGGACCGGGCGAGCGCGGACAGTTCATCGATCCGCTTGATCGCGGACTTGACCTCTTCGGTCATGATTTCCCCCAATGTAAAATGATTTGGTTTAATAGAATCACGAGTATTGTACCAAAAATCTTACACGCGTGACGGATAAATCCGCGGCCATCGCCAAGGGGGCGGTCGGGCGGGCGAAAAATCCCGCCCCGTTGCGGCGTGACCCGCCGCGTGGCAGGTTGCCGGCGGATGGAGGGTGGCGATGGCGGAGCTGGGGTGGCGGGTCGAGGGGTGGTCGGCGCCGGGGCGGCCGGGGGCGATGGTGCTCGAAGGGCGGGCGGCGCGGCTCGAGCCGTTGGCGGCCGCGCATGTCGCCGAGCTGTTCGCCGCCAATCGGGTGGATGATGCGATCTGGGATTATCTGCCCTATGGGCCCTTCGCCGGGGAGGCGGAGTATGGCGCCTGGGTGGCGGAAGTGGCGGGGCGGGAGGATCCGCGGTTCTTCGCGGTGATCGACCGGGCGACGGGGCTGCCGGGCGGGGTGATGAGCCTGATGCGGATCACGCCGGAGGCGGGGTCGATCGAGGTCGGGCATATCTGCCTGTCGCGGCGGCTGTCCCGCACGCGGGTGGCGACCGAGGCCATGTTCCTGCTCGCCGACTGGGTGTTCGGCGCGGGCTATCGGCGGTTCGAGTGGAAATGCGACGCGCTGAACCGGCCGAGCCGGCGGGCGGCGGAGCGGTTCGGCTTTTCCTACGAGGGGGTGTTTCGGCAGGCGACGGTGGTGAAGGGACGCAACCGGGACACGGCCTGGTTCGCGATGGTCGACCGCGACTGGCCGTGCCTGCGGGGCGCCTATGCCGCGTGGCTCGAGGACGGGAATTTCGACGCGGCGGGGCGGCAGGCGAGTTCGCTCGGCGACCTGACGGCGCCGTGCCGGGCGGCCTCGGACCCGGAAGGATGAGGAAGCCCTGGAAGGACTGGCACCGGCGCTGGAAGGACGGCTGGCTGGCGCGGCCGGGCACCGCCGCCGCCGACCGCGGGGCGATGATCGACATGATGGTCTTCGACCATGGCGCGCTGCGGCTCGCCTGGCGCAACCGGCATGAGATCGACGATGGCGTCTGGCGGGGGAACCAGCCGGATCCGGCGGCGATCCGCAAGCTGGCGGGGCTGGGGTTTCGCACCATCCTGAACCTGCGGGGCGAGACGGAATGGGGCTCGTACCTGCTGGAGCGCGAGACCTGCCGCGAGGTCGGGATCGCGCTGATCGACCTGAAGCTCAATTCGCGCTACCTGCCGCGGGTGGAGACGATCCTCGAGCTCGACCGGATCTTCGCCGAGGCCGAGCGGCCGCTGTTCATCCATTGCAAGTCCGGCTCGGACCGGGCGGGATTTGTCTCGGCGCTCTATCTGCTGCTGCGCAAGGGCGCGGGCGTGGCGGAGGCGAAGGCGCAGCTGTCCTTGCGCTACCTGCATCTGCGGGGCGGCGGCACCGGGGTGCTGAGCTATCTGCTCGATTGCTACGCGGCGGATACGCAGGTCGCGCCGATGGCGTTCCGCGACTGGGTGACGACGCGCTACGACCGCGAGGCGCTGATGGCCGGCTACAAGGCGGGCGCGGTCGGCGGCTTCGTGACCGACCGGCTGCTGGCGCGGGAGTAGCGGCGCGCGTTCTCGGCGTAGGAGGAGCGCGTTTTACGATCCGCCGTTCGAGTTTTTCTTTGCG
>JBGAJI010000023.1:0-42229 GCA_044225035.1 Amaricoccus sp. | reverse complement strand
CTCCGCCGCCACCTCTGCCGCCACCTTCTCCGCGGCCGCCTCTGCCGCTACCTTCTCCGCCGCCACCTCTGCCGCGGCCGCTGGCGGGGCGACTGCCGGATCGGGCATGATGGCCGGCTCGTGGGGGGTGTCAGAGGTCATGGTCGTCTCCTGTCGCTCGGCGGGCGTGCCGCCGGTCATGGCACTTCGGCGAGGTCGGCCCAGACGAGCGGCGCGGTGAGGTGGGTGAGGCGGGCCTGCCGGAAGTTCTCGTCGTCCGACCGCCTCGACTCCCCGCCGACCGTCACTTCCAGCCACCCCTTGAAAGTCCCCTCGGGGGCATTGGCCTCCGCCGGCATCGGGGTGGTGATATCCGACGCTCCCGCGGCCGCGACGAAGCCTCCCCGCTCGTCCGTCGTCGCGCTTCGGGCGCTGCGGATCACCAGCCCCTGGCCGCTGCCGTCCAGGACCAGCACGACCTCGGCCGAGGCGACCGGCCGGCGCGTGTCGGTGGCGTCGAGCAGCATCCCGGCGACGGCGAGGGTCCCGGGAGGTGGCAGATAGAGCCCGGTAGCCCGCAGCGCGCGACGGAAGACGGTCACGGGCACCTCCGGCGCGCGGGCCGGCACGTCGGCGGGTCGACGTCACGCCACGCGAATTGCCCGGCACTGGTGCGCTCCGGAGCGGCCAGTCCCTCCACCCGTGCGCTCATCGCCGGGCCGGCGAGTGCGCCCGTCAGCGGGTCCGCCAGCTCGAGGACGAACATGACCCGGCGCCGGACGGGGTCGGCGAGCGGGGTCATGGCCGCGCCTCCGCGAGATGCCCGGTGTGGAAGGCGTCGTCGGTGACCGGTACGCCGACCTCGGCGGGGTCGCTCGGATCGATCCAGACCGGCGCGGCCCGGAAGGCGAAGGAGGTGCGGCAGTTCTCGTTGGGAAAGAGCCCCCAGATGCGCGCCATCTCGTCGGTGCCGAGCGGCAGCAGCGAGAGCCAGACCGCCGGCTGGAAGGCCGCCGGCACGCTCAGCGGCGATGTCGTCTCGACGGCGGCGATTGCCGCGGCGAGGCGTCCCAGGCCGGACGACCCGGGCGGCGCGCCGGCGCCGACCGTGACGAGAAAGCGCAACTCGAGCGGGACCGCCTGCTCGAAGCGTCGCGGCGGGCTGCCCGGGTCCGGGTAGGGGCGCGTTCGCTCGGCGTTGCGAAGATCGGGATCGGGCGTGACGAGGTAGAGGAAGATCACCAGATCGTCATGGGCCCCGCCGGCGTCCGGCGAGGCAAGGCTCACGTGGATGGAGCCGGGCGCCTTCAGCTGGTGCGCCAGCGAGGTCTCGAGCCTGTGGATGATTGCCGTCACCACCTTGTCGATCGCCATCACGCCACCGTCCGACTCGGATCGGCGCGGGCGATGGCGTCGAGCCGGCCCGCCTCCTCGAAGCGGCCCAGCCGCACGAGCTGGCTGCGTGCGCCGGCTATCACCTCGTCCCTGCCGATCGGCCCGCCGCGCTCCGCTGCCGTCACCGCCGCGTGGAACGCCATCTGCCGGATCGTTCCGCCGGTTGCCTCGAGCGCGAAGGCGAGCTCGCGCAGCGGAATGTCGTCGGGGCGCCGGCGCAGGGCCTCCGGGATCGACTGCTCCCAGATCCGCAGGCGGTCCCCGGCCGACGGGCGCGGGAACTCGATCCTGAAGCGCAACCGCCGCGCGAAGGCGGGGTCGACGTTGGCGGCATTGTTGGTGGTGAGGATGGCGAGGCCGCCGAAGCGCTGCATCCGCTGGAGCAGATAGGCGACCTCGATGTTCGCGTAGCGGTCGTGGGCGTCGCTGACAGCGCTGCGCTTGCCGAAAAGCGCATCGGCCTCGTCGAAGAGCAGCACCGCTCCGGCTGCCTCCGCCTCGTCGAATACCGCGTCGAGGTTCTTCTCGGTCTCTCCGATGTATTTGCTCACCACCTGCGAGAGCTCGATCACGTAGAGGTCCGAGGCGAGCTCGGAGGCGATGGCATGCGCGGCCGTGGTCTTGCCGGTGCCGCTCTCGCCGGAGAAGAGCGCCGCCGTGCCCCTGGCATCGACGAGCGCGCCGTAGCCCCATTCCTCGAGCACCCGCCGGCCGTGGCGGGCGTGGCTGACCAGCTCGCTTAGCTGCCTGCATTGCGCCGCCGGCAGCACGACGCGGTCGAGCGGGCCGGCGCAGCCGGCCTCGGCCTCCGAGAGGGGCACCGGCTCGACCCGCCGCGCCAGGCTCGGCAGGCGCGCGCCGGCGGCGCGGCGGAAGCCGGCGACCCAGTCGGTCGCCTCGGGCAGCGGCCGCCCGCGTGCCGCAGCCGCCGCCATCGCCAGCGAGACGGCGCGCGGCACCGCCTCCAGGCCGATCGGCAGCCGCTCTGCCAGCGTCGCCGCGACCGCCGGGTCCGCCTCGCCCTGCGCCGCGAGGGCGACCGCGATCGCCTGGCGCCGCTCCTGCTCGGCGGGCGCCGGCAGGTCGACGACGGCGATCCGCTGACCGGGGGCGAGCGCCAGCAACCCCGCCGGGTTGGAGCTCAGGAGGAACGGCGGCAGGTCCAGGCGGTCGAGCACGGCCACGAACGACCGCCAGAGCGGCGTCGCGGCCGCCTGCGACGCCAGCAGGTCGACGACGACCCGCCGCTGTTCCAGGTTGGCGGCGACGACGATCCGGGCCAGCGACGCCTCGACGAGCGCGGCTGCGACCTCGCTCTCGGCCGGGGCGATGAACAGCGCGGCGCGATCGATCGCCGCGACCTCTGCCGCCAGCCATCCCGGATCGGAGCCGGCGAGAACCACCGCCGCGACCAGGTCGCCATCGCCGGCCAGCGCGCCGCACGCGGGCGCGCAACTGCCTGACGCGTGCCTGCGGAACGAGATCCGCCGCTTCGCCCGAAACCGCGCGGCGCATGGGTGCGGCGGCCGTTCCGATCAGGGCCTCGGTCCCCGCGCCGAGCAGCCAGTCGACCAGTTCCGGCGCGGGGCGCAGCAGCTCGTCGCCCGGCGGGAGCGCCTGTCCGGGGAGGGCTAACAGCCCCAGGTCGCGGAGCCGGTGGGCCGCTGCCAACTCGGCGCGCATCTTGATCGGGTGCACGCCCGGCCGTGCCGCGGCAATGATGGCGCAGGCCAGCGGAAGCGAGGGATAGCGCCGTCCGAAGTCGTCGTGCAGGGCGCCGAACAGGCGTTGGAAGCGGATGTCGAGATCGCTCGCGGTCGTCAGCAGCAGCAGCTCGAGCGGGAGCGCCTCGTGCCCGAGCAGCGCATAGAGCCGGCCGAGCGGCGTGCCGCTTCCCGGATCGTCGCGCAGCCGCCCCTCAAGCTCGGTGAAGGTCCGCTCTGCCGGCATGGCGGATGCCTCCAGCAGCTCGCCGAACGAGGCGAGCCAGCGCTCGAGCCCCTCCCAGGTGGCGCCGAACCCGGCGGCCGCATCACCCTCGTCTTTCCAGGCGCCGAGCAAGATCGAGATCGCCTGCTCCACCCAGTCGAGCGCGAGCATTAGCACAGCTAATGCTTCGGGCTCGCCTCCGGCCTTCCAGGAGGGGGGCGGCGCCTGAACCGAGGGGAACCGTCGCCTGCGATCGGGGTGCGGAAGCTCAGAATCGTCCCCTCGGCGGGCACCGTTCGCTCGGCTTTGCCCAGCGCGGCGATGGTCCGTCCGAGTTCCTTGAAACTGGGATAGTTCAATGTCAGGCTGGTCCGGCCAGACTCGATGGCGACGGAGACGATGTGGATGCTGCGCCGCAGATCGCGGATGACGGCAGCAACCTCGCGGGCGTCGCGGTCGGGACCGAGAATGAGAACAACGTCAAGCTGATCCTGCGCGCGGATCGCGTCCGCCGCCTCGTCGAACCGTACTGGCGCCGCCGTCGCGAGCTCGATCTCCGGATGACTTCCCAGTTCGCCGATGAGGCCGTCCAGCAGGTCTTGCGGACCCAGCTTCACGATTAGAACCTCGACCACGGGCAAGGACGTGTCCCCTCGCGCAAGACGACCGGTTCCGAGGCTAAGTGATCGCCCGCAGCCGGAAAATGGCGCGACGCGAGCCATCTGCGATGTAGGCCGATCGATCCGTATCCACCCGATCGACCGGGATCCGCCCGCCCCAATGATCTAGAACTTCTGGGGCGCCGGCGGCAACGGAACTCCCCGGACGGTTCACGGATTGGTCGGTGGAGCACGATAAGAAAGCCGTCAAGTACGCCGACCTCGACGAACCCAGTCACCGTCCGCAAGGGCAGGCCGGCGCACGAGATCTCCCCGGTCGCGCTGGAGGCGGTCCGGCGCATCGACGCGCTCTTCGACCTCGAGCGCGGCCTCCTCGGCCTCGCCGCGGACGCCCGCCTGGAGGCCCGGCGTCGCCTCGCCCCCCCGCTGGTCGACGACCTGCACACTTGGCTCCTCGTCGAACGCGCCCGGATGTCGCGGCACGCGCCAGTCGCCAGGGCGATCGACTACATGTTCGAGAAAGGCCGCTGGACGGGCTTCACCCGCTTCCTCGACGACGGCCGCGTCTGCCTGACCAACAATTGCGCCGAAAGAGCGCTGCGCGGCGTGGCCCTCGGCAGGAAGAGCTGGCTCTTCGCCGGCTCCGAGCGCGGCGGCGATCGCGCGGCCTTCATGTACTCCCTGATCGTCACCGCCAAGCTCAACGACATCGATCCGCAGGCCTGGCTGGCGGATGTCCTCGCTCGCATGCCGAACCTGCCGGTCTCGCGCCTCCCGGACCTGCTCCCCTGGAACTGGCGTCGGCACGCCACCCACCGGAAGGCGGCCTGATGGCCCGGGTCACCCACGTCTACGCTCTCGACCAGGTCGCGAATCGGATTGGCGAGAGCCGAGAGCTCATAGAGGTGGTCAGCGCGAACCCCGACAACATCGACTATGGTGAGATGATCCAAGTCCACGACGGGACTGAGGACGGCATCACAACCTTCACCGACCGGCGTCGAAAGCCTGCAGGAATTCCTCGCCGATGTCCGGACCTGGGAGGGCGGCATCCGTCAGTTCCTGGCCGACCAGCAATGCGAAGGCGAAGTGATCGAACGCGTCGTGGCCTACAAGCCGGAAACCTGGTCCTCCGCGGCCCACGCCGGATGGCTACGATCCGCCGCGCCGTGTTCTCGTTGAACCCCAAGAGCCAGGCGACCGTGCGACAGCCGAAGGAGGGTTGGGGCTCGATCATCGCCCTTGATCGGGCTCTGTGGAGCGCGGATCGACCCTCGGCGCCGACTTCACCGGCTTGTAGTAGACCGTGCGCCGAGGAGTGCCGAACCAGGCGCGCCGCTTCGTTGGCGGAACCTTGATCCCGTCGGCGAGAAGGCCCTGCTGGATGCGCTGGATCATTTGTCGTCCGTGATGGCATGGATGCCCCCGCTCGCCTCATCTCAACCGCTGGAGCAAACTGCGAGGGCGTTGGCTGAGAGAAAGGAGCACTTCATGCCAAACGACATCACCCTTGTCGGGCTCGACATCGCCAAGTCGGTCTTCCAGGTTCACGGTGCGGCGGCGGACGGTCGCGCTGTCCTGCGCCGTCGGCTCCGCCGCGAGGAGGTCGAGCCCTTCTTCCGCGCACTGCCGCCTTGTCGGATTGGGCTGGAGGCCTGCCCGGGTGCGCACCATTGGGGTCGCCTGCTGCGCAGCATGGGTCACGATGTCTGCCTGCTTCCGGCGCAGTACGTCAGGCCCTACGTCAAGACCAACAAGAACGACTCCGCCGACGCCGAGGCGATCTGCGAAGCGATGACGCGCCCGACCATGCGTTTCGTGCCGATCAAGGAGGCCGTCCAGCAGGAGGTGCTGGTGATCCACCGGGTCCGCGAGATGCTGATGCGCCAGCGCATCCAGCTGATCAACGGCATCCGCGGCCATCTCGCCGAGTTCGGCCTCGTGGGCCCGGAGCGGGCGCACCGCATCGGCCTGCTGACCGCCATCATCGAGAACGAGACCGACACGCGGGTTCCCGCGGTGGCGCGGCGGGCGCTGCTGCACCTCGTCGCCGAGCTGCGCGGCGTGGCGGAGAAGATCGCGCGTATCGACGAGGATCTCGCCGAGATTGCCCGGCGGGTCGAAACCTGCCGACGGCTGATGACTATCCCCGGCGTCGGCGTGATCACCGCGACCGCCGTCGCGGCGTCGATGCGGGAGCCGACCGACTTCAAGTCGGGCCGCCACTTTGCAGCCTGGCTCGGCCTCGTGCCTAAGCAGAACTCCACCGGTGGCATCGACAAGCTCGGTGGCATCAGCAAGCGCGGCGACGGCTATCTGCGCCGCCTGCTGATCCACGGCAGCCGATCGGTCATGCGCTGGCGCGGCAAGAGCTGGACGTGGCTCGCGAAGCTGCGCGCCCGCCGACCAGCGAACGTCGCGGTGGTGGCGGTCGCTAACAAGACGGCGCGCGTCATTTGGGCGATGCTGCGCCACGGTGGGGTCTACGGCGCGCCGGAGCGGCGCATGGCCTGATCCCCGCCGGATTCCATCGGACCCGTTAGGGCCGCCGCGGATGCGAGGGTGAACTGAGCGTGATGGCGAAACCGGGCGCACCGGAGCTGGACAAACCCGTTGGGCGCATCGAGCCTCGAGCTCGTGGCACGTGATTGGGATCCGGTTCGCGGATTGACCATCAAGGCCGGCGGCGCGGGGCGCGTCGCGGACGACGCCGAGATCGCGCAAAGATCCCTTGCAAGAGCGGGGGCATCCATAGAAGGAGCCCAGCAGGGCCTGGAATTCTTTCGGGCGTGCAACTCCGGCAGCGCCTCGCCGTAGGACTCCTCAAGATCCTTCGGTTGCTTCTCGTAGTGCTCAAGGATGTCCATCGGATCGGCGCGCGGCGCGTTCTCCATCCCCCGCCGGGCATCATCGGTCCAGCCCTCGATCTCCAGCCGGGAAAGATCATGGGCGCGACTGGCTTCCGCCACCGTGGTCTTGCCCTGAATGATCTCCGCCACCAGCGCCGCCTCGCGCTTCGCCGTCCATCGTTTGACCGGATCAATTTTCGCTGGGTCGATACACCGTCGCGGAAACCACCCGCCGCGCAGCATCCGCCGCCGACCAAACCTCGATCTCCAGTCCGGACTTAGGGGCGACCATAAGCTCGCACCGACCACCATCATCCGAAGCCGGTCCGGCGATCCTCCGCCTTACTTCTCGCCGGTCCAGATCCGGCTCCAGTCGTTGGCCATGTCGATGACGTGCCAGCCATGGGCGTCGGCTTGGTCGAGCGCCTTGTCGAGCTTGCCGACCGAGCTGTCGCGGTCATAAGCGAATTCGCGCTTCGCGTCTGTGTGGTGGACGATCAGGCCGAAGCGGGGGCCTTCGCCGGCGGTCGCCCATTCCAGCATCTCGAAATCGCCGTCCGAATTGCCGGCGACGAAGACCGGCCGCTGTCCAATCGCCATGTCGATTCCGACGGGCTTGCCCGCCCCGTCGTCGATGAAATCGACGCCACCCTCTTTCCAGAGAGTGGGGACGCCATCCTTCACCTCGTAGGCCTTCTTTCCCTCGCTGCCGATCACCTGCCAGGTCGGAATGCCGTAGGCTTCCTTGGAGACCGAGCGCATGAAATCGACGCCGCCGCCGGAGACGATATAGGTGCGGAAGCCGTTGTCGCGCAGATAGGAGAGCAGTTCGACCATCGGCTGGAAGGTCATTTCCGCGAAGGTCAGGCCACTGGTCGGGTGTTTCGTCGTGGTCAGCCACTCCCGGGCGCTGGCCTTGAAATCCTCGACCGAGATGTTGGCATGCGAGACATCGACGATCTCCGCCAGTCCGGCGCTTCCACTCGCCATGACCACCTTGACGTCGCCCGCGGCGGCGGCCTTGAGCACGTCGTCCTTGAGGATCGAGGGATCGGCCTTGGCCTTTTCGCGCAGCATGTCGAGGGCGAAAATGCCCTGGAAATAGAGCGGCTGCTCGCTCCAGAGCGTACCGTCGTTGTCGAAGACGGCGATTCGCTCTACCTCGGGGACGAAATCGTCCGAGGTGGGATCGGTGGCGCGGGTGACAAAATCGACGATGGCCCGTTCGTTGGCGGTGTCGTTCCAGGAGGGCAGGGGATCCGCCATCGCGGCCACCGGCGCGGCGATCAGCAGGGACAAGGTCGCGGCAAGGTAGCGCATGATGTGACCTCCCGGTTCGTGGCGCGATTCGCGATCGTTTGGACCGCGACTGGACCGCGACCCTAGCGGACCGGCGCGGGAGTGTCAGGGCCGCGGCCGGCTGGACGAGTGCTGGACCAAGTCCGCCGCTTGGCGCGGTCGTTCCGCGTCGGTAAGCTGGGCGCCGATCTTCCAGCGAGTGACCATGACAGACCAAGCCGACCGCTTCATCGCGAGAACCATCGCCGCCGAGATCAGCGCGCGGCCCGAACAGGTGGCCGCCGCCGCGGCGCTGCTCGACGGGGGCGCGACGGTCCCCTTCGTCGCGCGGTATCGCAAGGAGGCGACGGGCGGGCTCGATGACACGCAGCTGCGGACGCTGGCCGACCGGCTCGTCTATCTGCGCGAGCTCGAAGCGCGGCGGACGGCGATCCTCGGGTCGGTCCGCGATCAGGGCAAGCTGACGCCCGAGCTCGAGGCCGGCATCGCGGCTGCGGCGAGCAAGGCGGCGCTGGAGGACCTGTACCTGCCCTACAAGCCCAAGCGGCGCACGCGGGCGATGATCGCGCGCGAGCGGGGTCTCGGGCCGCTGGCGGAGGCGATCCTCGCCGGGCGCGCGACCCCGCCGGAGACGCTGGCTGCGGGTTATCTCACGGCCGAGGTACCGGATGTTAAGACGGCGCTGTCCGGCGCGCGCGACATTCTGGTCGAGCGCCTCGCCGAGGATGCCGCGCTGCTCGGCCGCCTGCGCGGCTTTCTTACGCGGACCGCGCTCATCGCCGCCCGACTCGTCGCCGGGCAGGAGGAGAAGGGCGCCAAGTTCTCCGACTATTTCGATCATTCCGAGAAATGGGCCGGGGTGCCGAGCCACCGCGCGCTCGCCATGATGCGCGGCGCCAACGAGGGCGTGCTGACCCTCGACATCACGCCAGACGGCGAGGCCGGCGTGGCGGAGGTCGAGGCGATGGTCGGCGGCGCCCTTCGCATCAACGGCAAGGCGCCGGGCGACGTCTGGCTGGCCGAGGTCGCGCGTTGGGCCTGGCGCACCAAGCTCAGCCTGTCGATGATGCTCGACCTGCTCGGACAGTTGCGCGAGCGGGCGCAGGAGGAGGCGATACGGGTCTTCGCCCGCAACCTCGGCGACCTGCTGCTCGCCGCGCCGGCGGGGCCGAAGGCGACCATGGGGCTCGACCCCGGGGTGCGGACGGGGGTGAAGGTCGCGGTGGTCGATGCGACCGGCAAGCTCATCGCAACCGAAACGGTCTATCCGTTCCAGCCGCGGAACGACCTGCGCGGCGCGCAGGCGACGCTCGCCGCGCTGATCCGGCGCCATGGCGTCGAGCTGATCGCCATTGGCAACGGCACGGCGAGCCGGGAGACCGACCGGCTGGTCGCGGAGCTGCTCGCCGACCTGCCGGCGCCGAAACCGGCGAAGGTCGTGGTGTCGGAAGCCGGGGCCTCGGTCTATTCCGCCTCCGAACTCGCGGCGAAGGAGTTTCCGGGGCTCGACGTCGCTCTGCGCGGCGCGGTTTCCATCGCCCGCCGCCTGCAGGATCCGCTGGCCGAACTGGTCAAGATCGAACCGAAGGCGATCGGCGTCGGCCAGTACCAGCACGATCTCGACCAGTTCCGCCTCGGCCATTCGCTGGAAGCGGTGGTCGAGGACGCGGTGAACGCGGTCGGGGTCGATCTCAACATGGCCTCGGCGCCGCTGCTCGCCCGCGTCTCGGGGCTTGGGCCGGCGCTCGCCGAGGCGATCGTCGCCCATCGCGACGCGAATGGCGCCTTCCGGCGGCGCGAGGACCTGCTCGCGGTGCCGCGGCTCGGGCCGCGCGCTTTCGAGCAATGCGCGGGATTCCTGCGCATCCCGGGCGGGGCCGAGCCGCTCGACGCCTCGGCCGTGCATCCCGAGGCCTATTCGGTGGCCCGCCGCGTCGTCGCCGCCTGCGGCCGCGACGCGCGCGCGCTGTTGGGCGACGAGGCGCGGCTGCGGGCGCTCGACCCCGCCGATTTCGTGGATGGCAAATTCGGCCTGCCCACCGTGCGCGACATCCTGGCCGAGCTGGCGAAGCCCGGCCGCGACCCGCGCCCGAGCTTCGTCACCGCGACCTTCGCGGACGATATCCGCGACCTGAAGCCGGGGATGCTGCTCGAGGGCACGGTGACCAATGTCGCGGCCTTCGGCGCCTTCGTCGATATCGGCGTGCATCAGGACGGTCTCGTACATGTCAGCCAACTGGCCGACCGGTTCGTGAAGGACGCGCATGAGGTGGTGAAGGCCGGCGACGTGGTGAAGGTGCGGGTGGTCGAGATCGACGTGGCCCGCAAGCGCATCGGCCTGTCGATGCGCCGCGAGGCCGCGGCCCCCGCGCCGGCGCGGGAAAACCGCGCGGGAAAGCCCGCCCGGCCGGCGCCGAAGGGAGAGGCGAGGGCGGAGGCGCCCACCGGGGCCTTTGGCGATGCGTTGCGCGACGCGATGAAGGCCAAGGGCGACGCCAAGGCGCGGCCATGAACGTCGCCCCCGTGGCCGTGACCATGCCCGTGCCGCGCGGCGCGCTGACCCCCGACCGCCCGATGGCGGATCTCACCTGGCTGCGCGTCGGCGGGCCGGCCGACTGGCTGTTCCAGCCAGAAGACGAGGCGGATCTCGCCGCGTTCCTCCGCGCGCTGCCGGCGGAGGTGCCGGTGCTGCCGATGGGCGTCGGATCGAACCTCATCGTTCGGGACGGCGGGCTCGACGGGGTGGTGATCCGACTTGGCCGCGGCTTCAACGGGATAAGGATCGAGGGGGGCAGGGTGATCGCCGGGGCCGCCGCGCTCGACGCGCATGTGGCGCGCAAGGCGGCGGAGGCGGGAATCGACCTCACCTTCCTGCGCACCATACCGGGCTCGGTCGGCGGCGCGGCGCGGATGAACGCCGGCTGTTATGGCACCTATACCGCCGACGCCTTCGTCTCGGCCCGCGGCATCTCACGCGACGGGGCGATGGTGACGCTGGGCCCGGAGGAGATGGGTTTTGCCTATCGCTCCACCGCGCTGCCGCCCGATCTGGTGCTGATTGAGGTCACCTTCGCCGGGCCGGCGGGCGATCCGGCCGCGCTCGCCACGCGGATGCAGGGGCAGATCGCCCGGCGCGATGCCAGCCAGCCGACCCGCGACCGCTCCGCCGGCTCGACCTTCCGCAATCCGGCGGGCTTTTCCTCGACCGGGCGCGCGGACGATGTGCACGACCTGAAGGCCTGGAAGCTGATCGAGGAGGCCGGCATGAAGGGCGCAACCCTGGGTGGAGCGCAGATGTCGCCCAAACATGCCAATTTTCTGATCAACACCGGTGGGGCCACGGCGGCGGATCTGGAGAATCTTGGTGAGCAGGTGCGAAAAAAGGTTTTCGATTCAACTGGAATATGCCTAGAGTGGGAAATCATGCGGGTAGGCCGAAAATAAGCCACCCGCGACGACCCCGCTAAAGGCCGCCAACGGCCATGGGGCGTAAAAAATTGAGGCGGGCATGTCGAGCAGGACAGCAGCCCGCATCGCAGTGCTTATGGGCGGCCGTTCGGCCGAGCGTGAGGTATCGCTCGTCTCCGGCCGAGAGTGCGCGGCTGCGTTGCGGACCGAAGGTTTCACGGTCGTCGAGATCGACGCCGGCGCCGACCTCGCGTCGGTGCTCGCCGCCGCGCGGCCCGATGTCGTCTTCAACGCGTTGCATGGGCGCTGGGGCGAGGACGGTTGCGTCCAGGGCCTGCTCGAATGGCTCGCCATTCCCTATACCCATTCCGGCGTGCTCGCCTCGGCGCTCGCCATGGACAAGGCTAGGGCCAAGCAGGTTTTCGCCGCCGCCGGCCTGCCGGTCGCCGCCAGCCGCCTCGCCTGCAAGGAAGAGGTGCGGGCCCGCCACCCGATGCCGCCGCCCTATGTGGTGAAGCCGGTCAGCGAAGGTTCCTCGGTCGGGATCTATATCGTGCACGCCGAGGCGAATGGCCCCGCCCAGGTCTCCGACGAGATGCCCGAGGTGCTGATGGTCGAGCAGTTCGTGCCCGGCCGCGAGCTGACCACCACCGTGATGGGCGACCAGCCGCTGGCGGTGACCGATGTTCTCGTCGACGGCTGGTACGACTACCACGCCAAATACGCGCCGGGCGGTTCGCGCCACGTTGTGCCGGCCGACCTGCCGGCGGAGATCACCGAAGCCTGCCTCGACTATGCCTTGCGCGCGCATCGCGCGCTCGGCTGCCGCGGGGTCAGCCGCACGGATTTTCGCTGGGACGAAGCCCGGGGCCTGGACGGGCTCTTCCTGCTCGAAACCAATACCCAGCCCGGGATGACGCCGATGACGCCCACCTCGCTCGCGCCGGAACAGGCCGCCCATCGCGGCTATTCCTTCGGCGCGCTCGTGCGCTGGATGGTGGAGGATGCCTCATGCTCCCGGTAAGAGCCTCGGCGCCGCGCCCGCCGTCCCGGCGCGATCCGGCGCCTTCGCGGCTGCGCTATCGCCTGAACCGGCTGTGGTTGCGGCCCGGGTTCCGGCGGCTGGTCAATTTCGGGGTGCCGATGCTGGCCGGCGTACTCGCCTCCTGGACCGTGCTCGCCCAGTTCGACCTGCGCGCCAACGCCGTCGCGACCTATGAATCGCTGCGCGAGGCGATCGTCGACCGGCCGCAGTTCGTCATCACCCGGATCGACGTGCCGGACGTCAGCGCCGATCTCGCCGAGCAGATCCGCGTCGCCGCCTTCGTGCCGCTGCCGGCCAGTTCGCTGGAGGTAGACGTCGTCGCGGTGCGCGAACGGGTGGAGGCACTGGCCGCCGTCGAGCGGGCACGGGTGCGCGCCCTGGCCGGCGGCGTGCTGGAAATCCGCGCCATCGAGCGGATTCCGGTGGCGGTCTGGCGCTCCGGCACCGGGCTGCAACTCGTCGATCAGAAGGGGGTTCGCGTCGCCGAGGTGGACAGCCGCCTGCGGCGCGTCGACCTGCCGCTGATCGCGGGCGAGGGGGCGCCGGCGCGGGTCTCCGAAGCGCTGGCTCTTTACGATGGCGCGCGCCCGATCGCGGAGCGGATTCGCGGTCTCGTCCGGGTCGGCGAACGGCGCTGGGACATGGTGCTCGACCGCGGCCAGGTGATCCGCCTGCCGGAGCAGGATCCGGGCGCCGCGCTGCGCCGGATCATGGCGCTGGAAGTCGAGGAACAGCTGCTCGAACGGGATGTGACGGTGGTCGACATGCGCGACCCGCGCCGGCCGACGCTGCGGCTGACGGACTACGCAAGGGATGAGTTGGCGCGGTTGCGCGCCGGTGTCGCGGGAGAGGATGCATGAGGCGCGAGCTCTACGAGGTACAGCGGGCGATGCGGGCGCGTCGCGAGGCGGCGCTGAAACGCGGCGTGATCGCGGTGCTCGACGTTGGCACGGCCAAGATCGCCTGCCTCGTGCTGCAGTTCGTTCCCGACGAAACCGACGCGCCGGAGGTGCCGGACAGCCGGCCGACGCTGCGCCAGGGCGCGTTCCGGGTGATCGGCGCGGCGAATACCCGCTCGCGCGGGGTGGCGTTCGGCGAGATCGCCTCGATGGAGGAATGCGAGCGGGCGATCCGCACCGCGATCCAGGGCGCGCAGAAGATGGCGAACCTCCGCGTCGACCATGTGATCGTCAGCTTCTCCGGCGGCCGGCCGCGCTCCTACGGCGTCACCGGCGAGACCGAGGTGCTGAACGGCGCGGTCGCCGAGCGCGACATCGGCCATGTGCTCGCCGCCTGCGAGATGCCGGACCACGGGCATGATCTCGAAGCGATCCATGCGCTGCCGGTGAACTTCTGCCTCGACAGGCGGACCGGCCTGACCGATCCGCGTGGACAGATCGGCAAGATCCTCGCCGTCGACATGCACCTTCTCACCGTCGGCGCGACGCCCTTGCGCAATGTGCTGCATTGCATCCGGCGCTGCGACCTCGAACTCGCCGGCGTCGTCGTCTCGTCCTATGCCAGCGGGCTTGCTAGCTTGATCGAGGACGAACAGGAGCTGGGCGGCGCCTGCGTCGATATCGGCGCGGGGGCGACGGGTATCTCGATCTTCGTGCGGCGGCAGATGATCTATGCCGACGCGGTGCGGATGGGCGGCGGGCATATCACCTCGGACATCTGCCAGGGCCTTCAGGTTTCGATGCAGGACGCCGAGCGGCTGAAGACCATGCACGGCGGCCTCGTCGCCACCGGGCTCGACGACCGCGAGATGATCGAGCTGCCTTCGATCCTCGGCGACTGGGACCATGACCGCCGGCAGATCAGCCGGTCCGAACTGATCGGCGTGATGCGGCCGCGCGTCGAGGAAATCCTCGAGGAGGTGCGCGCCCGGCTCGACGCCTCGGGCTTCGAATATCTGCCGAGCCAGCGCATCGTGCTGACCGGCGGCAGCGCGCAGATCCCCGGGCTCGAGATAATCGCGCAGCGCATCCTCGGCCGGCAGTGTCGGGTCGGCAAGCCGCTGCGCGTGCAGGGCTTGCCGCAGTCGGCGACCGGTACCGCCTTCGCCACCGCCGTCGGCCTCGCCATGCATGTCTCGCACCCGCAGGACGAATGCTGGGATTTCGAGGTTCCGGCCGACCGGCACGGCGCCCGGCGGGTGTCGCGGGCCTTCCGTTGGTTCAAGGAAAACTGGTGACTTGTGGAAGGTTGGGCAAAAAATGGCCGATCTGGTAGAGACTCGCAACATCTTGGGGTTGAAACTGTGAAAAGTCGTGACCCTAGCGGTGTATTCAGCTAGGATCACGAATCAAGAAAGAGAATTCCGCGCGCGGGGGCGCGGATGACCAGGGGCAACAGGACAGGCGGACGATCATCATGGCATTGACTCTCAGCATCCCGATTACCAACGACCTCAGCCCCCGGATCACCGTCATCGGTGTCGGTGGCGCCGGGGGCAACGCCGTCAACAACATGATCGAGAACCAGTTGGAGGGCTGCGAGTTCGTGGTCGCCAACACCGACGCGCAGGCGCTGCAGAACTCGCGTTCCGCCAACAAGCTGCAACTCGGCGCCCGCGTGACCGAGGGACTCGGCGCCGGTGCAGGTCGGTGCCGCCGAGCATCGCGCCGACAGTTGAGCGGTCCACACATGGCTTCATCACTGCTGCCAGCAGTGGCACGGCAATCGGCGCGGCGCCGATCATCGCCAAGCCGCCCGCGAGATATGCGCTGACCGTCGGCGTGGTGACAGTCCTTCCAGTTGAGGGCGTTCGTCGCATGCGCCAGCGGCGATCGGGGTCGACGAACCGCAGGTATTGCCGACACCTTTATCATCTGAACCAGAACCTGTTCCGGCTCGCGAACGAAAGACCACCTTCACCGAGGTACTGCGGCCAGGCCGGCGACGCTCTACCAGGGCGGTCATGGCGCACTGACCACGGTCTGCCCTGGCATCATCAACCTCGACTTCGCCGACGTCCGTTCCAGGAGGAACGAGGAGGGCAAGGCGCGTGGCACTCGGCGAGGCCACCGGCGAGGATCGCCGTGCAGGCCGCCGAGAAGGCGATTGCCAACCCGCTGCTCGACGAAATCAGTCTCAAGGCGCCAGGCGTCCTCATCAACATCACCCCGGGCCGGACCTGACGCTCTTCGAGCTTGACGAGGCGGCGAACCGCATCCGTTCCGAGGTCGATCCGGATGCGAATATCATGGTCGGCTCGACGCTCGACCCGGAGATGGCGGGCATGATGCGCGTCTCGGTCGTCGCGACCGGCATAGACGCCGCCGTCCGCTCGGAAGCGATGCCGACGCCGCGCCGCGCCGGAACCGTCGCCGCGCCCGCGCCGGCCGCCGCCGTGACCGCCCCCGTCGCCGCGCCGGCGCCGCGCCCGGCGGTGGCGAGCCAGCCGGCCGCCTTCGCCGACCATCAGGCCGAGGCCGAGGAACTCGCCTTCGACGAGCCGGAAAGCCGCGGCGTGCCGCAGCCGGCGGCGGTGGCCCGCACCGCCCCCTTCGGCCAGCCGAAGATCGAAGGCGCCGCCGAGGGACAGCCGCGCCGTCCGGGCGAGCCCTCGCCCGAGGCGCTGCGCCGGTTGCAGGCCGCGGTGCAGAACGTGCCGAAGACCCCGCCGATGATCCAGACCGCGCAGCCCGCGGTGCGCGAGGCGGAACGGCACAGCCGGCTGACCATCAACAGCCTGATCCATCGCATGACCGGCCAGGTCGGCCGCGACGAGACGCCGGCCCGGCCACGCGCCACCGACCCCGGCGTCGCGAGGACACAGAACGCGAACGCGTCGACATTCCGGCCTTCCTGAGGCGGCAGGCCAACTAAGGCGGAGCATTTCGTCCAAGCTGCTTTGCAGATGTACCGCTGAAAGGCGCCCCGCCCCGGGCGCCTTTTTTATTTGCTTGGACACCGGCCAGGGCGAACGGGGGGCTATCCGTCGAGCAGCGCTCGGGCGGCGGCGCGGGCTTCCTCGGTGACGGTGTCGCCGGAGAGCATGCGGGCGACTTCCTCGACGCGGGCGCCGGGGGCGAGGGCCTGGACCTCGGTGCGGACGGCGCCCGCCGTGACGGTTTTGCCGACCTGCCAGTGATGGGTGCCGCGCGCCGCGACCTGCGGCGAGTGGGTGACCACCAGCACCTGACCCTCGGCGCCGAGGGCCTTCAGCCGGCGGCCGATGGCGTCGGCGGTGGCGCCGCCGACACCGCGGTCGATCTCGTCGAAGACGAGGATGATGTCCTGCCCCCGCGCCGACAGGCAGACCTTCAGCGCCAGGAGGAACCGCGAAAGCTCGCCCCCGGAGGCGACGCGCTCGATCGGACTCGGCGCCGCGCCGGGATTGGTCGCGGCGGTGAAGCGGACGCGGTCGGCGCCGTCGGGGCCGGGCTCCGCCGGTTCGATCTCGACGCGGAACACCGCCCGGCCGAGGCGAAGCGGCTCAAGCTCCACAGTCATCACCGCCTCGAGCCTGCCGGCGGCGGCGACGCGGGCGGCGGTGAGGCGCGCGGCGACGGCGGCGTGGCGCGCCTCGGCGCTGGCGAGGTCGGCTTCCAGCCGGTCCAGCCCGGCCGCGCCATCGTCGAGCGCGCGGAGCCGGGCGCGCAGGTCGTCGGCGAGGACCGGCAGAGCCTCCGGCTCGACCTGATGCTTGCGGGCGAGCGCGCGGATGGCGAACAGCCGCTCCTCCACCGTCTCGAGCTCGCGCGGGTCGCCGTCGAGTTCCTCGACCAGCGTTTCCAGCGCGCGCGAAACGTCGCCGAGATCGCCGATCACCCGGCCGAGCCCGTCGAGCACCGGGTCGAGGCCGATCTCTCCAACCCGCGCGGCGGCGGCTTCGAGCAGGCGGAGCGCCTGAAGCAACGGCCCCTCGGCGCCCGCGGGGCCGAGGGCCTCGGTGGCGCGGGCGAAATCCTCGGCGACTTGCGCCGCGGCACGCAGCGCGCGGCGCCGGGCGTCGAGCATCGGCTCTTCCCCCGGCATCGGATCGAGCGCATCGAGTTCGGCGACGGCGTGTTTCAGGTAGTCCGCGTCGCGTCCCGCCGCCGCGAGATCCGCGCGGGCGGCGGCGAGGCGGGCGGTGGCCGCGGTCCGGTCGGCCCAGGCGGCGCGGCTGTCGGCGAGATCGGCCTCGACCCCGGCGAAGGTATCGAGCATGGCCCGGTGGCGGCCGGGATCGAGCAGGGCGCGGTCGTCCTGCTGGCCGTGGAGTTCGACGAGAGTGTCGGAGAGCGCGCGCAAGGTCTCGGCCGTCACCCGGCGGTCGTTGACGAAGGCCTGCCGCCGGCCGTCGGCGCCGGTCACGCGGCGGAGGATCAGCTCCGCCCCGACGGGCAGCCCGGCGGCGGCGAGCACGCCTTGCGCGGGATGCGTCGCGGGGAGGGTGAATTCCGCGGCGACCTCGCCCTGGGTGGCGCCCGCGCGCAAGAGGTCGCCGCGGGTGCGCCAGCCGAGCACGAAGCCAAGGGAATCGAGCAGGATCGACTTGCCCGCGCCGGTCTCGCCGGTCAGCACGTTGAGCCCGGGCTGAAAGCGCAGGTCGGCCCGGGCGATCAGCACCATGTCGCGGATCGTCAGGCCGTTCAGCATCTCTCCGCGGCTCCCCGCCGGTTCAGCGCCACTCGCCCTTCACGACCTGGCGATAGGTCTGGTTCAGCCAGCTGTCGCCGGTGTTCTGGGGCTGGAGCCCGCGGCCGGTCAGCAGCGCGTAGCTTTGGGCGTACCAGGTCGTGCCCTGGAAATTATAGCCGAGGATCGCCGCCGCCGTCTGCGCCTCCTGCGTGAGGCCGAGCGACAGATACGCCTCGACCAGACGATGCAAAGCCTCGGGCGTCTGGGTGGTGGTCTGGTATTCCTCGACAACGACGCGGAAGCGGTTGATCGCGGCGGTGTAATGGCCGCGGGCGAGGTAGTAGCGCCCGATCTCCATTTCCTTGCCCGCGAGATGGTCGAGCGCCAGCTCGAACTTCATCTGGGCCGAGGCGGCGTAGTCGCTGTCGGGATAGCGCTCGATGATGTCGCGCATCTCCTGCAGCGCCTGGAAGGTATTCTCCTGGTCGCGGCCGATATCGACGATCTGGTCGTAGTAGCTGAGCGCGATGATGAATTGCGCATAGGGCGCGTCGACGTCGGCCGGGAAGAATTCGAGATAGCGCTCGGCGGCTGCGCGGCTTTCGGAATAGAGCGCGCCCTCGTGATAGGCGAAGGCCGACATCAGCATCGCGCGCTTGGCCCAGTCGGAATAGGGATAGAGCCGCTCGATCTCGGCGAACATCTCGCCAGCCTCGCGCGGGCGGCCGTCGGCCAGCAGCGCCTCGGCGTTGAGATAGATCTGCTGCGGGGTGAGGCTCTCGACCGGCGGCTCGCTCGACCCCATGAACGGGATATCGGGCATGCGAAAGCTCGCGCAGGCGGAGAGGGGCAGGGCGAGGGCGACGACGCAGAGAAGCGCTGGACCGCGACCTGCCAAACGCTGCATTCCCATCCTGACCCTCAGAAATCCCGGCCCGGCCGGACGCGCGGCCTGCCCAGGTGGCCTGTTCCAGTCGGCCGGTCCAGATAGCACAGGTTTTCCGGGGGGGTAAAACGAAAAGCGCAGCCCGCCACCGGCGGGCGGCGGGCCTCAGCCGGCCCGGCGCAAATCCGAGAGGCCGACGCCGGCGCCGGGCAGCTCGCGGGCCGCCTCGGCGTCGAGCGAGACTTCTTCCCAAGCGCCCGGCGTGGCGAAGAGCTTGCGCAGCAGGCGGTTGGTCACGCCATGACCGGCGCGTTCGCCGCGATAGGCGCCGAGGATCGGCGCGCCGGCCAGGGCGAGGTCGCCGAGCGCGTCGAGCATCTTGTGCCGCACGAATTCGTCGGACCGGCGCAGGCCGCCCGGGTTCAGCACCCGCGCGCCATCGACCACCACCGCGTTATCGAGCGAGCCGCCGAGTGCCAGGCCGCGCTCCTGCATCGCCTCGACATCGGCGCGGCGGCAGAAGGTCCGGCAATCGCCGAGCTCGCGCACGAAGGCGCCGTTGACCATCGACATCGCCTTGCGCTGATGGCTGATTGCCTCGTCCGCGAAGTCGATCTCGAAATCGATCGAGGAAGAAGCCGCCGGCAGCAGTTCGACCATGACGCCGTTTTCCTCGAGGTCGACCGGCTTCAGCACACGGATCGCCCGGGTTTCGCCCGGCAGGTCGACGAGGCCGGCGCGCAGGATCGCCCGGACGAAGGGCTGCGCGCTGCCGTCCATGATCGGCACTTCCGGCCCGTCGATATCGACGATCGCATGGGTGGCGCCGGTGCCGGCCAGCGCCGCCATCAGATGCTCGACGGTCGAGACCGAGGCGCCGGCGGCGTTGGAGAGCAAGGTGCAGAGCGTGGTGTCGGTGACGAAATCGTAGCGCGCGGGGATGATATTGTCGCGGTCGTGGATGTCGACCCGGCGAAAGCGTATGCCACCCTTGGTCGCGGGACGCAGGACGAGGCGAGCCGGGCGGCCGGAGTGCAGCCCCATGCCGACGAGCTTGATTTCGCGTTTGAACGTCGTCGGCATTTTCAGACCCCCGGACCCCACGCGCGACCCCCTGGCCGCGCTTTCGTGATGACTGGAAGGTAGGGATTGGAGGGGTTGGGGACAAATCAAGGATTATGTCCGATTGCAACAGTGCGGCGACACTGCCACGCCGCGCCCGAATCCATGAATATGCGATGAAGATCAGACGGTCGATCTGCCCGCCTCGGTCGGGTTTGCGCGTTGGCTTGGTCGCGCGGTTAGGTTAGGCTGATGATCCGTTCAGCCAGGGAGAGCGCCGGATGACGATGCATGAGACAGCCGCCGAGGAAGTCGGCGCCCGCGACACGCGCAAGATTTGGCTCGGCCTCGCGGTGGCGATCGTGGTCTGGGTTCTGACGATCGTGCTCTTCGGCTATCCGGCGGTCATTCTCGGCGCGCTCGGCCTGACCGCGCTCGCCTATGGCATCCTGCTCTTGCTGATGCGCGGCAAATAGCCGGGTTTCGTGGTCCCCGGGGTCGGGGGCCACGTCCGTTTCAGAACTGTTCCAAGGTCACCCGGCTCGGGTGGAAGGCGACGTAGCCTGCGAGGCGTTCCGCGCCGTGGTTCGGGGTCTCGAAGGACCAGCAGGCGTCGGCGATCACACCGCTCGGCGTGACGATGCTGTAGTAGGTCGAACTGCCCTTGAACGGGTCGGTGGCCACCGTGTCCGAGCGGTCGAAGAACTCCATCCCGAGATCCTCGCGCGGGAAATAGATGATCGGCAGGGCGTTCTCCTCCTCGACCTGGAGGGCCCGGCTGGTCTCGCCGAGCACGGCGTCGCCCGCCCGGATAACCCAGGTGCCGTCGGCCGGATGGATTCTCAGTCGCTGTGTCGGCATGGTCATGCATCCCCGTTAACGAAAAAATCCGAAAGTCAGATCGGCGCGCAGGCCTCCGACAGCCACCGCGCCGTCGCCGTGTCGAGGGCCGGTGACAGCGCGGCGAAGACCCGCGCGTGATATTGGTTGAGCCAGTCGCGTTCGGCCGGCTCCAGCAGGTCGGGATCGATCAGGCGGCGGTCGATCGGCGCCAGCGTCAGGGTCTCGAAGCCGAGCATCTCGCGCTCGCCCCCTTCGGGCACGCCGATCTCCTGGACGACGACCAGATTCTCGGTTCTGATGCCGAAGGCGCCCTCCCGATAGTAGCCCGGCTCCACCGACAGGATCATCCCAGGCCGCAGCGGCTCGATCCCGCGGCGGGACAGGTTCTGCGGTCCCTCGTGCACGCCGAGATAGCTGCCGACGCCGTGGCCGGTGCCGTGGTCGTAATCGAGCCCGGCGCGCCATAGCGCGGCACGGGCGACGGCGTCGAGGTCGCGCCCGGCGAGTCCGGCCGGCCAGCACTGGCGCGACAGGGCGATCAGACCCTTGAGCACCAGGGTGAAGGGACGGATCGCCTGGGTCGGCACCGAGCCGATCTCCACGGTGCGGGTGTCGTCCGTGGTGCCCTCGACATACTGCGCGCCGCTGTCGACGAGCAGCAACTCACCGGGCGCGACCGGGCGGTCGCTCGCCTCGGTCACGCGGTAATGCACGATCGCGCCGTTCGGGCCGGCGCCGCAGATCGTGTCGAAGGAGATGTCGCGCAGCGCGCCGGTTTCGGCGCGAATGGCTTCGAGCCGGGTGACGACGTCGATCTCGGTCAGTCCGCCGTCGGGCGCCGTCCGCTCGAGCCAGGCGAGGAACGCGACCATCGCCGCGCCGTCGCGCAGATGCGCGACGCGCGCCCCCTCGATCTCGGCCCCGGTCTTGCAGGCCTTGGGCAGGATGCAAGGATCCTGCGCCCAGACCACTTCCGCGCCCGCGCCCGTCAGCCGGTCCGAAACCCAGACCGGCGCGGTCGCCTTGTCCACCGACACCCGGCCGCGCAAGGCGTCGAGCGCGGCGCCGAGATCGGCGCGGGGCGCGATCGTTACCTCCGGCCCCAGCGTGGCGCGCAACGCGTCGTCGCACTGCGCCGGTTCGGCGAAGAGCGTCACCCGTCGGTCGGCGCCGAGGATGGCGAAGACCAGCGGCACCGGCGTACGCGCGATGTCCGAGCCGCGGATATTGAGCAGCCAGGCGATCGAATCCGGCAAGGTCAGCACCGCGGCGGCGAGGTCGCGGGCGGCGAGGCCTCGGGCGAGCTCCGCCCTTTTGTCCTCGGAACTCCGCCCGGCCAACGCCTCGGGATACGGCACGATCTTGCCGGTGGGCGGCGGCGGCTGGTCGGTCCAGGCGGCGTCGATCAGGTTCGCGGAGCGCGTGAGGGCGATCTGGTGCTTTCCGAGCGCCTCGGTCAGCGTCTCGATCTCGGCCGCGCCGTGCAGCCAGGGGTCGAACCCGACCCGACCGCCGCCGGGCAGGTTCTCGACCAACCAGTCGGCGGGCTTGTCCTCGGGATGGCGCAGGACCGCGAAACAGTCGAGATCGACTTGGTCGCGCACCTGCAGCCGGTAACGCCCGTCGACGAAGACGCAGGCTCGGTCGCGCGTGACGACCGCGAAACCCGCCGAACCGGTGAAACCGGTCAGCCAGGCCAGCCGCTCGTCGCGCGCGGGGACATTCTCGCCCTGGTGCGCGTCGGCCCGGGGCACGAGGAACCCGTCGAGCCCGGCCTCCGCCATCGCGCCGCGCAGCGCGTCGAGCCGCGGGGCGCCGGTGTCCGGGGTCGTGCGGCGGCGGAAATCCTGAAACATCCGGCGGGCGGTATCCTCGATGGCGGCGGGTGCGCGGTCCACGGCGGGACAGCGAGAGTTATCGGCGGTTTGCCTCCCGCGTCAATGAAGGATAGAAGGCGCCCGGATGTTTCAACCAGCGGGAGAGGCGCCATGCGCGGACTATTGGCGGCGATTCTGATGGGGCTGGCGATCTGGCGCGCCGCCGCGGATTGGCAGGCGACGATCGGCCAGGGCTATGCCTATCGCCTGACGCCAATCGGCCAGGTGTTCGAAACGATGGCGCCGGAGACCTATGCCTCGGTGATCGGCGCCTGGAAGGCGACGAGCGTGCCTTATCTCTGGGATCCGGTCGGCGCGACGCTGATGGCGCTGCCCCTCGCCCTGGTGCTCGCCGCCCTCGCGGCGCTCATCTGGTTCACGCGGCGCCGCTGATAGCAGCGCCGGCGACCCCCTTGCGTCAGGTGCCTTGCACCAGCGAGTGGATGAAGCGCAGCTTTTCCACCACGGGCGGGGTCAGCGCATAGGGATAGAGGTCGGCTGCCCATGCTGCGGTTCATGCTGTTGAGCGCGACGGTCAGCGGCCGCCAGGCGTCCACCAGCCGGTCGACATCCGGCGCGTGATAGGGATCGAAGCCGACATAGGCGTTGGCCGCCGGGTCATCCACCACCACCGGATTGATCGCCATGCCGAAGCTCGCCGCCGTGTCGAGCGAGTCGATCATGTGCAGGTAATGCGTCCAGGTCTCGGCGAAATCCTCCCAAGGGTGCATGGTCGCATAGGCGCTGACATAGTTCAGCTGCCAGTCGGGAGGGGCGCCGTTCTCGTAGTGCTTTTGCAGCGCCTCGCCGTAGTCGATGCTCTCGTCGCCGAAGACGGCGCGGGAGTCCTCGATCCGCCCGCCGTCGCGCACGAGAAGATCCCAGTAGTAGTGCCCGACCTCGTGGCGGAGATGGCCGAGCAGGGTGCGATAGGGCTCGCCAAGCTCGGCGCGCCGCCGCTCGCGCTCGGCGGAATCGGCTTCGGCCATGTTGAGGGTGATCAGGCCCTCGTCATGCCCGGTCAGGACCGGATCGGCGCCCGGAATGTCGGCGAGAAAGTCGAAGCGCAGATTGCCTTCCGCGTTGACCGCGCTGGTCAGCGGCAGGTTCAGCCGCAGCAGCGCATAGACGAGGCGGCGCTTGGCGACCTCGATATCGCGCCAGCCCTCGACATTGCCGGGCACGTCGAGATCGGGGATCGTGCTGTTGAGCGCGCAGGAGGGGCAATAGCCGTCCGGGTCGTCGGCCGGTACCATCCAGTTGCAGCCGAGGATTTCCGCGTTGGCGCAGGGCAGCCAGACTTCGCCCGTGCCGCCGAGCGCCAGCTGGCCACCACCGTCGGCCGGCGCCAGCGCGCTGAGCGTGAGGGTCGCCGGCAGGAAGCCGAGCGGCGCGCCGCAATTCATGCAGCCGGTATTCTCGAAATGCACGAGCTGGCCGCAATTCTGGCAAGCGAAGATTTTCATGAGGGCGAGTCCTTCCGGGAGAGGCGAGTCAAGTCGCGGTGACGCGCGCCGGGGCCGCGTCGGCCGCGCGTTCGCCGCGGGTCGGGTGAACGAGATCGTGGATGAACCCGAGCTTCGCCACCGCGAGCGGGGCGAGTTCGAACGGATAGAGGTCGGGCTGGCCCATGCTGCGGTTCAGCGCATTGACCGCCGCCGTCAGCGGCAGCCAGGCGGCGAGCAGGCTGTCGATATCCGGCGCGGCGTAGGGGTCGATCGTGATCGTCGCCGGCTTCGGCGCATCCCCCGGAACCACGGTCAGGCCGAAGGTCGCGGCGGTATCGAGCGTATCGACGATGTGGAGGTAATGCGTCCAGGTCTCGGCGAAATCTTCCCAGGGATGCGCCCCGGCATAGGAACTGACAAAGGACTTCTCCCACCCCTCGCGCGGGCCTCGCGCATAGTGCCGCTTGAGCGCTTCGCCGTAGTCCTCGGTCTCGTCGCCGAAGATGGCGCGGCATTCCTCGATCCGGCCGCCGTCCCAGACGAGGAGATCCCAATAGAAATGTCCCGCCTCGTGCCGCATATGGCCGACGAGCGTGCGATAGGGCTCGCCGAGAGCGACCCGCTGCCGCTCGCGCTCCGCCGAGCAGGCCTCGGCGATATTGATGGTGATGAGGCCGTTCGCATGGCCGGTGAACACCTGCTCGTCCTTGGTCGAGGCGCGGAAATCGAAAGCGAGGCCACGCGCCTCGCCATCGCCCTGCGCGGCGATCGGCAGACCGAGCCGCATCAGCGAATAGATGAGCCGGCGCTTGGCGCATTCGATCGCGCGCCATTTCGCCAGATGCGCGGGATCGGACAGATCGGCGACGTCGCGATTCAGCCGGCAGGCGAGGCAATAGGGCTCGTGCGTCTCGACCGGCACCAGCCAGTTGCAGCCGGCCTTCTTCGCGTTGCCGCAAGGATGCCATTCCTCCTCCGGCCGCGCCTTCGGCGAGACCACCCCGCCGAAGCGCGTGATCAGCGCGCTGAGTTCCATGTTGCCCGGGATGAAGCCGAGCGGCGCGCCGCAGCGGCAGGACATGCTTTCGAACTGCAGGAGATTGCCGCAGGTCGGGCAGATGGTGAGCTTCATGAAACGCCGCGCTCCCCCGTCAGGCCCGAGAGGCCCGCGGCCCGAAAACCAGCCAGGCGATGAAGCCGATGAGGGGCAGCACGATGATGCCGAGCACCCAGAGCACCTTGTTCAGCGTCTCGGCGCGCGAGCCGACGACCGAGATGATCGCCCAGATGTCGAGGGCGAGGATGACAAGGCCGAGGATGCCGGAATAACCAGAGTTCATGGACGAAATCTCCGTGAAAAAAGAGGGTGGTCGCCCACTATGGCACGCATGACGGCGCCGGACCATCGGCCCCGCCCGCGTCAAACGCGGCCACGCGCGGGCGGTTCCGGCTTTCTTGAGATTTCGGCTGAGTCGCCTAGCGCCGGGTCGCGCGCCGCCCCGGCCGCGTCGCGCGGGCGGGGTCGTTGTCGAAGAGCGCGGCCAGCTGCTCGGTCATCGCGCCGGCCAGCTGCTCGACATCGGTGATGGTGACGGCGCGACCGTAGTATCGGGTCACGTCATGGCCGATGCCGATGGCGATGAGCTCGACCGCGCGGCGCCGCTCGATCATCGCGATCACATCGCGCAGGTGCTTTTCGAGATAGTTCGCCGGATTGACCGACAGCGAGGAATCGTCCACCGGCGCGCCGTCCGAGATCACCATCAGCACCCGCCGCGCCTCGGGCCGCGCGGCAAGGCGGCGATGCGCCCATTCCAGCGCCTCGCCGTCGATATTCTCCTTGAGGAGCCCCTCCTTCATCATCAGCCCGAGGTTCGGGCGCGCCCGGCGCCAGGGCGCCTCGGCGGATTTGTAGATGATGTGGCGAAGGTCGTTCAGCCGCCCCGGCTGCGGCGGGCGATGCGCGGCGAGCCAGGCCTCGCGGCTCTGGCCACCCTTCCAGGCGCGCGTGGTGAAGCCGAGGATCTCGACCTTCACCTGACACCGTTCGAGCGTACGTGCCAGCACATCGGCCGAGATCGCGGCGATCGAGATCGGCCGGCCGCGCATCGAGCCGGAATTGTCGAGCAGCAGCGTCACCACGGTGTCGCGAAACTCCGTGTCGCGCTCGCGCTTGAAGCTGAGCGGCGTCATCGGATTGGCTACCACCCGCGCCAGCCGGCCGGCGTCGAGCGTGCCTTCCTCGAGATCGAACTCCCAGGCGCGGTTCTGCTGCGCCTGGAGCCGGCGTTGCAGCCGGTTGGCCAGCCGCGAGACGGCGCCGCGCAGCGGTTCGAGCTGCTGGTCGAGATAGGCGCGCAGACGGTCGAGCTCGGCAGGGTCGGCCAGATCCTCGGCGGCGATCTCTTCGTCGAACTTGGTCAGGTAAACCTTGTAGGCCGGATCGGCGTCGGAATGCGGCGGCGGCGAGCGGTGCTCCGGCGGTTCGCCGTCGCGCAGCTCGACATCCTCGGCCAGCTCGGAATCGTCGGTCTCGGCCACGTCGGCCCGCATCTGCTGGGCGTCGGTGGCCTGATCGGCGGGCGCGTCCTCGGAGCTCTCCTGCTCGTCGGAATCCTCCTGGTCCTCGCCGCCGGTCGAATCCTCGCGGGCGTTCTCCTCTTCGCTCTCCTCGGTCTCGTCCTCCAGATCCTCGGCGTCCGGATCCTCGCCCAGCTGGTCGCCGTAGCCGAGATCCTCGATCACCCGACGGGCGAAGCGCGCGAAAGCCTGCTGGTCGCCGAGCACCGCGTCTAGACCCTGGAGCGTGTCCTTGGCCCGACCCTCCAGATGATCGCGCCAGAGGTTCATCACGTTCTGCGCGCCGCGCGGCAGGTCGCGTCCGGTGGCGAGATGGCGCACGAGATAGCCGGCCGCCTGCGCCATCGGCGCCTTGTTCGGATCGGTGATCTCGGCATAGCCGAGGCGGCGGGCCTCGTCGGCGATCTTGGCGTCGATATTGCCGGCGGTGCCCGGCATGGCGCGCGCGCCCATCGCCTCGCAGCGCGCGGTCTCCATGCTCTCGAACAGCGCCGCGGCGACATCACCGGCGGGAGCATAGCGGCGATGCGTCGCATCGTCGTGGTAGCGCAGGCGCAAGGCGTAGGAATCCGCCGTGCCGCGCGCCAGCATCACCTCGTCGCGGGTCATGCGCCGCGTCACCTGCGGCAGGCGCATGGCGGCGTTCGAGCAACCGGGGGGATCGACCGAGAAGGCGACCGTCAGCTCGGGCTGCCCGGCCATCGCCTTGGTGGCCTCGGCCAGCGCCTTCTTGAACGGCTCGGCTGGATTGTCGGGCGGCTTCGTCATGCCCGCGAGAAAACACGCGCCGCGGCCGGGCGCAAGCCCGCGCTGGCGGCCTCCCGCGCGGCATAGGCGCGGCGCGCGCTCTCGATCCGCTCGGCATTCTCGATCGTCCAGATGGCGAGCGCGCCGATCGGGATCAGGAGGCCGCGGCCGAGGTCGGTCAGCGCGTATTCGGTCTGCGGCGGCATGGTCGGCGCGACGGTGCGAACCACGAAACCGTCGCGTTCGAGGCCGCGCAGGGTGCTGGTCAGCATCTTCTGGGAGATGCCGCCGATATGGCGGCGCAAGGCGTTGAAGCGCATCGGACTCGTCCCGAGCGCGCGCACCACCAGCACGGTCCATTTGTCGCCGACCCGCGCGAGCAATTCGCTGATCCGCGCGCAATCACCGGTTTCGTCGGTGTCACCTAGTGGCAAACCCGTGCCTCCTTGCGCAATTCGCCCGGAACGTTAGGCCCTCCGGTATCGTTTCGATACCAGCACCGACAGGAGAGCTCCATGGCAAAACCCCGTATCGCCGTCATCATCGGCTCGACCCGCGACACCCGCTTTGGCGGGAAGCCGGCGAAATGGATCTTCGACCTCGCGGCCCAGCGGGAGGATTGGGAGGTCGAGCTCGTCGACCTGCGCGATTTCGACCTGCCGTTCTTCAACGAGGTCTCGTCGAACGCCTGGGTGCCGAGCAAGGATCCCCAGGCGATCGCCTGGCAGAAGAAGGTCGGCACCTTCGACGGCTTCATTTTCGTCACGGCGGAATACAACCACTCGATCCCCGGCGTTCTGAAGAACGCGCTGGACCAGGCCTACGTTGAATGGGTGCGCAAGCCCTGCGCGGTGTTCGGCTATGGCTCGATGGGGGGCGCGCGGGCGGCCGAGCATCTGCGGATGATCGCCGTGGAATTGCAGATGGTGCCGACCCGGTTCGGCGTTCACATCGGCGGCGGCGACTTCTTCAAGCTGATGCAGGCCGGTCCGGACGCGAAGATCGAGAGCATCGAGGAAAACATCCTCTCGGCCGCGAAGGCGATGCTCGACGATCTCGACTGGTGGACGCGCGCGACGATGGCCGCGCGCGGGGCCTGAACGCCAACCCCGGGTCAGGCGGTGACCGCCTGGCCCGACTTCGCCTGGCCGGAGAATTGGTCGAAGGCGCGCAGTGCGTCGGCGGAATACATCAGCGCGGGTCCGCCGCCCATATAGACGCACATGCCAAGCAGTTCGGCGACTTCCTCCCGCGTCGCACCGAGATCGACCAGCGCCTTGCTGTGATACCCGATGCAGCCGTCGCATTTCTGCGTGACGCCGATCGCAAGCGCGACGAGTTCCTTCGTCTTCTGGTCGAGCAGCCCGCCGGCGGAGGCGGACTTGGCCATCGCGCCGAAGCCTTGCATCACCGAAGGCACCGCGCGGCGCAGCTCCGCCGTGTAACCGCTGATGCCCGCGATGATCGCCTTGTAGTCCTTCTCTTCCGTCACTTTCGCCTCCGGTGCTTGTAATTCCATAAAATAATAATATGATAAAAATATGAAATGTGAAGGGGCGAGATGGAGATTCCGAGCGATTTGAGCCAGACGATGGCGGAACGGGCCGATGAGGTGGCAGGATTCCTGAAAGGGCTCGCCAATCCTCAGCGGCTGATGATCCTCTGTTGCCTCGTCGAGGGCGAACGGAATGTCGGCGCGCTGATCGCGGCGACGGGGATCGCGCAGACCTCGATGTCGCAGCATCTCGCCAGGCTCAAGGACGAGGGGATCATCGCGGTGCGCCGCGATCACCGCAGCCTTTACTACAGGCTTGACCATCCCGCGGCGCTAGCCTTGATGCGGACGCTCTACCAGCAGTTCTGTCAGGACCGCGCCTGATCCCGCGGCGCGCGGATCGGTCAGCCGAGGCTGACGCTGACCGCGCTTTCGGGCAGTTCCTTGTCGAAGCAGCGCTGGTAGGAATTCCGCGACCGTCTGCCGCTCCAGCTCGTCGCATTTGTTGAGGAAGGTCAGGCGGAAGGCGAAGCCGACGTCGCCGAAGATCCGAGCATTCTCGGCCCAGGCGAGCACGGTGCGCGGGCTCATCACCGTCGAGAGGTCGCCGTTCATGAAGGCCGAGCGGGTAAGGTCGGCCACGGTCACCATGCGGCTGATCGTCTTCCGGCCCTCGGCGGTGTCATAGCCGGGATATTTCGCGATCACGATATTCTGCTCGGCGTCATGCGCGAGGTAGTTCAGCGTCACCACGATCGACCAGCGGTCCATCTGGCCCTGGTTGATCTGCTGCGTGCCGTGGTAGAGCCCGGTCGTGTCGCCGAGGCCGACGGTGTTCGCCGTCGAGAACAGCCGGAAGAATGGATGCGGGCGGATGACCTTGTTCTGGTCGAGCAGCGTCATCTTGCCGTCCACCTCAAGCACGCGCTGGATCACGAACATCACGTCCGGCCGGCCGGCATCGTATTCGTCGAACACGAGCGCGCAGGGATGCTGGAGCGCCCAGGGCAGCAGGCCCTCGCGGAACTCCGTCACCTGCTTGCCGTCGCGCAGCACGATCGCGTCGCGCCCGACCAGGTCGATGCGGCTGATATGGCTGTCGAGGTTGATGCGGATGCACGGCCAGTTCAGCCGCGCCGCCACCTGCTCGATATGGGTCGACTTGCCGGTGCCGTGATAGCCCTGGATCATCACGCGGCGGTTGTGGGCGAAGCCGGCGAGGATGGCGAGCGTGGTGTCGCGGTCGAAGCGATAGGTCGGATCGACGTCGGGCACCCGGTCCGAAGGCTCGGCGAAGCCCTTGACCGTCATGTCGGAATCAATGCCGAACAGCTCGCGGACGCTGAAATCCTTGGTCGGCTCCCCCAGCATTTCCATTCCGCCGTCCGCCATTCTTTCCGCTCCCCAGACTGGCCCGTTCCGGGCCAAGCATCGGACGGCGCCGGTGCACGCGTCCCACGGGGTTTTGTCGCAATTGCGCGGCCGATGCAAGGCACCGGCCGGCCGGGCTCACGGGCTGGGGCTAACCACCGCGCGCGCCCGCGCTTGACTTGTCGCACCGGCCCGCCCGACACTCGTCACTCGCGTCGAGATTTTCGCCCGCTTAACAAGGAGTATGTCATGGGATCGCGCATCCGCCTCGTTCTCGTCGCCGCCGGCCTGTTGCTCGCGGCCTGCGGTCCGCAGCCGCCGGTGCTGCAGGAGGTGCATTTCGGCACCGCGCCCTAGTCCGCCGCGGCGCGGGTCGGAAGCGGGCCTCAGTCGCGGAAGCTGCGGCTGGCCTTGATCTGCTCCCAGGCCCAGACCACCTCGCTCAGCCGCGCCTCGTCGTCGCGCTTGCCGCCGTTCATGTCGGGGTGCAGGTCCTTGACCAGCGCCTTGTACATCTTGCGGATCTCGGACTTGCTCTGATGGTCCTGCGCGTCGAGGATCTCGAGCGCCTTCCGCTCGGTCGGCGGCAGACGGCGCTGCGGCCGGGTCGCGCCACGCGCGGCGCCGGGATTGAGCGTCGCCTTGTCGCCCAGCACCTCGGTCGGATCGTCGAAGCCGAACCGCTGCCAGGCGCGGCCCTCGGCATGCGGCTGCCCGCGGCCGACGGTGGCGCTGAACGGCTGGGTGGGGCGTTCCCAGACCCGGTCGGCGGCGAATTGCTGTTCGAGCTCAGCGTCGGAATGCGACTGAAAGAAGTTCCACTTCAGATTGTACTCGCGAATGTGGTCCATGCAGAACCACAGGAATTCGTCGAGATGATCGGGTGATTTCGGGGCGCGGAACTTGCCCGGTTTGTCGCAGCCCGGCTTGTCGCATGTCCGGCTGGAGGTCTCGATCGCGCCGCTCAGGCCACGCGAGCGCGCCCGCCGCTTCTTGTCGCCGGACACGGAAATATCGAAATCGAAGGGCGAGCGGCGGCTCATTTCGGGCCGGTCCTTTCAGCTTTGCGACTCGGGCGCATCAGTCTAGTGTTTTGGCGGCGGGGGCCAAGCCCGTTCCGCGAGGAGCAGGGGAAGGCATGGCGGTCAGGGCCGAGACGATCGAAGCAAAGCTCGCCGCCGCCTTCGCGCCGACCCGCCTCGAAGTCTTCGACGAGAGCGAACAGCATCGCGGCCATGGCGGCTGGCGCGAGGGTGGCGGTACGCATTTCCGCGTGGTGATGCGCGCGGCGGCGCTGGCCGGGCTGAGCCGGGTGCAGCGCGGCCGCGCCGTGCATGATGCGCTGCGCGCGGAACTGGACGGCGGCCTGCATGCGCTGGCGCTCGATCTCGGCGGGCCGGATCAGGGCTGAGCCGACGCAAAACGGTCGGCGACAGCCCGGTGTCGATCAGCTGTTCAGACTTCGTCGGCGGGTCCGAGGCGCGGGCTGGAACGAAGGGGCGTCACCGAGGGCGGCGCGGAAGGCTCCTCCACCACCCGCGGCTCGACCCGGCCGGGCTCGCGACGCGAATGGACGGGATGCTGGCTGGCGGGACGCTCGCCCATGGGGCGCCCGATCGCGTGCCGCTCAGGGGAGGTGAGTCCCGGCTCGAGGCGGGGACCGGCATCCAGTGGCTCGCGCGGGGTTCCGGCCTCGGACGGCGCGGCGGCGAGGCGGGGACTAAGGTGCTCGCGCGGGCGGCGGAAGATCAGCATCACCTGTTCCTCGACCCCGCCCCGCTTGAACCAGCCGGACGGCGCCTCCATCGCCAGCGCCTCGGAGCGGTAATATTCCCAGCCCTGCCGCGCCACCTCGTTGATTGCCTCGGTCAGGGTGAGGGCGAAGAGATCCGGTCCGGCGGCGACGCCTTTCGCCTTGCGCGCGCGGCGCGGCGCCGGGACCACCTTGTAGTCGTAGTAGGTCATCCTTCCCCTCCCGGTCAGTCGAGCCCGAGCTTCGCCCGCACCAGCGCGTTGACGGCCTGCGGATTGGCCTTGCCGCCCGAGGCCTTCAGCGCCTGGCCGACGAACCAGCCGGCCATCGACGGCTTCTCGCGCGCCGCCGCCGCCTTGTCGGGGTTGGCGGCGATCACGGCGTCCACCGCCGCCTCGATCGCGCCCGTGTCGGTGACCTGGCGCAGCCCACGCTCTTCGACGATTGTCGCCGGATCGCCGCCCTCGGTCCAGAGGATGTCGAACAGCTCCTTGGCGATCTTGCCGGAAATCTCGCCCGAGGCGATGAGGTCGAGGAGGCCGCCGAGCTGGCCGGTGGAGATCGGGCTCTGCTCGATGCCGCGGCCTTCCTTGTTCAGGCGGCCGAACAGCTCGTTGATCACCCAGTTCGCCGCCTGCTTGCCGTCGCGCCCCGCCGCCACCGCCTCGAAATAGTCGGCGCTGGCGGTCTCGGCGGTCAGCACGCCCGCGTCGTATTCGGTCATGCCGTAGTCGAGCACGAAACGCGCCTTCTTGGCGTCGGGCAGTTCCGGCAGCCCGGCGCCGATGCCGGCGATCCAGTCGGCGTCGAGTTCCAGCGGCAGCAGGTCGGGATCGGGGAAATAGCGATAGTCATGCGCCTCTTCCTTCGACCGCATCGACCGGGTCTCGCCGCGGTTCGGATCGTAGAGGCGGGTCTCCTGGTCGATCGCGCCGCCGTCCTCGAGAATGGCGATCTGTCGCCGCGCCTCGTAGTCGATCGCCTGGGTGATGAAGCGCATCGAGTTCATGTTCTTGATCTCGCAGCGCGTGCCGAGCTCGGTCGAACCCTTCGGCCGGACCGAGACATTCACGTCGGCGCGCAGGCTCCCCTCCTGCATATTGCCGTCGCAGGTGCCGAGATAGCGCAGGATCTGGCGCAGCTTGCGCACATATTCCGCCGCCTCCTCCGGCCCGCGAATGTCGGGACGCGAGACGATCTCCATCAACGCGACGCCGGAGCGGTTGAGATCGACGAAGGACAGGTTCGGGTCGAGGTCATGCACCGACTTGCCGGCGTCCTGCTCCAGATGGATGCGCTCGACCCGCACCTTGCGGGCGATGCCCGGCGCCATGTCGACGAGGATTTCGCCCTCGCCGACGATCGGATGATAGAGCTGGCTGATCTGGTAGCCTTGCGGCAGGTCGGGATAGAAGTAGTTCTTGCGATCGAAGCGCGAATAGAGATTGATCCGCGCCTTCAACCCGAGGCCGGTACGCACCGCCTGCTCGACGCAATAACCGTTGATCACCGGCAGCATGCCGGGCATCGCGGCGTCCACCAGGCTGACGTTGGAATTGGGCGCGGCGCCGAAGGTGGTCGAGGCGCCGGAGAAGAGCTTGGCCTTCGAGGTGACCTGGGCATGGACTTCGAGCCCGATCACCATCTCCCAGTCGCCCTTCGCTCCGGCGATGATCTTCGGTTCCGGCTCCGTATAGGCGAGTTCGGCCATTCCCAGTCCTCGTTTCGGCGTCGGCGAGGCTTAGCCGCGCGGCGCCTTTTCGGCAAGGGTGGGATCGTCGGGCACGGTCATCCGGGCAGTCGCGCCGGCTTCAGCCCGCGGCCGTAGACCGGGGCCGTCAGCACCGTCTGCGGCTTCCTGCCGCCGAGCTCCAACGTGCGGGCGCGCATCACCTCGATCGCCTCGGCCGAGCCGGCGGGCAAGAGGTCGGGGTCGATCGCCGGCCCGAGCGTCAGGCGATAGGGCTGGCGCACCTTGTTCAGCACCTCGTGGAACAGGGTGATGTCGCGCAAGGTCGGATGCAGCCGGTCGAAGAGATAGAACAAAGCCGAGTTCCGCGCGGTGATATGCAGCGGCACAACCGGCAGGTTGAAGCGCCGCGCCATCATCGCGCCGGAGGCCATCCACGGCCGCTCGTGCAGCGACAGCCAACGGCGTTTGGCCAGCCGGCCGGAAGGGAAGAGCACGCCGATCCGCCCGGCCTCGAAAGCGCGATGCGCATAGGCCATGGTCTCGCGATTTTGCCGGTGGCTGCGCTTCTCGGGACGCCATTCCACCGGGGCGATCACCGCTTCGAGCTGCGGCATGATGCGCAGCGCGTCGGAATTGGCGAAGAAGAACAGGTCCGGCCGCGCCTTGGCGAGGGCGCCGTAGAGCACGATGCCGTCGGCGATTCCGGTCGGATGGTTGGCGATGACGAGCGCGGGGCCGGTCTTCGGCAGATGCTCGAGACCCGTGGTCTCGACATGCAGGGCGATCATCTCGGCCAGCGACAGCATGATGTCGGGACCGGGCATCGGCGCCAGCGCCTCGGCGACGCGAAGCGTGCGCCTGTATTGCAGGACGCGGTGCAGCAGCCGGCGGGCGAGATCGACTCTCGCCCCTTCGCGCCGGAGCCAGGGCGCGCGTTCCTCGATCAGCTGGTCCAGCACGTCTTTCATGGCCTGTGCCTACCGTGACAGCATAACGCGAATGTGACAAGGGACCCGCCCGCGCGGTGGCGGCCCCCGTCAGCCGTTCTCCGCGCGCAGCAGGCGGCCGGTGATTTCCCCGGTGTCGCGCGACAGTCCGGGCAGCGCCGCGAGCCGTTCCAGTTCCGCGCGCAGCCGTGCGCGGCGGCCTGCGTCGAAGCGGGTCCAGTTGCCCATCGTCGCGGTCAGCCGCGCGGTGGTCTGCGGATTGACCGGATCGAGCCGGATCAGCCAGTCGATGAACAGTCGGTAGCCCTCCCCGTCGGCGCGGTGGAAGCCGGCGAGGTTTCCGAGCGCGAAAGTGCCGATCAACGCGCGGAAGCGGTTGGGGTTCCGCCAGTCGAAATCGGCATGGCGGGTCAGCGCCGCGACGGTCTCGACCGCGATCTCAGGCCGCGCGCGGGCGGCCTGGACGGCGAACCATTTGTCGATCACCAGCCGGTCGGCGCGCCAGTCGTCGTAGAAGGCGGCGAGCGCCGCTTCGCCCCGCCCGCGGCCGACGAGGAGGGTAAGCGCGGTCATCCGCTCGGTCATATTGTCGGCGGCGGAGAATTGCGCGGCGGCGTCGCGCGCCTCCGGGTCGAGCGCGGTCAGAAATTCGAGCGCGCGCGCCCGAAGCGCGCGCTGTCCCGCGGCGGCCGCGTCCGGGGCGTAGGGGCCGGGCACCGCGTTCTCGGCATAGAGCCGCGCCGGCCGGTCACCGAGCGCCGTCGCCACCGCGGCGAGCAGGCGCTCGCGCGCGTGGTGCACGGCGAGCGGATCGGGCGGCGTGGCGGTCGCGAGATAGGCGAAGGCTTCCTCCTCCGTCGGCAGGCCGAGGGCCAGCGCCTTGAAGGCCGGATCGGGGCGCGGGTCGTCCGCGAGCGCGGCGAGCGCCTCGAGATAACCCGCGTCGGCCGGCGCGTCGGCATCGGCGACCAGCGCCGCGAGCGCGTCCAGCGCGGCGGCGCGCCCGGCTTCCCACCGGTTGAACGGGTCGCCGTCATGGGCGAGGCGGAAGGCGCGCTCGACCCGCGTCGTCTCCCGCTCCAGGAGCACCGGCGCCGAGAAGCCGCGCAGGAGCGAGGGCACCGGCCGGGCGGCGAGGGTCCAGTCGAAGCTCTGGCGCGGCTCGGTCAGTTCCAGCACGCCGGAAGCCACCTCGCCGCCCGCGCCGTCGAGCAGCGCGTAGGCGACGGGAATGACCAGCGCCGCCTTCTCCGGCTGGCCGGGCGTCGGCGGCGTCGACTGGGCGAGGGTGAGCGTGTAGCGCCCGCCGTCCCAGGTCTCGGAGACCGTGACGCGGGGCGTGCCGGCCTGGGAATACCAGCGCTTGAACTGGGAGAGGTCGCGGCCGGAGGCGTCCTCGAACACCCTGATCCAGTCCTCGATGGTGCAGGCCTGGCCGTCGTGGCGCTCGAAATAGAGGTCGAGCGCGGCGCGGTAAGTTTCCGGCCCGACGAGGCGGCGCAGCATGCCGATCAACTCGGCGCCCTTCTCGTAGACCGTCGCCGTGTAGAAATTGTTGATCTCGACATAGTGGTCCGGCCGGACCGGATGGGCGAGCGGGCCGTCGTCCTCGCGGAACTGCGCGCCGCGCAGGCGCATCACGTCTTCGATCCGCTTCACCGCCGCGCTGCGCTCATGCGCCGAGAATTGCTGATCGCGAAAGACCGTCAGCCCTTCCTTGAGGCAGAGCTGGAACCAGTCGCGGCAGGTGATCCGGTTGCCGGTCCAGTTGTGGAAATATTCGTGGGCGATGATGGTCTCGATCGCCTTGTAGTCGGCGTCGGTGGCGGTTTCCGGGCTGGCGAGGACGTAGCGGGCATTGAAGATGTTGAGACCCTTGTTCTCCATCGCGCCCATGTTGAAATCGTCGACCGCGACGATCATGAACCGGTCGAGATCGTATTCGCGGCCGTATTCCTCCTCGTCCCAGCGCATCGAGCGCTTGAGCGCGTCCATCGCATAGGCGCAGCGCGTCTCGTCGCCGGCGCGCACCCAGATCTGCAGCAGGACGCGGCGACCGGAGCGGGTGGTGAAATGATCCTCGAACGCCACGAGATCGCCGGCGACCAGCGCGAAGAGATAGCTCGGCTTCGGAAAGGGGTCGTGCCACTCGGCCCAGCCCGGCCCGCTGGCGACGAGATTGCCGTTCGACAGCAGCACCGGCGCGCTCCCGTCGGCGGGGCCCTCGATCCGCACGCGATAGGTTGCCATCACGTCGGGGCGGTCGGGGAAATAGGTGATCTTGCGAAAGCCCTGCGCCTCGCACTGGGTGCAATACATGCCGCGCGAGATATAGAGCCCTTCGAGCGCGGTATTGGCCTCGGGCGCGATCTCGGTCTCGGCCTCCCAGACGAAGCCGCCTTGCGGCACCAGATCGGCGGCGACGGTCAGGCCCTCGCCGTCGAGGCTGAGCGCGTTCTCCGGGACCGGCGCGCCGTCGATGGTGGCGGCGATCAGCCTGAGCCCGCGGCCGTCGAGGCCGAGATCGCGCGGGCCGGCGCCGGCGCGGGCGGGGTTGGGGCGAAAGGCGATCCGCGCGCGGACGCGGGTCCCGCCGGGGCGCAGGGTGAAGGCGAGATCCACCGTCTCGGCCAGCCAGTCGGGCGGCTGGTAATCCGCGAGCCGGATGGTCGGGGCCTCGGTTTCGACACGCATCACTTCCTCCACTGGCCGGGCGGCGGACGGTCTCACGGCGGCGCGAACGAGGTCAAGTTGGTCGCACGACCGCGACCTTTCCCGCGGCGCAGCATGCCAACAGGAGATTCGGCGAGAGACATGGCGCAAGTCGCGCGTTCCGCGCTGAAATCCCTGTGATTCGCGCCTCGAAGCGGTCGTTTCGGCTCGACGCACCCGCGGCGCGGGCCTATTCTTGCTACCCGTGGTTCCAGTTGCTTCGGATCGTCGCGCGCAATGTCCAGACCGATTGTCGGTATCATCGGAAATGCTCACCTCATCAATGATCAGTACGCGGTTCAGGCCGTCGGCGTCGCCAATATCGAGGCGGTGGCCGAGCTGACCGGGGCGATCCCGCTCGTCGTGCCGGCGCTGCCGCGGGTCGGGGCGATCGCCGATCTCGTCGCGGCCTGCGACGGCTTCGTGCTGACCGGCGGACGGCCGAACGTGCATCCGAGCCACTACGGCCACGAGCCGACCGAGAAGCACGGCATGTTCGACCCCGACCGCGACGCCGTGACGCTGCCGCTGATCCGCGAATGCGTGGCGCGCGGGGTTCCGGTCTTCGGCATCTGCCGAGGCTTCCAGGAGTTCAACGTCGCCTTCGGCGGCACGCTGCATCCCGAGATTCGCGAGATTCCTGGTCGGATCAACCATCGCATGCCGCCGGACGGGACGCTGGAAGAGAAGTTCGAGCATCGGCATACGGTGCGGCTCGCCCGCGGTGGGCATTTCCACCGCATCCTCGCCTCGGAGGAGGTGATGGTGAACTCGCTGCACGGCCAGGGCATCCTCGAAAAGGGCGACCGGGTGGTCATCGAAGGCTACGCGCCGGACACGACGCCCGAGGCGATCGTGATCGAGGCGGCGCCCGGCTTTGCGATGGCGGTGCAGTGGCACCCGGAGTGGAACGCCGCGAACGATCCCGTCTCGCGCCCCCTGTTTCAGGCCTTCGGCGCCGCCGTCGGCGCCCGCGCCGGGCATTGAGCCACCATCAGTCGCAGACGATCGGCACCACGATATCGGCGATCTCGGCCGGCGCGCCATCGTCCATGTCGAAGGCGGGCAGGCCGCGGTCCGACGGGGACAGGCCATTGCCGCGCAGGAAGCCGGCGAGTTCGACGTCGCGGAGCGCGAAATTCACGTTCTGCGGCAGGCTGCCCGTGGTTTCGGAGATATAGCCGTCGGACAGGCGCGCGACCACGACGCCGGCCACCGCGCCCCGGCGGTCGAGCAGCGGGCCGCCGCTGTTGCCGGGCTGTACCGGGGCGCTGATGCTGAGGAAACGGGCGTCGTCGTCCATGCCGGCGAGCGCGCTGACATTGCCGCCGGTGATGTTGAGGCTGGTGCCCGACAGGCCGAAATAGGGATAGCCCAGCGCGCTGACGCGCTGGCCGAGCCGGACCTCGCCGGCCGAGGCCAGGCGCAGCCAGGACGCGGCGGGCCGTTCGGTGCGCAGCGCCGCGACATCGAGATCACCATCGGCGGCCAGCAGCTCGAGCGCGGTGCCATCGGCCAGCGCCAGCCGTTCGCAACCCTGAACGACATGCGCGGCGGTGACGAGCAGCCGCGGCCCGAGATAGAAGCCGGAACCGGTGGTGACCATCTCCTCGACCACGCCCTCCTCGATATCGGCCGGGCGGGGCGCGGCGACCGGCGTCGGGCGCGTCTCGGCCAGCCGCTCGAAGGTCCGGGCGACGAGCGCGGCGAGCAGGCCGCCTTCGGGCATGTCCCAGGGCGTCGGCTCGCCCGGCGCGATGCTGGCCGCGATCAGATTGGCGCGGTGACGCTGGCCCGGGGCGCTCAACACGCGGATCGTGCTCCAGCCGCCGTCGAGATAGTCCGAGCGCTGATAGATTCGGGTGCCGTCCGCCATGTCCGCGATCGAGACCATGAGATCCGCCCGGCGCAGCACCTCGGCCGCGCCGGCGCGATCCTGCGCGGCGACGACGGCGCGGTGCCAGGCCACCGCTTGCGCGTCGGTCTGGCGCGCGGTGTGGACCGCGACGCCGCCGTCGCGGGTGCGCCATCCGGGGCCGTCCGCGGTCGCCGCGTCCTCGATCAGCGCGAAGGGCAGGGCGAAGGACAGGCGCGCCTCCGCCAGATAGGCGAGATCCCAGCCGTCGCGGGCGATCTCCTCGGTGAAGCCGATGACCAGCGTCGCGGCGTGCAGGTTCAGCGGCGCCGCCTCGAATTCGCGCGCGGCGTAGCCGTCGATGCCGCGCTGACCCGCCGCGCCCCAGCCGCCGCCGATCGGCCCGTCGTAGTCGCCGGTCGCGGCGAGCGCGGCGAGCACCAGCCGTCGCTCCGCCGCGTCGAGATCCCGCGCGTCGAAGCCGGCGAAGAGATCGGTTTGCGAAAACCCGGTCTCAGCCGCGCGGGCGCCCGGCAGGGCACAGGCGAAAGCCAGCGAAAACAGCAAGATAAACCAGCGCATGACGTGAGCCCCCCAGGCGCCATGCTAGCAAACGGCGGGGGTCACGGCAAAGCGAGTATGAAGAGTTCGTAAACGCCCGGCCTTGGTAAATACCGTTGGCGGCGTCTTAGTCGGCGCGGCGCAGGCGGATGACCACATCGACGCGGGCCAGGGTCGCGCCATCGGGCACGACCGGCGCGCCGACGAGGCGGACGGCGTCCATGGGAGCGTCGGTCAGCCGGCCATCCTCTTCCCAATAGTAGTGCGGATGCTCGTCGACCCGCGTGTCGAAATAGGAGCGGGTGCCGTCCACGGTGACTTCGTTCAGCAGGCCGGCGGCGCAGAAGGTCTTGAGCGTATTGTAGACCGTGGCGAGCGAGACGGGCGCGTCGATATCCATCGCCGCCTCGAACAGGCTCTCGGCGGTGACATGGCGGTCGCGGCCGTCGCCGACCAGCAGTTCGGCCAGCGCCAGCCGTTGCCGGGTGGGCCGCAGGCCGGCGCCGGTCAGCCATTCGGACGCGCGGACACGCCGCCGCCGCCGATCGGTATCGGCGACGAGGGGCGGCTTCTGGTCGATGCGGAGCGTCATGAACAAGCCATAACCAAATATGTCAGGATTTTCCAGCCTCATTTCCGTTACCGGGCGCCGCCCTTCGGTTCCGCGCCGCCCTTGCACGTGGCGCGAAGCGGATGATAGAGGTCGCGCGGCCAGAACGGCGAATTTCGGGCGGGAGCGGCGAAAGAACCATGGGCGACAGGCCGACGAGCATCGACTACGAGGGGCTGTTGTCTTGCGGACGGGGCGAGATGTTCGGCCCGGGAAACCCGCAATTGCCGGCGCCGCCCATGCTTATGTTCGATCGGATCACCGAGATTTCGGACGATGGCGGCCCGGACGGCAAGGGGCATGTGGTGGCGGAGTTCGATATCCGCCCTGACCTCTGGTTCTTCGCCTGCCACTTCATCGGCGACCCGGTGATGCCGGGATGCCTCGGCCTCGACGCGCTGTGGCAGCTGACCGGCTTCAACCTCGGCTGGCGGGGCATGCTCGGCAAGGGCCGGGCGCTCGGGGTGGGCGAGGTGAAATTCACCGGCATGGTGACGCCCAAGGTCAAGCTCGTCGAATATACCGTCAACTTTACCCGCGTTCTCGACCGCAAGCTGAAGCTTGGCATCGCCAATGGCGTGATGAAGGCGGATGGCGAGACGATCTACACCACCACCGACATGAAGGTCGGGCTGTTTCAGGAATAACGCCGTCAGGCGATAGGCAGGGAGGTCGGCCATGCGCCGCGTCGTCGTCACCGGGCTCGGCATCGTGTCCTCGATCGGCAACAACGCCGAGGAGGTCGCCGCGTCTCTGAAAGCCGGGCGCTCGGGAATCGTCTTCTCTCCGGATTACGCCGAGCACGGATTCCGCTGCCAGGTGCATGGCAAGCCGGAAATCGACATCGCCGCGCACGTGGACAAGCGCCAGCTGCGCTTCATGGGCGATGGCGCGGCCTGGAACTACATCGCCATGCAGCAGGCGATCGAGGATTCGGGCCTTGAGGAGCGCGACGTCTCGAACGAGCGCACCGGCCTCATCATGGGCTCCGGCGGTCCCTCGACCAAGAACCTGTTCGAGGCGCATCGCATCGTGATCGAGAAGGGCAGCCCGAAGCGGATGGGCCCCTTCATGGTGACCCGCGGCATGAGCTCGACCAACTCGGCCTGTCTCGCGACACCGTTCAAGATCAAGGGCGTGAACTATTCGATCACCTCGGCCTGCTCGACCTCGGCGCATTGCGTCGGCAACGGCGTCGAGATGATCCAGTGGGGCAAGCAGGATATCGTCTTCGCCGGCGGCGGCGAGGAACTCGACTGGACCCTTTCGTGTTTGTTCGACGCCATGGGTGCGATGAGCTCGAAATACAACGACACGCCGACCACCGCGAGCCGGGCGTTCGACGCGACCCGCGACGGGTTCGTGATCGCCGGCGGCGGCGGGGTGGTGGTTCTGGAGGAACTGGAACACGCCCGTGCGCGCGGCGCCAAGATCTATGCCGAAATGACGGGCTACGGCGCCACCTCCGACGGTTACGACATGGTCGCGCCGTCGGGCGAGGGGGCCGAACGCTGCATGAAGCTGGCGTTGTCGACCATCGGCAACCGGTCGGTGCAATATATCAACGCGCATGGCACCTCGACGCCGGCCGGCGACGTCACCGAGGTGATGGCCGCCCGCCGCGTCTTCGGCGAGGGCAACGTGCCGAAGATATCCTCGACCAAGTCGCTGACCGGGCATTCGCTGGGCGC
>JBGAJI010000157.1:0-5812 GCA_044225035.1 Amaricoccus sp. | reverse complement strand
TTCCCATTCATAGCCGAACAGGTTCCAGAAGAAATTGTTGGACCAGCGCGTCGGGGTCGAGGTCCAGACCACTTCCAGCCCGCTGGTGATCGCATCGCCGCCGAGGCCCGAACCATAGCCCGAGGTCCAGCCAAGCCCCTGCTCGGCGAGGCCGGCGGCTTCCGGCTCGCGCCCGACGAGAGCGGCGTCGCCGGCGCCGTGGGTCTTGCCGAAGGTGTGGCCACCGGCGATCAGCGCGACGGTTTCCTCGTCGTTCATCGCCATGCGCGCGAAGGTGTCGCGGATGTCACGGGCCGACGCCAGCGGATCGGGATTGCCGTCCGGACCCTCGGGATTGACGTAGATAAGGCCCATCTGTACCGCGGCGAGCGGGTTCTCCAGATCGCGCTCGCCCGAATAGCGGCTGTTGGGGTTGTCGGTCGGGGCGAGCCAGACGTCCTCGCCGCCCCAATAGACGCCTTCCTCCGGCTCCCAGACGTCGGCCCGGCCACCGGCGAAGCCGAATGTCTTGAAACCCATCGATTCAAGCGCGACATTGCCGGTCAGGATGAGCAGGTCGGCCCAGGAGATCTTGTCGCCATACTTGCGCTTGATCGGCCAGAGCAGGCGCCGGGCCTTGTCGAGATTGGCATTGTCCGGCCAGCTGTTCAGCGGCGCGAACCGCTGCTGCCCCGAGCCGGCGCCGCCACGCCCGTCCGCCAGGCGATAGGTGCCGGCGCTGTGCCAGGCCATGCGGACGAAGAGCGGGCCATAGTGGCCGTAGTCCGCCGGCCACCAAGGCTGCGATTCCGTCATCAGCGCGGTGAGATCGGCCTTCAGCGCGGTGAGATCGAGCTTCTGAAACTCATCGGCATAGTTGAAAGCCGGCCCCATAGGGTCCGACAGCGCGGAATTCTGGTGCAGAACCTTCAGGCTCAGCTGATTCGGCCACCAGTCCCGGTTCGAGCGCGCTCCGGAGGTCGCCACCCCATGCACTACCGGGCATTTTCCGGTCTTCTCGTCGACGATCGCGTCCATTTTCCCCACTTCCCTTGGCGGCTGGCTTGGTATGCCACCGGGATAGTGCCAAGCTGGCATAAGGGGAAGTTGTATTTCCTTCTAGAAATGATAAGATAAGGTTATGGACATCACCCTGCGACAGCTGCGCTACCTGATCTCGCTGGCCGAGGAGGGGAATTTCGGCCGGGCGGCGGCGGCGGTGAATGTCAGCCAGCCGGCGCTCTCGGTGCAGATCCGCGAGCTCGAATCCGCGATCGGCACCCAGCTTTTCGAGCGCCGGGCGCGCGAGGTCGTGGTGACGCCGGCCGGGCGCGACATCCTCTGGCACGCCCGGCGGGTCATGGAAGAGCTGCGCGAGTTGCAGCAGGCCGCCCGCTGGCAGCGCGGCCTCGGCGGCCGGCTGCGGCTCGGCATCATCCCGACGGTGGCGCCCTATCTCCTGCCAGCGGCGCTGCCGCTGCTGCGCGGGCGCGACCTCGGCCTCGATCTCGGCGTGCGCGAGGGCCGCACCCAGGCGCTGATCGAGGAACTGCGCGAGGGGGAACTCGACGCGGTGGTGGTCGCCTTGCCGCTCGACGCGCCGGATCTGGTCGAGGCGCCGCTCTTCGAGGATCGGTTCCTGCTCGCGGGGTCGGAGCGGCAGATCGCCGGGCTCGGCGCGCGCCCGCGGGCCGAGGAGATGGGGCATGACCGACTGCTCCTGCTCGAGGATGGGCATTGCCTGACCGACCAGGCGCTGGCGGCCTGCGCGCTCGGCCGCGACACGGCGCGGCTCGACCTGCGCGCCTCCAGCCTCTCGACGCTCTGCCGGCTGGTGGAGGAGGGGTTCGGCCTCACCTTCGTGCCGGAACTCGCGCTCCGGGTCGAGCGGGCGGCGGCGCCGGGCCTGTCGCTGATCCGCTTCGGCGCGCCGGAGCCGCGGCGGGTGATCGGCGTCGCGCGCCGCCGGCTCTCGGTGGACGACGGTTGGTTCACCGAACTCGGCTCGGTCCTGGCGCAGGCGGGACGGGAGGAAATCCGCCATGCCGAGGCGGCGATTCCGCCCGCGCCGGGCGAGATCGCCGCGGACAAGGCCGCCGCGCTTCGCTAGACAGGGCCGAAAGGGGCGCGGGACCGGGTTTGGCCCCGCGGGAGGAGACGATGGCGGACCGAGACCTGAGCGATCGCGCGCAACGGCATCCCGAGAAGGCGCACCGGCCCGACACGCCGATCCTGCGCAAGCCGGACTGGATCCGCGTCAAGGCGCCGACCTCGGATGGCTACAAGAAGACGCGCGAGATCATGCGCGAGAACCGCCTCGTCACCGTCTGCGAGGAGGCCGGCTGCCCCAATGTCGGGGAATGCTGGAGCCAGGGCCACGCGACCATGATGATCATGGGCGAGATCTGCACGCGGGGCTGCACCTTCTGCAACATCGCCACCGGCCGCCCGAACGCGCTCGACGTGTTCGAGCCGGCGCGGGTCGCGGTGGCGGTCGAGAAGCTGGGGCTGAACCATGTGGTCATCACCTCGGTCGACCGGGACGATCTGGACGACGGCGGGGCCGAGCATATCGCCCAGACGATCCGCGCGGTGCGGCGCAAGAATCCGGAGACCACGATCGAGGTCCTGACGCCGGACTTCCTCAAATGCGCGCCCTCGGCGCTGGAGGTAGTGGTGGCGGCGCGGCCGGACGTCTTCAACCACAATCTCGAAACCGTGCCCGGCCTCTATCCCGAGGTTCGGCCCGGCGCGCGCTATTTCCATTCGCTGCGCCTGTTGCAGCGGGTGAAGGAGCTCGACCCGACGCTCTTCACCAAGTCCGGCATCATGGTCGGGCTCGGCGAGGACCGCCAGGCGGTGACGCAGGTGATGGATGACATGCGGGCGGCGGATGTCGATTTCCTGACCATCGGCCAGTATCTGCAGCCGACGCCGAAGCATCACGCGGTCCGCCGGTTCGTCACGCCGGAAGAATTCGCCGCCTATGAGAAATCGGCCTTCGGCAAGGGCTTCCTGATGGTTTCGGCCACGCCCCTGACCCGGTCGAGCTACCACGCCGGCAGCGATTTCGCGCGTCTGCGCGAGGCGCGCCTGACGAAGCTCGGGCGGGTCTGAGGGCCGGACGTCGCCGGCCCTGTCCGCTCAATAGGCGCCGCGGCCGCTCAGCATGGCGACCGGCGTGCGCAGCAGGATCAGCGCGTCGCGGCGCAGGCTGATGTTCCGCACATAATCGACATCGAGCGCGACCCGTTCGCCATAGCCGATGTCGTTGCGGCCGCTGACCTGCCAGGGGCCGGTCAGGCCGGGGCGGGCGGCGAGATACCAGCGCAGGTTGGCATCGTAGTGCGCAAGCTCGGCATGGATCACCGGGCGCGGCCCGACGAGGCTCATGTCGCCACGCAGCACGTTGATCAGCTGCGGCAATTCATCAAGGCTGAAGCGGCGGAGCAGGCGCCCGACGCGGCCGAGGACCCGGGGATCGTCGCGCAGCTTGCCGGTCTCGGCCCATTCGGCGCGCGCTTCCGCGCTGGTTTCCAGCAGGTCGCGCAGCACCGCGTCGGCGTCGGGGACCATGGTGCGGAACTTCAGGCAGTCGAACGGCTGGCCATTCCGCCCGACGCGCCGGTGGCGGAAAAGAACCGCCCCGCCGGTCCGGCGCCAGACCATCGCCGCGAAAAAGAGGAGCGCCGGCCAGATCGCCAGCAACATGACCATCGCCACGAGAATGTCGATCGAGCGTTTCAGAGCGAGACGGAGGCTGGCGATCGGCGAGCGAAACAATTCGCCCGGAACAAAGGAACTCGCAGCTTCCATTCTCATCATCACTCTCCGAAACTCGTTAATCCACTAATCATTCCGCGAACATGCGACCACATTTCCGGTTTCGTTGACCCGGACCGCTGTTCGACTGAAATAAAATCTCAAAGCGTCGGGGTTGTGTCAATGTGAGTAGAACCTTATTCAAAGTTAAGGCAATTCTATCGCAGTGCGTGGTTAAAGATTCGTGAAGTTAATTGTTAAATTATCGGAAATAAATTGTTACTGTTCGGCGGGCTCCATGCGTCTCCAGGCCCGCGTCGCGGCCGGCGGCAATGCGCCGACCGGTCAGGAAGCTGCTAACCGAAGCGGAGATTCCATGGAACGAAAGGGGTCGGAGCGGGTATGATGCCACGGCCAAAAGGCACGCTTCCTTGATTCGAGGCCTCCGGGTCCGCGCCGGTATCCCGTGGGCTCCGAGCCCTCGATTGGGAAGCTGAGAAAGACCCATGGGACGCGTTTGGCCGCCGACGTCGCGGTCAGGAGCGGCGATCAGGGTCGGGCAGCGAAACTCCACTTGTCAGGGACGCCCCGGAAAATTCGGGCGCGCCCTGGCGACCTGCGTGACGCGAAACCGACCCGCCGGGTCGCCGCGGCCGTTTCTTGGTCGCGCTATTTCCCGTCGATGACGCGGAGGTGGGGCGGGACGGAACGGGCCTTGGACGCGGCGTTCGGATTGCCTTCGATCGAGCGCAGCTTCGGCGAGGAGGACGGGCCGGCGAAGGGCGCCTGCTCCTCGGCGAAGCCGGGGAGGGCGCGTTTCGCATCGGCGCCCTGGTTCGGCTCGATCGGCGTGACCGATACGTCCTGGATGCTGAAGGCGAGCGGCGGGGCGTAGAGTTCTCCCTCGCCGCTGGCGCAGCCGAGCACGCGGTTGATGTCGCCGAAATCGCTGCGCAGCGGCATCAGGAGCATGGTGGCATGATAGGTGCCGGCGCGGTTCCGCGCTTCGAGCCGCAGTTCCACCACCGCCGGCTCGTTCATCACGACATTGAGCAGGCGGTCGAAGCGCATGCGATCCGCCTCGTCGATGAGATAGCCCGGCTGCATGCCGCGCACCTCCATCCCCATCATCTCGCAGACTTTCATGCCGGCGAGCCGGATGCGCATGTTGTCGGCGCTGACCTTTTCGAGGATGAACATGTTTTCCAACGCCGACTCGAACTGGCGCGGGTCGATCTCGGCCCGGTAGGGCGCGATCCTCCCGGCGCGCAGCCGCTCCCAGTAGGATTTCAGCGAGGAGAGCATGAGATCATTCATTCGAAACTTGACCCGCGAGAAGCCGCCTGTTTACCTCTGGCCGCCAAACCGGGGCGGCCTTTGGTAAATGAGATGTTCATAGGCTAGCGCAGGTTTGCCCCGGAGTCGTGGCTCTTGCGCTTCCTACGTTAATTTGCAGCAAATCTGGTGAAAAGTTAAGCGGAGATTCATCCTCCGGGCGAATTGGGGCACATTATGACGCTCGTATCGATGACGGGCTTCGCCGACCTGGCCGGCGGAGTTGGCGATGTGACCTGGGTCTGGGAGGCGCGCAGCGTGAACGGCCGCGGCCTCGATCTCCGGACGCGCCTGCCGGAGGGGTTCGAGGGGCTGGAGGCGGCCGTGCGCGCCGCGATGACCGGCGTGCTCGGACGCGGTTCGGTGACAGTGGGCCTGCGGCTCTTGCGCGGCGCCTCGGTGGCGCTGCCGCGGCTGAACGAGGCGGCGCTGGAGGCGGCGATCCAGGCGGCGGAGAAGGCGAGCGATGTCGCGGGCCGGCTCGGTCTCGGGCTGGCGCCGATGTCGGCCGCCGAGCTTCTGACCCTGCGCGGCGTGCTGGAGACCGAGCTGGTGCTGCCCTCGCAGAACGCCGCCGTGGTCGCGGCGCTGACCGCCGAGGCGGCGGTGCTCGCCGAGCGGCTGCGGGCGGCGCGCGCGCACGTGGGGGCGGCGCTCGGCCGGCTGATCGCGGCGCAGCTCTATCGGATCGCGGCGCTGGCCGAGGCGGCGCGCGGCACGGCCGAGGCGCGCGTCG
>JBGAJI010000156.1:0-5842 GCA_044225035.1 Amaricoccus sp. | reverse complement strand
CGCCGCGGGTCACCCGCGTCGCCGCGCCGTGACTGGCGGCCAGGGCGAGGAAGGCCGCCTCCAGCGCCGCGGGCCCGAGGTCGTTCGCCGGGGTGTTGATGAGATCCTGGGCCAGCGTCGCCGCGTCCGCGAAGGCGGCGACGTCGTCGGCCGCGATGCCAGCGGGACAGACGAGTTCGACGGCCTTCGCCGGCGACTTGCGATAGCGTTCGAACCGGTATTCGCCGAGGAGCCAGCCGAGCGCCTCGGTCGCGGGCGCGAAATCCGCCGCCTCGACCGACAGGCGATAGCGGCCCGGGGCAAGCTTGCCGGCGATACCGGCGAGATGGAACCGCCCCCGCGCCCGCGCCCGCGCCGTGCCCCAACCGCCGACCGCCGCCGCGAGGCGGCCACCCTCCCCGGGCAGGACCAGCGTCTCGCCGAGCCCGGCCTCGAAGCCATTCGCGGTGATCCAGGCCCGTGTCCCCGGATCCTGCGCGGCGAGCCAGCCCGGCAGGCGATCGGCGTCCACCACATGGAGCGGGATCGCGGGAGCATCCGAATCCGGGACGAGCGGCATCAAGCGACCTCGCAGAGGGAAAGCCCGGACCATAAAGGAGGCCGGGGCGCCGGGGAATCACATTCCTCGGATAAATCCTTGAAAAGGCGCGGAGCGCCGCCGGAAGAGGCGAAAATCCGCCGGCCTGGGGTGTCAGAGGGCGCTCTGGTCGGCGTAGAGAATGACCGTGAACAGCGACTCCTCGCCCAGCCGCGACAGCCGGGAGGCCACGGCGGCGGTCGCCACCGCGTCGCCGGCCTGCAGGCACTGGCCGAGATCCCGCGAGACCCGCGCGAAATCGGCGAGGCCGACCTGTTCGCTGAGGCCGGCCAGCCGCGAGGCGAGCACCTGCGCCTCGGCCGGATTGCCGTCCCGGAGCGCGGCTTCGAGCAGCCCCAGCCGGTCGGTCAGATGGAACACCACCTCCTCGACCACTTCGCGACAGCGCTGGTCGCCAAGCGACTGGCGCAGCACCAGAAGCCGGCTCGTGTCGAGCACCGCGTCCTCGTGGGACGCGAAATGAAAAAGTTGCGCGGCCATTCGTTCCCCCGTCTCACCCACGCGGGACCTTGCGGCGAATCCGTGAAGGGAACCTTACGACGTAACAGCTATTGTGCGCTGCCGCATGATTAATGTATTCGGCAATTTAGCCGAAATCGACCTATCCCCGCAGCAGCCACGGATCAGCCGATGCAGTTCGCCAAGCCCTTGCCGCCGTTCCTGATCGCCCGGCATCGCGAGCGCCGCGCCGGACGCAGCCCCGAACAGCGCGCGCGCTTGCAGGAACTGGCGACCTACGGGCAGAATCCGCGGGCCATGGTGATCGCCTGCTGCGACAGCCGGGTGATGGTGACCGATGTCTTCGGCTCCGAGGCGGGCGAGTTCTTCGTCCATCGCAACATCGCCAATCTGGTGCCGCCCTGCACGCCGGACGGGCGCCAGCACGGCACGTCGGCGACGATCGAATACGCGGTCACCGTGCTCAAGGTCCGGCATCTGATCGTCATGGGCCATTCGCAATGCGGCGGCGTGGCCGGCTGTTTCGACATCGAGACGGGACAGCCCGGCGCGCCGAACAGCGACAGCTTCGTCGGCCATTGGCTGGAAGTGCTGGCGCCGAGCGTCGAGGCGCTGCGCGGCCTGCCGCGCGACCAGGCGCTGCTCGCGCTGGAGCAGCAGACGGTGCTCGTCAGCCTTCGCAACCTCATGACCTTTCCCTTCGTGTCCGAGGCGGTGATGAACGGGACCCTCCAGCTGCATGGCACCTGGAAGGACATCAGCGAGGGCGACATCGAGGTCTATGACCCCGGCACCAAGGCCTTCTATCGTCTCTGACACACAGGGCGCGCGCGCGAAAAAATCGCGCAAAGTTGTCCGCGTCGTGACTTCACAGAACCGGCAAAGCAGGGAAGGATCGCCCTCCCGGGCGCCCGCCGTTCGCCCGGCACCAGCCAACTCGACAGCCAAGGGGCCGATGGCCCGGCGCCAACGATGGAGAAGCCAGATGAAAAGGCAGGTCTTGACGCTCGGCCTCGTCGCCGCGTTGTCGGTTCCCGCGCTCGCCGCCGAGGATCCGATCACGGTGCGCCAGCATTTGATGGACAGCAATGGCGCTTCCGCCGCCGTCGCGGGCGGGATGCTGAAGGGCGAGATCCCCTATTCGCCGGCCGTCGCCAAGGCGGCGATCCTGTCGCTCGCCGCGACCGCCTCCGCCTTCGGCGCCTTCTTCCCCGAGGGAACGCTCAACCCGGCGAAGAGCGAGGCGTCGCCGAAGATCTGGGAAGACGCGGCCGGTTTCCAGGCCGAACTGGCCAAGTTCACCGAGGCCACGGCCGCCGCGCGCCAGGCCTCCGGCCGGGCCGGTCCCGCCGACCTCGATGCCTTCAAGGCGGCGATCGAGCCGGTGATGGGCAGTTGCAAGAGTTGCCATCAGGGCTTCCGGGTCTCGAAATAGCGGGCGCGCCCGCGTGCGCCGCGCCCTCGGCTGGCTGATCCTCGCCGCGCTCGCCGGCGTCGCCGCCTTTTATCTGGCGACGCTGCCGAACGGGTTGCCCCCGGCCGAGATCGCCGCGTTGCCGGCCGGCGACGCGACGCGGGGCGAGCGGGTGTTCTGGATCGGCGGCTGCGCCTCCTGTCACGCCGCGCCGGGCGCCAAGGACGAGGAGCGCCTGCGCCTCGGTGGCGGGCGCGTTCTGGCCACCCAGTTCGGCGATTTCGTCGTTCCGAACATTTCCAGCGATCCGACGGATGGCATCGGCGCCTGGGACACCGGCGATCTCGCCAATGCCATGCTGCGCGGCGTCTCGCCCGAGGGTCGGCACTATTACCCCGCGTTTCCCTATGCCTCCTACGTCCGGATGACGCCGGGCGACGTGGCCGACCTCTCGGCGTTTCTCCATACGCTGCCGGCGGTTCCGGGCGCGCAGGCGGACTCGCGGCTGCGGTTCCCGTTCAGCTTCCGCCGCGGGGTCGGCCTCTGGAAGCTCGCCTTCCTCGATCCGGCGCCGATCGTGGATTTCCCGGCGCCCGATCCCGCGATGACCCGCGGGCAATATCTGGTCGAGGGGCCGGGCCATTGCGGCGAATGCCACACCCCGCGCAACCTCGCCGGGGCGATGGACGCGGCGCGCTGGCTGTCGGGCGCGCCGGCGGCGGAGGGGACGGGCCGCGTGCCGAACATCACGCCGGGCGCCGGCGGCGTCGGCGACTGGTCGCTGACCGACATCGCCTATTATTTCGAGTCGGGCTTCACGCCCGATTTCGATTCCGTCGGCGGCGCGATGGCGGAGGTTCAGGAGAACCTGGCGATGCTGCCCGCCACCGACCGCGAGGATATCGCCACCTATCTGAAGGCGATCCCGGGCCACCCGACGGGCCAGTGAGCCCGGTGCGCCCCCGCCGCGCGGAGGGCCGTCACCGCTCAGGCGGCCGTCATGGCGGCAGAGGGATGAACTCGCCGTCGTCGCCCGGCGGCAGGTGGAAGCGGCCGTGGTGGAAATCGCCGGCGCGCCAGGCTTCCTTGGCCGCCTCGATCCGCTCCTTGGACGAGGCGACGAAATTCCACCAGATGTGCCGCGGCCCCTCCAATGTCGCGCCGCCGAGCAGCAGGATCCGCGCGCCGGCCGGGCCCGCGCGCACGGCGAGGCGATCGCCGGGGCGGAAGACCATCATCTGGTTGCCTTCGAACCGCTGGCCCGCGACCTCGATCGAACCCTGCGCCACGTAGACGCCGCGGTCCTCGTGATCGTCGGGCAGCGGCACCTGCGCGCCGGGCGCGAGCTCGACATCCGCGTAGAACATCTCCGACGAGGTGGTGACCGGCGCGCGCTGGCCGAAGGCCGAGCCGAGGATCAGCCGCAGCTTCACCCCCTCCGCCTCCAGCATCGGCAGGCTGGCCTTCGGCGCGTGCTCGAAGCTCGCCGGACTGTCCTCGGCCGATTCCGGCAGCGCGACCCAGGTCTGGATGCCGAAGGCCTTGTGCGGATGCGTCTTGGTCTCGGCCGTGGTGCGTTCGGAATGGGTGACGCCGGCGCCGGCCGTCATCCAGTTCACGTCGCCGGGCGAGATGAACTGGTCGGCGCCGGTGGAATCGCGGTGCCGGAAGCCGCCCTCGAAGAGGTAGGTGACGGTCGACAGGCCGATATGCGGATGCGGCCGCACGTCGATGCCGGCGCCGGTCAGGAATTCGACCGGGCCGAGCTGGTCGAAGAAGATGAAGGGGCCGACCATCTGCCGCTTCGGCGCGGGCAGCGCGCGTTTCACCTCGAAGCCGCCGAGGTCGCGGGCGCGCGGGATGATCAGCGTCTCGATCTGGTCGGCGCTGACCGCGTCGGGGCAGGTCGGGTCGATCGTCGGGTTCCAGCTCATGGCTACGTCCTCACGTCAGCGCGTGCTCAGCACGTCGGTCCAGTCGGGATGGCGGCGGAATTGCGCCGCCGCGAAGGGGCAGAGCGGCAGGATCTTCTTGCCCGCCGCCCGCGCGTCGGCGACGGCGCGGGTGACGAGCGCCTGGCCGACGCCCTGGCCGCGGAAGGCGTCCGGCACCCCGGTATGGTCGATGATGATGAGATGCGCGCCGGCCTTGGAGAAGGTCATCTCCGCCTCCGCGCCGTCGGCGCGATAGAGATAGCGGCCCTTGCCGCTGGTCTCCTCCAGGGTGATATCGCCGGGTTCGATCGCCATGTCGCTTTCTCCCTTCATCCGAGGAACCGGCCGATGGCGGCCAGCTCCGATCTTGCGATTTCATGTCCGCCGGCGTGCCAGACGGTCTCGACGGGCGCGCCTTGCGCGCGGAACCAGCCCTCGAGCGCGCGGGTCGCATCCGGCGGGCAGATCGGATCCCGCTCGCCGGCGGTGATGAGCACGCGGGTCCGGACCGGCGCCGGGGCGGGTGTCCAGGGGATGAGCGGATGCATCAGCACCGCCTCGTCGAACAGATCCGGCCGGGCGAAGATCACGCTGGCGAGCATATTCGCGCCGTTGGAATAGCCGAGTCCGACGACGCGGCCGGGCGCGGCGGCCGCGACATGCGCCGCGAGAAAGCCCGCCATCTTCTCCGTCGCCCGGGCGAGGTCGGCCATGTCATAGACCCCCTCGCCCGTCCGGCGGAAGAACCGCGCCGCGCCCTGCTCCGAGACGTCGCCGCGCGGGGCGACGATTGCCGCGCCGGGCAGCAGTTCGTCGGCGAGGCGCAGGAACTGCCGCTCGTCGCCGCCGGTGCCGTGGAACAGGAAGATCAGCGGCCCGCCGGGTTTCCCCGGCCGGGCGTGGTGATGATAGGCGCCGATCACGTCAGCGGTTCCAGATGCTGCTCGAGATAGGGCCGGAGATGGGCGTGCTGTTTCGGCAGGCGCAGCGCCTCGCCGAGATGCGCGGTATCCTCGTCCCGGTCGAAGCCCGGCTCGTTGGTCGCGACCTCGAACAGCACGCCGCCCGGGGTGCGGAAATAGATCGACCAGAAATAGTCGCGGTCGATCACCGGCGTCACCTGATGCCCGGTATCGGCCAGCGCCTCGCGGACCACGAGCTGCGCCGCCCGGTCCGGCACGGCGAAGGCGATGTGATGCACCGAGCCGGCGCCGAGCCGCGCGGGCCGCCCGCCGGGCAGGGTCTCGACCTCGATCATGTCGGCGCCGTTGCCGCCGGGCAGCGCGAAGCGGGTCACCGCGCCGGCCTGATCCGCGACCTCGTAGCCCATGAAGCGCAGCAGCTCGTCCGTGGCACCGGTGTCGCGCAGCCGCAGGGAGGCGCCCTGAAAGCCTCGGATGGTCACGTCCGCCGGCACCCCGCCGCAGGTCCAGGGCG
>JBGAJI010000022.1:0-41315 GCA_044225035.1 Amaricoccus sp. | reverse complement strand
GGGCGATGAGGAAGCCCGGCCGCCGCGCCAATTGCCGCGTGGCCTCGCGCCAGCGGCGGGCGCGAGAGGAGCGGAGGGTGAAGCCGCCGGAGGCGCCGGGCCGTCGGAGGCCGGTCTGGGGCAGGGAATCGATGAGGGACATGGGGGGCGCTTCCTCAGGTGACCTTGGGCGCGCGGGCGACGCGCGGGTCGAGAAGGGGATAGAGAAGATCGACGATGAGGTTGATCGTGACGAAGGCCGCCGCCGAGACGGTGACGACGGCGAGCACCACGGTCACGTCCTGGCGCAGCACGGCTTCCTGGGCGAGCCGGCCGACCCCGACGCGGTTGAACACCGTCTCGACCAGCACGGCGCCGGAGACGGTATGGCCGATCTGCAGGCCGATCAGCGTCAGCACCGGCAAGGCGGCGTTGCGCGCCACGTGCCGCCACTGGATTTCGCCCCGGGTCAGGCCCTTGGCGCGGGCGGTGACGATGAAGGGCTGGTGCCAGACCTCTTCGAAGCCGCGCAGCAGGACCTGGGCGTAGATCGCCGCCGAGGGGATGGCGAGCGTCACGGCCGGCAGCACCAGCGCGGCGAAGCCCTTGTTGCCCATCGGGGGGAACCAGCCGAGGGTGAAGGAAAACACCTGGATGAGCAGGAGGCCGGTCCAGAACACCGGCACCGACAGGCCGAAGGCCGGCAGGCGGCCGAGCGCCACCCGAGGGGCCCGCCATGGCAGCAGCGAAACGAGATAGGCGAAGCCCGCCCCGCCGATCACCGAGAGCGCCACGGCGAAGCCGGCGAGTTGCAGCGTCTGGGGCAAGCGGCTGGCCAGCATCTCGGCGACCGGCTTGCCGGTCGAGAGCGAGGTGCCGAGATCGCCGCGCAGGAGGTCGGCGAGCAGCGTGAAATAGCGCGCCACGGCCCCCTGATCGAGGCCGTAGTGCGCCCGCGCCTCCGCCACCTGAGCTTCGGTCAGCGAGGCGATGTCGATGTTCGACGCCGCGAGCATCAGCGCGAGCGGGTCGCTCGGCAGCAGGTAGAGGATGAGATAGGTGATACTGTAGGCGCCCCAGAGCACGAGGAGCGCCTGGCCGAGGCGGCGCAGGATATAGGGCGCCATCTCAGACCTCGCCGCTGAGCCAGACGTCGCCGAAGAGCGCGAAGCCCTCGGCGCTCCAGTGGAAGTTCTGGACGTTCGGGGCCAGCGCGGTCTGCCACAGCCGTTCATAGACCGGGAAGGCGAGGTTTTCGGAAATGAGCAGGTCCTGCAGCTGGCCATAGGCCGCGCGCCGCGCGGCGTCGGTCGCGCCGCTGAGGCCCGCGTCGAACAGCGCCTCGGCCGTGGGTAGCACCTCCGGCGGATAGGCATTGACCGCGAGCGGCGAATTGTTGGTGTAGCGCGGATCGAGGAAGGTCTGCAGCACCACCGGATCGGCGCGGCTCATGTACGTATTGGCGAGGTCGTAGCGCCCGGCGGCGAGCGCGGCGGGATATTCGCCCGAGACGACGATGTCGATGGTGAGGTCGATGCCGACCTGGCGCAGCTGGTCCTGCACGAGCACGTCGCCCGGGGTCTCGACGTCGCGCTGAAGCTGCGAGATGGTCAGTCGCGCGCCGTCCTTGTAGCGCCAGCCGTCGGGCGCCGCGATCCAGCCCGCTTCGTCGAGCAGGGCCTTGGCCCCCTCCGGGTCATGGGCCAGCCGCTCGGCCTGTGATTTGAAATAGGGGGTCGTCGTGTCGTAGAGCCCCTGGACGGCCGGGAAGTCGGCGCTGAACACGCCCTTGGCATAGGTCTCGCGGTCGATCGCCTTTTGCACGGCCGCCCGCACCTTCGGGTCGGCGAGCACCCGGCCTTGCGCGGTGTTCGGATAGTGGTTGTAGGCCGGGCCGGGCAGGGCGCGGCTGACGATCTGGCCGCCGTCGCTGGTCAGGAAGGCGATGTCGGTGTCCGAGAAGGGGACGCGCGGCCAGACCACGTCGAGGTCGCCTTGCAGGAACTGGCCGTTCCGCACGCTTTCCTCGGGGATATACTGGATCTCGACCGCCTCGAGGAAGGCGGGGCCGGGGTTGGTGACCGAGGCCGAGGGCCAGGCGTAATCCTCGCGGCGCTCGAGCCGGATGCCGACTTCGGGCGTATATTCGGCGAGGGTGAAGGGTCCGGTGCCGATCAGCGCGCCGAGCGAGCGTTCTTCGGGCGTCTTCGCATAGGAGGCGGGCGCGAGGATCGCGAGGTTGGTGGTCGAGGTCGCCTGAAGGAAGCCGGCGTTGCGTGTCGAGAGGATGAGCTTCACCTCATGCGGCCCCACCACCTCGGCCCGGTCGTAGCCGGCGAGATAGGTGCGGCCGAAGGTGGCGGGGACCGCCTTGGCAAAGGCGGCGTTGCTGTCGAAGGCCGTCTTGACCGCGGCGGCGTCGAAGGGCGTGCCGTCGGAGAAGGTCACGTCGTCGCGCAAGCGGAAGGTATATTCGAGGCCGTCGTCGCTGATCTCCCAGCTTTTCGCCAGCCAGGGGATGATCTCGCCGGTCGCCGGGTTCTGGTCGGTCAGCGATTCCGCGATGTTGCGGAGCACGACCCGGTGTTCGATCCAGTAGACCTGGAACGGGTCGAGGCTGACCAGAACGGTATTGTCGCGGTGGAAGGCGAGGCGGAGCGTGCCGCCGGGCGTCGGCGCGTCGGCGCGCACGGCGCCGAAGGGAAGCGCCGCGACGAGGCCGGCGGCGGTGCCGAGCTGGAGCAGGCGGCGCCGGCTGAGGCGCGGGAAGCTGAGAGCGGTCATGGAGGATGTCTCCGGAATGAAGGAGAGGGCGGCGCGGCGGCCGCGTCTGATCTGGCTGTGACGGCGCGCGGTGGCGTCAACAGAGCGCCGCGTGGCGGCCGAAGGCGGCGCGGCCGAGGATCGAGATCACCGTATCCTCCTGCGGCGCATGGATCAGCACGGCCTGGGCGTCGCGGAAATGCCGCTCCAGCCCGAGGTCGGCCGAGAGGCCGGGATTGCCGAGCGCGCGGGTGGCGATGCCGACCGCCTCGCGGATCTGACGCCCGGCCAGAAGGCGGGCGCGCATCAGCGCCTCGGGCTCGGCCGCGCGATGGTCGAGGGCGGCGAAGATGAGGTCGCGAGCGCCGGAGACGAGCAGGTCGATCTCGCCGGCGAGCGTGACGAACCGCTCGGTCCGGGCGATCGGATGGCCGAGGTTCGCCGGCACGCGGTCGTGGGCGAAGCGGGCGAAGGCGGCCGCCGCCGCCTCGGCCGCGCCGAGATAGATCGCGGTGAGCGCCAGCGTCTGGGCGGCATGGGCGCGGTTGTCCTGCTCCGCCACGCCGGCCGGGGTGAGGTCGAGGACATGGCCCTCGGGCACCGCCACGTCGCGGAAGACGACGTCGTGCGACGAGCTGGCGCGCATGGCGAGCATGTCCCAGTTCGGGACGATCTCGATGCCCGGCGTTTCGGCGCGGACGACGAAAGTGCCGACGCGGGTTTGGGACTCGTCGGTGCGCGCCCAGACCAGGAAATGCGTCAGACCCTCGGAACCGGTGACGAAACGCTTGTGGCCGGAGATCGCCCAGCCGTCGGCCGTTCGGCGCGCCAGCGTCGCCGGCAGGCCGCCGCGGGCGGGAGAGCCGAGTTCGGGCTCGACGCGGGCGGCGTTGATCAGGACGGGCTGGGTCTCCGCCTCGGCCAGCAGGTCGCGATAGAGCGCCTCGGGCCAGAGCGGCCGCGACGACTCGGCGAGATGCGAGAAGAGCGTCATCGAGGTGATGAGCGCGACGGAAGGATCGGCCCGGCCGAGCTCGGCGAGGATGCGCGCGGTGGTGGAGAGGTCGGCGCCGGCGCCGCCGTGGCGGGCGCCGACGGTGGCGCGGAGCAGGCCCGCCTCGTGCACCGCGCGGATCCCCTCCCAGGGGAAGGCGCCGGCGCGGTCGGCGGCCGGCGCGGCGGCGGCGATCCGGTCCAGCGTCTCCGCCGGCACCAGCCCCGGAGTGGCGGGCGCGCCGGTCAGGGGTTTGCTTTCTACGATCACGGGGGGAGGGTCTCCGTTCGGGCGGTTCTCTTCCGGCCGGGGCCGAGCGGCCCCGTTGGCGATGGTTTCGATGGTTCGGGGCGGTGGGGGGCGTCAGGCCGGTTCGGGCACCCGTTCGGCGCGTTCCCGCAGGCCTTCGCGCACCAGCGGCAGGATGTAGCGGCCATAGTCGATCGCGTCGTTGAGATTGTCGTAGCCGCGGATCGAGATCAGCTCGGCCCCGAGGTCGACATAATCGAGCAGCGAGGCGGCGATGGTCTCGGGCGAGCCGACGAGCGCGGTCGAGGCGCCCTGCGCGCCGGTCGCGGTGACGGTCGGATACCAGAGCGCGCGGTCCTGCACATCGCCGCGCTTGGCGATTTCGAGCAGGCGCTGCGAGCCGACATTGGCCGGTTCGACCTTGCCCGGCGGCACCCGGGCGAGGCCCGCCTCGCGGTTGCCGGTCAGCAGGTCGAGCGTGCGGTGCGCCTTGGCCCAGGCGAGTTCGTCGGTCTCGGCGACGATCGGGCGGAAGGTGACCCAGATGCGCGGCCGGTCCGCGCGCCCGGCCTTCGCCGCCTCGGCATGGATGCGCTCGATCTGCTCGCGGGTTTCCTTCAAGGGCTCGCCCCAGAGGCCGAAGATGTCGGCGAGCGAGCCGCCGACGCGATAGGCCTCGTCCGAGGAGCCGCCGAGCGAGACCGGGATTGTGCCGTTGGTCGGGCGGACCTTGTTGGAGAAGTCCTTGAACTGGTAGTATTTTCCGTCGAAGTCGAAGGGTTCGGACGAGGCCCAGGCGCGGCGGAGGATTCGGATGAATTCCTCGGTCCGGGCGTAGCGTTCGTCCTTGCCGAGGAAATCGCCCTCGCGCGCCTGTTCCTCGTCGCTGCCGCCGGCGATGAAATGGACGACGACGCGCCCGCCGCTCAACTGGTCGAGCGTGGCCAGCGCCTTGGCGGCGACGGTCGGATAGACGGTGTTCGGCCGCAGGGCGACGATGATCTTGAGGTTCTTCGTCTTGGCAAGGATCGTCGCGCCGAGCGTGAAGGGGTCGAAAGACGAGGAACTATAGGGGATGAGCGTATAGTCGAAGCCATAGTCGTCGAGCGCGCGAGAATAGCGTTCGAGAAAGGCGGGATCGATGGCGGCGTCTTTCCGGGGCGCGAGTTCCGTCGAGGAATTCGGGAAGGTGACGCTGATGAATTCTGTCGGCATGGCTCGGTTCCACTTGATGTGTGCTGCCCCGAGCCTAGCCAAGCCGGTCAGAAAATAGAATAACCTGTCTTTCTTTTTTGCAACGCGGCGAGAGCAAATCCTGCTCCCCCCGGCGGCCGGGGGAGAAGGGGGCGGTTCCGGGCGGATTTCGGTGGCGGGAATCACGGAAGTGGCGCGGCGGGTGATTCTAGGGGAGGATTCGGCGGTTCGCCCCCCAGGTCCGAATGGTTCCGCTCAGGAGCGAATGTGCGCGACCAGAAACTCCGGCAACATGTAGCGCCAGGCCGCTCCGGCTGGACGGAAGGAAATCGCATCCTGCCGGAGCAGCTCTTGGAGGGCGATGGCCCGGCGCATGGGCGTCATGAGGCGCAGGGACAATTCCGTCGCCGGCGCGCGCCGCCTCTCGGGCGTGAGGGCGCCCGACGGTCCGACCGTTTGGGTCGTGGCCGCCCCCGACAGGACGAAGGGCGTGAAGAGATCGATGTCGGCGAAGGCGGGCGCGTCCGCCCGGAGTACCGGCCCGGTCAGCTTTGGCAGGGCGAAGATCTGGGCGTAGAGCCGTTCGATCGCTCTGGCCCAGTCTTCTCCTGTGTTGGTGGTCTCGATCGCACGGCGGGTCCTCGCGCCAAGCGCGTCGCGGCGCCCTGGATCGTCCAGTAGCGCCTGGAGCTGGACATGGAGATCCGTGAGCGAAAAGGCCCGGCAAAGGGTCTCGTCCATTCCGAGGGAATCCGCGCCCATCACGCCGCAATCGGGGCCGAAAGGGCTGAAGGTCACCAGGGGCAGGCCGTGAAGGCCCGCTTCGAGCATCGAGGTGTTCGAGGGAAAGGGGAAAGAATCGAGATAGATATCCGCGCTCTCGAAGAAATTTCTGACATCGGGTCGCTCGGGCAGCAGGCGGATCTGGTCCGGCGCCGCCGCCATCGCGGCGGACCAGTCCGCTGCTTTGCCCGGGCCGACCACCAGGAGCATGGCCCGGGGGTTGGCGCGAAGCAGTGGCACGAGCGCATCGGCGAAGGTGATCCCGCCAAGGGGACGATACTTGATAGAGCGGGCCACGGAAAGGATGGCGACCGCCTCCGGCGGCAGTTCGAGAAGCCGCCGGGCTTCGGCGCGGGTCGTGCGCCGCGTGACGCCTTCGAGACAGAGCGGCAGCAGGAGGTTCCGCTCCGGTGCGACGCCCCGCCGGAGCGCGCTGAGCGCGTGGCCGGACCGCCGCGTATTCACCACCGCGTCGACGAAGCTTACGCCGAGCCAAAACGCATGATCGCAGTGATTGATGAGCGCCACCGGCGGGCGCGGGCGCAGTCCCGCGAGCGCCAGGAAAGGCAGGATGTCGTGATTGTGCGAATGGAGCACGACAAGATCGGATTCCGCCATCGCCCGCCGCAGTGTGCGGATCCAGCCGGCGATACCGCCCGGTCGTCGATTGACCCGCAGCACCTCGCCACCGGTCGCGGCGACGGCCGCCCCGAGCCATTCAGGCGGCCGCAGGGTCTGGCGGGTCAAGGCGACGGAATGCCGGTTCGCACGGTCCTGTCCGATCCAGCGCCAGACCATGCGCGTATGGCCCCCGACGGCGTAAACTTCGGTCAGGACATGCAGGACGCGCAGGCGACCGGAGCGACCCTCCGGGCGCGGCGGCGCGTCCTCGGATGGGAAGGCGGCCCGGCCGAGCTGGTGAAAGAGGCGCTCCAGCGCGAAACTGGCGTAAAAGCCGCCGTGCCAAGTGTAGGCGTAGATCGCGGCGATCTGCGCCGCGACCAATGCGTCCCGCCAGCGGCCGGCGGCGGCGAGTCGTTCGGCGTCGGCGAGCAGCGCGCGGAACTCGTCTCCCTGCTCGGCGACCAACACCCGACCCGCTTCCAGCCAGTCGTCAAGCTGCGTGGCCAGCGCCGCGTCAAGGAACGTCAGCCGCTCCGCTTCCGCGACGGGCATCATGCGAACCGCCGGGTGGCGCCGCGAGGCATCGACTTTGCCAAGCTTCGCATTCGGGTCCCCGCCTCCCGGCGGCAGCGCGGAAAGAGTTCCTCGAAACGTTCGGTCGTGATCGCGCCCATCTCACAACAACTCCGCCACGCCGCCGGCAGGGAGGGATTCGCCGCGCAAGACAAGCTCAGCCGCCTTCAGGCCGCCGCATTGCAGGCGGACGATGGGCTCGGCGCCGATGGCGGTGAGCAGGATGCCCATGTGGCCGGGGGCGGGGGCGCGGTCGGGGAGGATGCGCAGGCGGAGGCGCCTGGAGGCGTCGCGGTCGAGATCGCCCCAGAATTGCGCGATCGGCGCGCCCGGCGCGTGGGCCGAAAAGCTCACCGGCGTGGCACCGGCGGCGACCAAGCCGGCGCGGAGGAAGGGCTCGAACGGGTTGTCGCAGATCACCGCCACCCGCCCGCCGTGCGGCGCCACGCCGCCGTCCTCGAGCAGCTTCAGGCAGAGCGGGCCGAGGAAGGGAAAGACCGCGACGTCCGGATGCCGCTCGTTCACGCCGGCGACGCGGATGCCGCGGGCGCGGCAGGCGGCGAGGTCGAGGTCCGCCTCGCGGAACTCCCAGGTCTCGAACATCAGGGCGATCACCGCGCGTTGGGGCAGGGCCGCGATCATCCCGGCGGTTATCGGGCGGACATGGCCGGAATTGGTCAGGATGTCGCAATCCGCCAGCGCGTCGGCTTCCAGCGTCCCGATCGGCTCGATCCGGTCGGAGACGCCGGCGCGGCGGGCGAGGCGCTGGGTCGCCTCGACCGCGTCGGCGGCGGTGCCGTGCCGGCTCGGGCGCGCGAAGACGCGGGTCCGCGCGCCGGCCAGCGCCGCGAGCGTCGCGGCGCAGGCATAGGCGCCGGTCGCCGCCTCGGTGACGACGGTCAGCCCTTGAAGGTTGAGCCGGAGGATGGCGAGCCTTCGCTCGATGCTGGCGAGCAGCGCCGTATCGGCATCGGCGGCCCGGTAGGTGGCGATGCTAGGCATGGGCGGCCCGCCGGGCGGGGCGGAGGCTGTCGAGCGTCCCGGCGAGCGCCGCGACCACGGTCGCCTGGTCCTCCTCGGTCATGTCGGGATAGAGCGGCAGGATCAGGCCGTGATCGCGCGCCGCCTCGGAGCGGGGCAGGGGAAAGCGGAGGGGGAGGTCGGCGTAGGCCCCTTCGAGATGCGCGCACATGATGCCGCGGCGGGTCGCGACGCCGCGGTCGAGCATCCCCTGCATCACCGCGCGCTGGTCGGTCCCGGGGGCGAGCCGGACGCAGTAGCTCTGCCAGTTCGACCGCGCCCAGTCGGGTTCGACGGGCGGCTGCGGCCCGAGCGGGCGCAGCATCTCGGCATAGGCCGCGGCGAGCGCCCGGCGGCGCGCGACGATGCCGGGCAGGCGGCGGAGCTGCGCGCGGCCGACGGCGGCCTGGATGTCGGTCATCCGGTAATTGAAGCCGGGCACCGGATACTCCTCGAAGATCACCCGGCGCGCCGCGTGGCGCAGCAGGTCGGGCACCGACATGCCGTGCTGGCGCCAGAGGCGAAATCGGGCGTCCAGCCCCGCGTCGCGGGTGGTCAGCATGCCGCCGTCGCCGGTGGTGAGCACCTTGCGGGGGTGGAAGGAGAAGCAGGCGACGTCGCCCGCCGGCGCGCCGACCGGCGCCCACGCGCCGCCGAGGCGGATCTCGGAGCCGATGGCGCAGGCCGCGTCCTCGATCACCGGCAGGCCATGGGCGCGCGCCACCGCGAGGATGGAAGCGAGGTCGCAGGGCATCCCCATCTGGTGCACGCAGAGGATCGCGCGGCTCCGGGGCGTGACGGCGGCGGCGATGGCCTCGGGGTCGATGTTGAAGCCTTCGGTCTCGATATCGACGAAGACCGGGGTCGCGCCGCATTGCCGGACCACGTTGGCCGTGGCGATGAAGCTGTGGCTGACGGTGATGACCTCGTCGCCCGGCCCGACGCCGAGCGCGAGCAGTGCGAGATGCAGCGCGGTGGTGCAGTTCGAGACGGCGCAGGCGTGGGGCGCGCCGACGGCTTCGGCGAATTCGCGTTCGAAGGCCTCGACCTCGGGGCCCTGGGTCAGCCAGCCGGAGCGGATCACCGCCGCCGCGGCCTCCGCTTCCTCGGCGCCGAGGAAGGGCTTTGCGATCGGGATCATCACGCGGCCGGAGCGATGCGCGCCGCGCCGGCTTCGCCGCGCCACCAGCGGACGAGATCGCGGATGCCGTCCTCGCGCGCGATCTCGGGCCGGAAACCGAGCGCTTCCGCCGCCGCCGCGCCGGAGGCAAGGCGGCGCGGCACCGGATTGACCGCCCGCTCGGCTTCGTGGACCGGCGCGAGGTCCGGGCGGCCCATCACGACGGCGAGGTCGCGCGTGAGGTCGAGCAGCGAGGTTTCGGTCTGGCTTCCGACGTTGAAGACGGCGTCGCTGACCCCGGCGCGCGCCGCGAGGATATTCGCCCGGGCGATGTCGCGCACATGCACCATGTCCATGGTCTGCGACCCGTCGCCGAAGATGATCGGCGGCAGGCCCGCCTCGATCCGCTCCATCCAGCGCACCATCACCTCGGTATAGCGGCCGTGGATGTCCATGCGCGGGCCATAGACGTTGAAATAGCGCAGCGCGACGTAGTTCAGCCCGTACATGTCGGTGAAGGCGCGCAAGAGGCCCTCGCCGAAGGATTTCGCCGCGCCGTAGAGCGTGCGGTTGGCATAGGGGTGATGCGCCTCGGTGGTCGGGAAGTCCTCCGCCATGCCGTAGATCGAGGCCGAGGAGGCCATGACCACCTTGCGCGTCCCCGCCGCGACGCAGGATCGCAGCAGGTCGTAGGTGGCGCCGACCATCACCTCCATCGCGAGATCCGGATCGGCCGCGCAATGCGTGATGCGGAGCGCCGCCTGGTGGAAGACGATCTCGCTTTCCCCGACCAGCCGCGCGACCAGCGCGCGGTCGCGGATGTCGCCCTCGATCAGCTCGACGCGTCCGCTCGCCAGGGCGGCGGTCAGGTTCTCCGGTCGGCCGCGGACCATGTTGTCGATCACCGTGACGCGCGCGCAGCCCGCGTCGACCAGCAGGTCGACGATATGCGATCCGACGAAGCCGGCGCCTCCGGTGACGAGCACGCGGGTTCCGTCGAGCGGGTCGTTCATGGCGTTCCTCATGCTGTTTCCTCGCCGACGCGTTCGCCGAGCCGCTCGCCCAGCCGGTTGGCGGCCTGGATCACGCGGGTCACCTCCTCCTCGCCAAGCTCGGGATAGAGCGGCAGCGACAGGGTTTCCGCCGCCAGCGCCTCGGAGACGGGAAAGTCGCCGCGCCGGTGGCCGAGATGCGTATAGGCGGGCTGCAGATGCACCGGCGTCGGATAGTGGATCCCCGTCGCGATGCCGGCGCGCGCGAGCTCGTCGCGCGCCGCGGACCGGTTTGGCAGCCGGATCGCATAGACATGACAGGCATGATCCGCGCCGATCGGGCCGGCGGGCCGCCCGATCTCCGGGCCGAGCCCGGCCTGGTAGAGGGTCGCCGACCGCCGTCGCCCGGCGTTCCAGGCGTCGAGCCGCGGCAGCTTCACCCGCAACGCCGCGGCCTGCACCGCGTCCATGCGGAAATTGAAGCCGTGGCGCACGTGGTTGTACTTGCCTTCCTGCCCCCAGTCCCGGAGCGACCGGATCCGCTCGGCGACCTCGGGGCTGTTCGTCGTCACCGCGCCGCCCTCGCCGCAGGCGCCGAGGTTCTTGCCGGGATAGAAGCTGAAGCAGCCGATGTCGCCGATGGCGCCGGCCCGGCGCCCGCCACGCTCCGCCCCATGCGCCTGCGCCGCGTCCTCGATCACCGTCAGGCCGTGCCGGTTCGCCACGACCCGGATCGCCGCCATGTCGGCCAGCCGCCCGTGCAGATGCACCGGCAGGATCGCCCGGGTGCGCGGCGTGACCGCCGCCTCGACCAGCGCGGGGTCCATGGTCCAGGTCCGAGGATCGATATCGACGAAGACCGGTGTCGCGCCGGCGTAGAGGATCGCGGCGACGGTGGCGATGAAGGTCATCGGCACGGTAATCACCTCGTCGCCCGGACCGATGCCGGCCGCGAGCAGCGCGAGATGCAGGGCGGAGGTGCCGCTGTTGACCGCGACCGCGTGGTCGACGCCGCAGTCGTCGGCGAATTCCGCCTCGAACCTCTCTACGGGCTCTCCGAGAACGTAGTCGCAGCCGCGCAGGGTCGCGACGACCGCTTCCTCGATCTCCGGTCCGATCTCCCGGTACTGGGCGCGCAGGTCGAGGAACGGGATCATGAGGCCCGCTCCAGAAGCCGCAGGTCGACGGGCTGGCCGCGTCGCCGGGTGGAGGCGGTCGCGGCGGCCAGCATCTCGACCACCCGCAGCCCGCTCTCGCCGTCGTTCACCGGCCGCGCGCCGGTCTCGACGCACAAGGCGAAGGCCTCGACCTCGCTCAGCAGCGCCTCCTTGGCCGAGACGGCGGGCGCCCACATGTCGCCGATCCGGTACGAGATCATCCGCTGGTAGGCCGCGCCGGCATCGGCGGCGTCGGTCACCGAGATGCCCCGGTCGTAGACCTTGACCTTCTCGCTGGTCTGCATGTCGTCATAGACCACCATCCGGCGGCTGCCGCCGATCAGGGTCTGGCGGATCTTCACCGGGGAGAGCCAGTTGACATTCAGATGCGCCATCGCCCCGTTGTCGAAATAGACCGAGAGATGGGCCATGTTCTCCGGACTGCCCGGCAGAAAGCCCGCCGCGCTGGCCGAGATGGCGACCGGCCGGGCGGCCATCAGGAAGTCCATGATGGCGAAATCATGCGCGGCGAGATCCCAGATGACGTTCACGTCGCGCTGGAAAAGCCCGAGGTTCACCCGCGTGGAATCGTAGTAGTAGACATCGCCGAGGCCGCCGTCGTCGATCATGCCGCGGATCGCCTGGATCGCGCCGGTATAGACGAAGGTGTGATCGACCATCAGCACGCGGCGGCGGCGGGCGGCCTCCTCGACCAGCCGCGCGGCCTGCTCCGGACTGTCGGTCATCGGCTTTTCGACCAGCACATGCTTGCCGGCGCGCAGCGCGGCGAGCGCGATCTCGAAATGCGTGGCGACCGGCGTGGCGATCATTACCGCGTCCACATCCGGATCCTCCACCAGCTCGCGCCAGTCGGCGACCAGCCGGGCGGAGGGATGGCGGCGGCCGGCGCGTTCCCGCGCGGCGGCCGAGAAATCCGCGATCGCGGCGACGACGAGGCAATCCGCTTCCGCGGCCGCCCGCGCCAGATTCGGGCCCCAGTAGCCGAAACCGACGATGCCGACCCGGATCATCTGGACGCCCTCCGCCCGGGAAGCGCGCTGGTCGCGAAGGGCGTGACGTTGCGCAACCGGTTCGGATGCGCGGCCGGCTCCGCCGCCTGGTCGCGCGCGTCGCCGATCACCCGCGCCGGGACCCCGGCGACGATCGCGTGATCCGGCACGTCGCGGCTGACCACCGCCCCCGCGCCGACGAGCGCGCCGACGCCGATCGTCACGCCGCAGACGATCGTCGCGTTCGACCCGATCGCCGCGCCGCGCCGGACGAGGGTCGGCGTGCACTCCCAGTCGCCATCGCGCTGCGGGCTGCCATCGGGGTTCGTCGCCCGCGGCAACAGGCCGTTGGTGAACATGACGCCGTGCCCGACGAAGACCTCGTCCTCGATCGTCACTCCCTCGCAGACGAAGGAATGCGACGAGATCTTGCAGCGCGCGCCGATCACGGCGCCCTTCTGGATCTCAACGAAGGGTCCGACCTGCGTGCCTTCGCCGATGACGCAGCCATAGAGATTGACGAGGTCCGGATATCGGATCGCTACCCCCTCGGACAGACCGCAGGACTCCACAGGCATCGATCTCATCCTCCGTCTCGGTTTGCTCTTTCGGTTTGCTCTCGGGCCGCATGTGGCGCGCGATCCGCCGGCCGGAAAACCTCGCCTTAAGTGGAGCCGACGCGCGACGGCCGGAATCTTCTCGCGGGGGGAGGATGTCCTTTTGCGCGGGCGCGACCAAATGGTCGGATCGGCCTCATCCATTTGGGGAGGCGGTTGGCGCGCGCGATCCGGCGATAGCTTGGCGGCGGAAGGGTTCCGGCGATCGGACGGGGCCGCGGCGGAGGCGAAACCGGGACGCATGGGCCAGTTTGGCAGACCATTCCTCTATTCCGCCTGCGACCGCTACCTCACGCTCATCCTCGGCCTCGTCATGACGGCGATCGTCGCGCGGCTCCTGACGCCGGACGAGCTGGGCCTCTTCGCGCTCATCTCCGGCGTCGTCTTCGTCAGCGAGGGGCTGCGGGAATTCGGCGCCGGCGCCTATATCATCCAGGAGCGCGTACCAAGCCGGACGGGCGTCCGCGCCGCCTTCACCATGACGCTGGCGATCTCCGCCCTGCTCGCGCTCGCCCTGATCGCGGCCGCCGGGCCGATCTCGGCCTTCTACGGCGAGCCCAGGTTGGCGGATGGGCTGCGGCTGGCCTCGCTCATGCTGATCCTGAACGCCTTCGCGGCGCCGCCGATGGCGGTCCTGCGCCGGGATCTGGATTTTCTGGCGGTGGCGGTGATCAACGTCTCGGGCGCGGTCGTCCTCGTCGGGGTGACCGTCGGCCTGATCCTGCTCGGCCACGGCTATATGAGCCTGATCATCGGGCAACTCGTGGCCATCGCCTATGGCATCGCCGCGACGCAAATCCATCGGCCGACGCCCTGGCTGTTCCGGCCCCACTTCGGCAAGGCCCGGGAAATGGCGGCCTTCGGCGGTTGGATCAGCGCGACCTCGATCCTGAACAACCTCTATGTGATGCTGCCGACCTTCGTCCTGCCGCGAGTCGCGGGGTTCGAGGCGGTCGCCCTCTTCAGCCGCGCGACCCAGCTCGCGCAGTTGTCGGACCGCGTCATCGTCGGCGCCATCGTTCCGGTGATCCTGCCCGCCTTCGCCAATCTGGCGCGGCGGGGCGAGGATCTTCGCCACGGCTATCTTCACGGCATCCGCTTGATCACGGTGGTGCAATGGCCGGCGCTGCTCGGCCTCGCGATCCTTGCCGAACCGGTGGTGCGCATCGTTCTTGGCGACCAGTGGGACGCCGCGGCCGGCCTGCTGCGCATCCTCGCGCTCGCCGGCCTGTTCGTGGCGCCCGCGCCCCTGACCTTTCCCGTTCTGGTCGCTTTGGGCCACACGCGCGATACCCTGACGACGAGCCTGATCTCGCTGTCCTTCGGCGCCATCGTCTTCGCGATCTTCGCCCGCTACGGACTGCGTCCGCTCGCGCTCAGCTTTCTCATCTCCCTGCCTGTGCAGATGTTCGTCGCGCTGGTGTTCATCCGGTATCGCCTGGGCTTCGGCTGGCGGGAATTCTTCGGCGCCTGCCTGCCGAGCGCGGTTTGCGCGGCGCTCAGCGGAGTTCCCCCACTGCTCGCTGCGACGCGGGGCGGCTTCAGCTTCGCCATGTCCCCCGCCGAGCTGATCCTGGCGATCGGCGGCGGCGGCTTCGCCTGGCTGATCGGCTTGGCGCTGACGCGCCATCCGCTGATGACCGAATTGCGCAAGGGTCTGACGATGTCCGCCCGCGCGCCGATCTAGTCCGCACGGAGCCCCGACTATGCGAAAAAGCAAATAAAAACGCGCTGATTAGCACGAGAGTTTTCTCAAGAATGATCCAGAACAACGCGCAGGGAATATTCGACTACCCGGATTTCTCCGAATGGGCTCGGTTTCCCAGCGCCATCCTGCCGATGGTGGAGCTGGACCGGGATTTGCGCGATGTCCTAACCACCAGACAATTCCGTCTGACTGGACACTGCTTCAGCTGAACCATTTTTGTGAACCGGCGCCGGAAACGGGCGGAGGCGGTCCGGTTGAACCTCGGCGGCGCGGCTTCAGGGGGATCGCAGGTGCGACCGGTGGAGCGGTCGTAGCGTCATCTGTCAGGGCAGGTCGTTTCCGGCACGGTTCGCCGGACGAGCGAAAGTCTTGCCCGCCGCGCCGGCGTGCTGGTCCCGCGGGAACAATTCGCTCAGCTTGAAGGCGGCCTCGGTTCGGTTGCTGGCGCGCAGCTTCTTCATGATCGTCCGAATATGCACCTTCACCGTGCTCTCGCACATGTTGAGCTCATAGGCGATCGTCTTGTTGGCCTTGCCCTGACGCAGCGCGTTCGCGACGGCGGCCTGGCGCGAGGTGAAATGATCCTCGATCCCCGCCGGTCGCGCCTGGCCCGCCGGGATCACGTCCCGCAGGGTCGCGAGGCTGGAAGCGGGCAGGAAAATACCGCCCGCCGATGTCAGATGCGCCGCCTCGATGATCGCGTCGACGCCGACGCTGGTCGGTACATAGCCGCGCGCGCCGCAATCGATCGCGGCGATCATCTCCCGCAGATCCTCCGATTCGGCGAGGACGATGACCGGAATATCACCGGCGCCCGCCACGAGATCGCGCACCAGGGAGGCCACGGTCGGGTCGCTGGCGCGGGCGCCGCCGAGGCTGAACAGAACGCCGCGGGTCCGGGCGCGATCCGAGCTGTCGTGCCACTCTCGCGCCGATCCATAGGCGCAAACCGACAAATCTTCATTCGCGGAGCGAACAGCCCGAACAAAGCATTCGCGCTCCAACTTCCTGCTGTCAATAATCGAAAAACAAGACTCATCCTTGGCATCAGAAGTGTCGGCAAGCTCACTAACAACGCGCATCGGACGCACGCCTGTTTTTTTTATCATCTCCGCCAAGGTTTAGTTCCCCCCATTCCCCGATTTAGAAGCACACACGCTTCGTCGATATACGCGCTCGCGCGTAATCTCCACTCTTAGCAAATAAGTCGAAATTACCAAAATAACGAGATATTGAAGTCCAAATCGCAGTTTGTCTATGGCAAAGTGGTGCCGTAGACAGAATTTGACCCAAAAACTCAACACGTAACAGTTGCAGTGAAGATCGCGATACGCATAGCCAGTACAAAATACCTGCAAGACCATAACCGAGACACTTTGGCGCGCATCTTGCGGCTCATGCGATGCGACGGATGGGCTCTTCGTCGCCTGACGATTACTACGACTCGCGCCAATGGTGATGTGGATTGTCGCCATGCCCGGGCGCGTTCCAGGGCGGGCGGTCAGAAGGATGTCACTCTCCGGAACCGACCCCTTGCGCCCCTTCGCGGCGGAGTCGGGCGCGGACCGCCGTGACCGTGACGAGGGCGACAACGAAGGGCAGACCGGGGTCCGGCGTGCCGTTGATCATCGCCGCCGCCACGATGCTCGCCAAGGCCGCGGCCCTGACGCTGGCGACGATGGCGACGGTCCGGGGCGAGGCCAGGCACCGCAGGGACCCAAGCCCGCGCGCCGTCGTGGCGAGCAGGGCCGTCATCAGCGCCGCGCCGACCAGTCCGAGCTGCGAAAGCACGGCCACGGGCCAGCTCGAGGCGCGCGAGCTGCCCATGCCGACGCCGAGCAGCGAGGTGTCGAAAAATGCCTGCATGCTCTTGACGTTCCAGTAGGTTCGACCCTGCCCGGACTCGGAGCCGGCCTTGTCGAGCAGCGCGGCGTGGATGACCTCGTTGACCGGGGCGAAGAACGCTTCCCGATAGAGCGCGAGGCCGAGCAACAGGACCGCGCCGGCGCAGAGCAGCGCGAGGATGCGCAGGTCGTCCCGCCGCAACCGGTCGCACATTATCGCGCCGCCGATCGTGGTCGCCGCCGCGCCGCCAAGCACGAAGAGCCCGAGGTAGGCGGTGGTCGAGGTGGTGGCGAGGAGCAGCGCCACGAGCAGCGCGGCCAGCCATTTGGTCAGCGCGTCGCCGGTGTGGCGCCAATAGGTGTAGCAGAAGGCGAGACAGGTCAGCGACGCCGCGCTGAAGGAAGACGGCTCCGGAAAGGCGCCGTTGACCCGCGCGAACCCGGCGCTCACCTGTTCGGTCAGCATGGCATAGCTCGCAGTGCGCAGAGGCGCCAGGACGTCGCTCACGCCGCCGAGCTTGCCCGCGAAGTCCATGAGGCCCATGGCCGTGTGCAGCAGGCAAAGCGCGAGGAAGCCCCGCCGCACCTGTTCCAGCCGATCGTCGCGCAGCAGCATCACCCAGAGCGCGACCGCTGTCAGCGTCCCCACGGTAAAATAGCCCGGCTGCGTGATGTTTCCCGAAACGGGTGCCAGCATCGTCTCGACCACGCCGCTTTCCGGCGCCGCCACGAAGACGGTGGCTTGGCCGAGAAAGAAGCGCGGGAAGAGGAGCGCGCCGATCAGGATATAGATGTTCAGCAAGCACAGCACCCAGGCCGGGCGCATCTCGCCGAACACCATGCCGAGATCGCCCCATACGCCGCGGCGGGCGGCGGCGGCGAGGACCAGGGCGCCGGAAAAGACAGTGTAGATGAGCGGCGTGGACCCACCGATCGCGGTCAGCGTCGCGATCGCCGTCGAACCGAAGGCGAAGGAGGCGATCAGTCCGATGATCAGCGCCCCGCCGAAGGAACGGCCGGCGAGCAAGAGCGCGCCGCATACCAGAATTCCCATGAACGAGGGATGCACCGACCGCTTCCATCCCAGATCGCGCCTCAGCCACAGATGGCCATACCGCCTCCGCCGGCCAACCATGGCCTTCCGGCGTAGGAGGGCTCAGCCGTTCGCAGGAGCCCCGATCAAGAAAGCGGGTCGTTGCTACGTCCTTCGGCCGGATCCGTAGCGTCCAGGTTCGAGGCGCGGCGAGGCGGCCGGCCGGATCACCCGCGGTAGATCGCCGTTGCTTCGATGGAGAGCAGCAGGCCCATCGGCAGTTCAACGATCGGTGTGGAGCGGGTCGGTGGGTCGTTCGGGAAATACTCTCCGAAGAGCGCGTTGAGCGCGCCGCGCTGCGCGACGTCGGCCAAGTAGGTCACGACCCTGACGACGTCGTCCATGGTCGCGCCGGAACAGTCGAGGCATGTCTTCAGGTTCTCGAAGGCCTGCCGGGCCTGCGTGTCGAAATCGTCCCCGGCCTTCGCGCCGGTCTCCGGAACGATCCCTGCGAGCCCCGACAGGAACAGGAAGTCACCGGCCCGCACCGCTGTGGAATAGGCGCCGTAGGGCTTCGGCAAATCCGGATGACTGACAACCTGCCTTACGACGGGCATGCTGATCCTCCCGCGCTGTCCGCCGAAGCTACGCCGCTGACTGGCCGTTGTCACCGTCCGAGTATCGCGACGGAGCGGTTGAAACCGCCGTTCGTAGCGACACCCTAGAACCGCCGCAGGATCCGGCTCCGTCTGGTCAGCCTCCGCCAGGGGTAGAGCCAGGCGAGGCGGAAGCGGGCGCGGCGGCGGTGGGTGAGGCCCGCAAGGGCCTGGGCGGGCGGGGTTTCCGGCTCCGGGATCGCGCCGGGGGCCAGCAGCGCGGCGGCTTCCCGGTAGTAGCGATCGAACGTCCCCTCCCACGGCCATCCGACGGCGTCCCAGGGCTTGGGAGCGCTGGAGAAATGCCAGATCGTCGGCCGCATTCCGCGGCGGCGCGGATCGAAGACCATCATATGCTCGCTCTGGTAATTGTAGCGCAGCGGGAGCAGCTGGACCCGATCCCGCGCCGCGAAATTGAGCGCGCTCTGGTCGGACGACCGGCAGCGTTCCGGATGCTCCAGGAGGAACGCTTTCGCCGCCGGAACGATCTCGGCCCAGGCGGCGCGCGAGACATAGAGCACCCCGGAATTGAAATACCGCTCCGCCGCGCAGTCGAGCCCGGCGAGATAGGCGAGATCGCCGGCGCGGCCCCGGCCGCGGTCGCCGATATAGATCGACAGCGCGTCGGGCACCGCCATGATCCCGCCGTCCGGCGGCGCCGCCGCGAGCAGGCTGTCGAGCTCGCCATCGACCATGATGTCGCCGTCGAGATAGAGAAAGCGGTCGATCTCCGGGTCGAGCAGCTCGTCGAGCCAGAAGCGGGCCAGGGCGATCGGCGGCAGGTAGCGGTCGCAATGCGTGCCGAGAAGCTCTTCGGACCGGGAAAGCTCGGCCGCCCGCACCCGGATCGGGGTGTCGCTGACAGCCGACGCGATCGCGTCGATGACCTCAGGATCGCCGCCGACGACGAAGAAAAAGACGGGGACATTCCGAGTATGCCGGGCGACCGACAGCGCGGTCGCCAGCGTCGGGATCACGTAGTTCGGATCGCAGATCAGCACCACGGCCGGCAGGCCGGCGGGCGGCGCCGGATCCGGGACGGGGGTGGCGAGCACCGGCCGCGCCGCGGCTCCATCGGGATCGGTCCAGCGCCAGTCCGGCGCCAAAGCTCGGGACGATCGCATGCCCTTCCTCCTGAACCTCGCCCGGGAGGGGGCCCGGGATTTCCCCGAGGCCAGTCGAGTGCGAAAGCGCGCCGATGCGGAACCGGACGATCGGTCAGGCTCTCCGCCGAAAGGGGTAGTCCGGCTTCGGGAATTCGGTGCTATCCGCTCGCATGTTTCGCCCTAGGCTCCGTGCGCGACGGAGGACCTTCCAGAAATGCTCCGACAAGTCGCCGGTGGTCTCGGTCTCCTTATCGTCACGCTGGCGGCGGTTCCGGCGGCCGCGCTTTCATGGGGCGTGAACGGCCATCCTTTCACCGCCTATCCCGGGATCAGCTTCGAAGAGCAGATCGGTCTCGTCGCGGACATGGGCGCGCGTTCCTATCGTGTGAATATTTCCCACGTCGATCAGGCGCCGGCGCTGGCACGGCTCGTGGCGGCCGGCAAGGCGCGGGGGGTGACGATCCTGCCGGTGCTCACCCCGGGGGTCGATCTGGAAGGCGATGATCCGGAGAGCCTCTACTGGGCGGCGCGGAACTTTGCGATAGCGCTCGCCGCGCAATTCCGGGGCGATATTCCGGTCTGGGAACTGGGAAACGAGCTTGAGAATTTCGCTCTCGTCCAGCCTTGTGAGTCGCTCGACGACGGAACCCCCTATCCCTGCGGCTGGGGGACGGCCGGGGGTGTTGGTCCGCTCGACTATTTCCGGCCGCGATGGGCCAAGGTCAGCGCGGTGCTCCGCGGCTTGTCCGAGGGCATCGCCGCCGTCGATCCGACGCTGCGCCGGGCGATCGGCTCGGCCGGCTGGGGCCATATCGGCATGTTCGAGCGGCTGAGCAAGGACGGCGTCCAGTGGGATATTTCCGTCTGGCACGCCTATGGCGAGGATCCGGAATGGGCCTTCGAAGCCCTCGCGACCTACGGCCATCCGATCTGGGTGACCGAGCTGAGCCATTCCTATGGCGCCCGCGACGGCGAAGCCGCCCAGGCCGACGGGCTGCGCGGGATGATGGCGCGGCTGGAGGCCCTGGCCGCGCGGTACGACGTGGAGGCCGCCCATATCTACGAGCTTCTCGACGAACCCTACTGGGCGCCGAGTTTCGAGGCTGTCATGGGCCTGGTGCCGCTCGGTCCCGTCCCCGGGGGCGGCTGGCGCGTGCTGGAGCCGAAGCCCGCCTATTTCGCGGCGCGCGACATCATCGCGGCGGGTCAGCGTCCACCCGTGCCATGAGTTCGAGATATTGTTCCGCGATGCGCCGCCAGCTGTACCGGCGGAGCCGCGCGGCGCCCGCCGCCGCCAGCGCGCGCCGGAGCGGCGGATCGCCGGCAAGGCGTCCGATGGCCGCGGCCCAGGCCGCGGGGTCGTCGGGATCGGCGTAGAGCGCGGCGTCGCCGCAGATCTCCGGCAGGCAGGGCGCCGTCGAGGCGATCACCGGGCAGCCGTGCGTCATCGCCTCGACCGCCGGCAGGCCGAAGCCTTCGATGCGCGAGGGAAACAGGAAGGCGATCGCTTCGGCGAGGCCCTGGGCGAGGTCGTCGTCGGAGACGCGGCCGAGTAGGACCAGATTGCCCGGCCGGGCGGGCGTCCGCGCCGCGACCAGCGCCTCGTCTACCTCGCCCGCCATCCAGAGGTCGAGCCCGAGGGCGTCGAGAAGCGGCGCCAGCCGCAGCAGCAGGTCGAGGTTCTTGTATCCCTGGTCGCGACCGAGGCAGAGGACGTACGGGCGCCGGGGGCCGGCGAGCCGACCGCGGGCAGGATCCCACCGCCGCGCATGATCGCCGCCATTGTAGGTGACGGTGATCTTCTCCGTCGGAGCCACGCCGAAGCCGACGAGGCAATCGCGCGAGAATTCCGAGACGGTGGTGATGGCCGCCGCGCGCCGCCCCACCGCCGGGAGGATCACGCGATGCGCCAGGGCGAACAGCCGTCCGTAGCTTTCCGGTGCTAGCCTTGTGTGCAGGTCATGGACGCAGGCGATCTGCCGGCGGACCGCCACCGGGGCGAGATTGCAGAAGCTGACGAGCCCGCCCGGAACGTGCCGCGGCAGCGCCAGCTGCGCCCAGACAAGGGGCAGGCGCGGGCGGAATTCCGGCACGACCCGCGTCGGGATCGCCCCTAGCGCCAGCGGCGCGGGCCCCGGTCCCGGCACGACGATGTCGAGCGCCAGATCCAGGGTCAGCGGATGGCCCTCGGCGATCAGCGCATCGAGCGCGAGCGTGACCTCCCGCCCGTAGCGGGCCACACCGTTCGACGCGAGCACGACGAAATCGCCGTTGATCGTCCAGTGCCTCCGGCCCGCCGGGGCGGCCGCGGCCGGGTTCGTCCCGGCGGGCGTCGACGCGAAGGCCGGGACGTCGTCGCGCCAATCCTTCGCGGCGCGGGCCGCGCCGTCGAGCGTGCTCGTCATGCTCCCTCGCCATCTTTTCGGGCGCGGCGTCCTGACCGCCAGGGGCAAGCTAGCCGCGACCGGCCAGGGACGGGCTCATCCATTCAGGCGAGGCCGACACGCCTTCGCATGAGCGGCGGGCGTAGGAGTCTGGCTGAATGGCGAGGCTGACGCGCATCGGGTTCCGCCGAAGTCTCGATCCCGCGACGCGGAGAGGGCTTCCCATGCGACACTGGACGATCAACGGCCGCTTCCTCGCCCAGCCCCGAACGGGCGTGCAGCGCTATGCGCGCGAGATCGTTCGCGGCCTCGACCAGGCGCTGGTCGGGGACAGGGCGCTGGCGGCGGATCTGCGGCTCGAGATCGTGGCGCCGCCCGACGCGGACGACGCCTTCACGCTCGAGGCCATTCCGGTTCGCAAGGTCGGCCGCTACGGCGGCCATCTCTGGGAGCAGACGGTGCTCCCCCGCCACGCGCCGGACGGCTTGCTCTGCCTCTGCAACACCGGTCCTGTCGCGCATCACCGGCAGATCGTCTGCATCCACGACATGACGCCGCGCGCCTGTCCGGAGAGCTATTCGCTCGGATTTCGCTCGGTCTATCGTGTGCTTCTGCCGGCGCTTGGGCGCGGCGTCGCCGCGGTCGCCACCGTGTCGGAATATTCGGCGGGCGAGATCGCCCGAGCCGGGATCCGGCGGCGCGAGACGATCCTCGTCATCCCCAACGGCCACGATCACGTCGCACGCTGGACACCGGACACCGGCGCGCCCGGTATCGCCGGTTTCGGACGCGACACGATCGTGCTGATCGGCAGCGTGGCGCCTCACAAGAACATCCGGCTCGTCATCGGCCTCGCGGACAGGCTGGCCGAGATCGGCCTGCGCGTCGCCGTCGTCGGGACCACCGATCCGCGGCTGTTTCGCCATGTCGAGCAGCGAAGCGCGCCGAATGTCGCCTGGCTGGGGCGCCTGCCGGACGACGCGCTGGCCGGCCTGCTCGGGAATTGCCTCTGCCTGGCGTTCCCCTCGCTGACCGAGGGTTTCGGCCTGCCGCCGCTCGAGGCGATGGCCCTCGGCTGCGCGGTGGTCGCCTCCGACCGGGCGAGCATCCCGGAGGTCTGCGGCGAGGCCGTGCTCTACGCGCCGCCGGACGATCCCGACGCCTGGTTCCGGTGCTTTCAGGCGCTGGCGGCTTCCGATGCCCTGCGCGCGGGGCTCGCCGCGCGGGGCAGGGCGCAAGCCGGCCGCTTCCTCTGGCGCGTCTCGGCCGCGCGCTATCTCGCGGCGATGGCGGCGGTCGATGGCGTTCCGCTGGACAGGGCGGCCTGACCCGCCCGCGCGTCGAGCAGTTTGCCCACCGCTTCCAGCAGCGCCGCGTCGAAAACCGCCTCCGAAAAACGCTCGGCATTCTCGCGGCAGGCGCGCGGCGTGATCCGGTCCTGATGCGCCTCGAACAAGTCCACCGCCTGGACGACGGCCTCCACGCTTTTCTCGGCGAAAAGCACGCCGGTCGGCCGGGCGGACGCCCCGAGAGGGCGCACGATGTCGACCGCGCCACCCCGGCCATAGGCGATCAGCGGCACGCCGCAGGCCTGGGCCTCGGCCAGGGCGATCCCGAAATCCTCGCAGCCCGCGAAGACCATCGCGCGAGCCCCCGCGATCATCTCGGCATAGGCCTCGCGGGGCAGGTAGCCGGTGAAGCTCACGTTCGGTCCGGCGATCCCGCGGAGTTCCGGCGTCGCCTGCTTCCCCACGACGATCAGCCGGCGGGACGGCATCGCCCCGAAGGCGCGAATGACGAGATCGGTGCGCTTGTAGGGCGCGTCGAAACAGGCCGCGACGTAATAGTCGCCGCGGCCCTCCCGGAACGGCATGCGGTCCATCTCGACCGGCGGATGCGCCACCGTCGCATCCCGGCCATACACATGCCGGATCCGATCCCGCACGAAGCTGGAATTCGCCAGCATCATGTCCGGCCCGTGCGCGGTCCGGCTGTCCCAGATGCGCAGATGGTACAGCATGGCGCGGATGAGCAGGCCCTTCGGCCCAAAGCCGATGCGCTTTTGCCGCAGGTAAGAAAACTGCTCATCCCAAGCATAGCGAACAGGACTGTGCACATAGCAAAGATGCGGCTGATCCGGCCGGGTAATCACCCCGCGCGCGAAAGCCGCCGAGGAGGAGATGACCAGATCATAGTCGGTGACATCGAATTGTTCGATCAGGAACGGGCAAAGGAAGAACAGCGCCTGGTAATATTTGCGGACCAGCGGCAGGCGGTTGGCCGGCGAAGTGTGGAACGGAATTCCGACGAAATATTCCTCCTTCACCTCCGGCGGCAGGAAATCGAACAAAGTGAAGACGTCCGCCTTCGGGAACTGACGGCAGATGCGCGCCAGAACCCGCTCGCCGCCGCGAAACGCGGGGCACCAGTCATGCACCACGGCGACGCGAAGGCCCGTCGGATCCACCGCCCGCTGAGGCTCCGGGCTGGCTTTTGCGTTCCGATGGACGACTTCCGCGAGGCCGGTTCGAAGCATGCTTTTCTCCAGGGTCGGAACCGCCGACCGGCGGCGCCGGAATCCTAGGAAGGGACGCGCCGGGAGCGCAGACGGGTCATCGGCGCGGGCCGGGGAACAATGGGGCGGGGGGCTAAGCCTATCGGATGGGAGCGGCCGTCGCCGCCTACGTCCTTTCGCGCGCGCCGCGCCGAAGGGTGGGGCTAAGCGCGGACACGACCGCCTCTAGCATACCGGGCGCGGGTTCGCCGCCATGAGCCTCACGGGGGAGAGCGGAAGCGATGAAACTGGCGGTGGCGATCGCGACCCTGGGACGGCGCGAGCAGGTCGCGCGGCTGGTGGAATTTCTGGGGCGGCAGTCCCGTCCGCCGGACGAGATCGTCATTTCCGCCCCGGATGCGACGCATGTCGCCCTGCCGGAAAATCCGCCCTTTCCAACGCGCGCGATCTTCGGGCCGACCGGCCTTTGCGCGCAGCGCAATACCGCGCTCGACGACCTCGGCGACCGGTTCGACGTCATTGCCTTTCTCGACGACGATTTCATCCCGGCGACGGATTACCTCGCCGGCGTGGTCAGTGCCTTCGCGGCCAATCCGGATTTCACCGTGGTCATGGGCCGGGTGATCCGGGACGGCGCCACGACGGCGGGGCTCGACTGGAACGAGGCGCTCGCGGCGCTCGCCACGCCCGAGTCCGGGCCGCCACCGCGCCCGGTGGTCGATCACGTCGGGGCCTACGGCTGCAACATGTCGATCAGAGCCGACCGGATCCGGGGCGCGCGCTTCGACGAGCGGCTGGTGCTCTATGGCTGGCAGGAGGATATCGATTTCACCAGCCGGCTCCGCGCGCGCGGCAGGGTGGTCTGCGTGGCCGAGCTTCGGGGCGTGCATCTCGGGCTCAAGGCCGGGCGGGTGAGCGGGACGCGGTTCGGCTATTCGCAGGTGGTCAATCCGATCTATCTCCTGCGCAAACGCACGATGCCCCCCGGCTTCGCCCTGAGGCTCGTCACCCGCAATCTCGTGGCCAACCTCGTCCGCAGTCTACGCCCCGAGCCCTATGTCGATCGCCGCGGGCGCCTGCGCGGCAATATCCTCGCCCTCGCCCACGTGCTGCGCGGCCGGATCGAGCCCGAACATGTGCTGCGCCTCTAGCTGGCGACGCGTCCCGCGGGTGTGGGCGCTTCCGCCCCTGCTTCTGCTCGCGCTGCTGATCGCGACAGCGCGTCCCGGCGCGGCGGAGAGCTATCCGCTCGGCCCGGAGGATCAGCTGCGGCTGAAGATCTACGAATGGCGCGCCTCGCGCGACACGATCTTCGAATGGACGGCGCTGAACGACGTCTTCACCGTCTCCGCCGACGGGGTCCTGTCGCTGCCCTTCGCCGGCCGGATCATGGCCGAGGGGCTCGAGACCGGCGCGCTGGCCGATGCGATCGCCGACAGCCTCGCGCGCAACATGGGGCTCGTACAGCGGCCGGACGTGGCGGTCGAGGTCGTCCGGTTCCGCCCGTTCTACATCCTCGGCGATGTCGCGAAGCCGGGCGAGTATCCTTATCGCCCCGGGCTGAACGTGCTCGAAGCCGTCAGCGTCGCCGGCGGCTTGCCGGTCGAGGCCGACGGTCTCAGCCGCGTGGGCCGCGAGATCGTCGCGGGGCGCGGCGACCTCGACCAGCTGGCGCTCAGCCGTGTCAGCCTGCTGGCGCGGCAGGCGCGACTGCGCGCCGAGGCCGAGGGCGCCGAGACGGTGGGCTTTCCGGCGGAACTGACGGCGCCGGGGGCGAACGGCGTGGCCGCGGCGATGATGGAGCAGGAGCGCACCCTGTTTCAGGCGCGCCGGGGCGGGCTCGACACGCAGCTTCGCGCGCTCGACGCACTCCGCGGCTTTCTCGACCGGGAAATCGACTCGCTCGGCAAGCAGCTCGGCTTTCTCGACCAGCGGATCGCCAGCATGCGGGAGGAGCTTGGCACGGTCAGCGCTCTCGTCGACCAGGGCCTCGCCGCGACGCCGCGGCGGATGGAACTGGAACGCTCGCTGCTCCAGGTCCAGAGCGACCGGCTGGCGACGGAGACGAGCCTGCTGCGGGCGCGGCAGGAAGCGAGCCGGACCGAGCTCAGCATCCTCGAACTGCGAAACAATCGCGCCACCGAGGTCGCCAACGACCTGCGCGAGATCGAACCCAGGCTCGGCGAGATCAAGGGCCGGATGGAGGTCGCGGACGCGCTGCTCGGCGAATCGGAGACCGCGGCGATGCGCCTCGACGGCCGCGCCGCCCGCGGCCAGCCGATCTACAGGATCGTACGGCCGGCGGGCGCCGGAAAGGTAACGGAACTGGTGGCGGACGAAGCGACGGAGGTGAGGCCCGGCGACACCATCAAGGTCGAGCTTCCGGCGGTCGCACCGGCGTTCTCGACGCCAGGATCCTTCCCGGCGGCGCCGCGAGCGACCCTCGGCTCCCTCGATTCGGCGCCTGCCAGCGGCGGAGAGGCTCGGCCGCATCCGGCCGAATCGGCCACCGGCGCGCTACCCCCTCCAGCGTAACCCCCTACGCCCTTCGGGGGTGATTGCCCGGCTCGGTGCTCACCGTAGCCTGCGGCGCGGTCAGGCTGATGAGGTGCGCGATCAAGACGAGCTTTCCACGCGGGCGATCACAGGCGGCGCCGGCCGGCGAGTTGTCGGCGCGGACCCGTCCGACCCGGCGCGGGGCGGTGTGAGGCGATGCAGGTGCGTCCCTGGCAATCGGGCGAGACGCGCGCCGCGGACATCCCGCGCGGGACGGAATTCATCGGTCTCGCCGACATCTCCGCCTTCCTGCGGCGCTATCGGGTCTCGATCCTCGCCTGCGCGGGCGCCGGTGTCCTTTTCGCGCTCTTCTCGGTCGTCACCACCGACCCGGCCTATACCAGCACCGCGCAGATCCTGATCGAGCCGAAGCTGCCGCAATATCTGCAGCCGGCGGGCGCGGTCGCGACCTCGCTCGACACCGCCCAGATCGAAAGCCAGATCACGGTGATGAAGTCGGAGAAGATCACCCAAATGGTGATCGACCAGCTGAACCTGATGGGCAATCCAGATTTCTTCATCCTGCGCAAGGCGACCCTGGCCGAACGGCTGCGACGTTTCGTCGACACGCTTCGCGGCTCCCCGTCCGGCCTTGCCACGCTTCCCGAGGGCCCGGGCGAGGGGGACACGGCGGACCCCGCCGGCGCCCTGTCCGCTTTCGAGCGCGGCCGGATCGCCATTGATCTCTTCGCCGCGAACATCGACATCCGGCGAGTCGGCGTTTCCTACGCCGTCGAGATCACCTTCCGCTCGCGCAATCCTCTGCTCGCCGCCGATGTGGCGAATGCGACCGCCGACAGTTTCGTCCGCGAGCAGATCGAGACCAAGGCGGCGCAGGCCCGGCAGGGCGGCGAGTGGCTGGAGCGGCGCATGGGCGAGATCCGCGACAGGATGAACACCGCCACCCAGATCGCCCAGCAGTTCCGCGCCCGGCACGACTATCGCGTCAAGCCGCCAAACGCGCGTCTGGAAAATGGGCAGCTCATCCATGAGGACACCGCCGGCGTGGACGCCGAGCAGCCGACCCTCGAGGAACTGGAAGTCACCGCGGACACCTATCGACAGATGTACGAGAGCTTTCTGCGCGCCTATACTGATAATCTCAGCCAGCAATCCTATCCGGTGGCCGACGCGCGGGTGATCACCGCCGCCACCCGGCCGTTGGCGCCGAGCTATCCGCGCCGGAAGCTGGCGCTGGCCTTCGGCCTGTTGGCTGGGCTGGTAGTCGGGGTAGGGCAGGCGTTCCTGCGCGACACGCTCGACGGAACCATCCGCTCGCCGCGCCAGATCGAGGAACGCCTCGGGCTGCGCTGCCTCGCCGCGCTGCCCGCCGATCGCCGCTGGCGATTGCGGACCCGCCAGCCCGACGACATTGCGACCGCGCCGCGCTCCGCCTTCAGCGAAAGCCTCCGGCGGATCCGATTCGCCATCCAGCGCGAGGCGGCCGGCGAACAGGTCCGCGCCCTCGGCGTCGCCTCGGTGCTGCCGGCGAAGGGCGGCGGCCTCATTTCCAGCAATCTCGCAGGGCTCTATGCGATGTCGGGCCTCCGCACGCTGCTGGTCGACGCCGACGCCGACTATGCGCCGCTCTCGCGCCTGCTCGGCGCGCGCGGAGCGGCCGCGAGCGCGGGACCCGTCCCGGACGTGTTGCGCGGGGTCGACCTGCTGCCCGCCGCCGCCTTGGGGGAGACGCCGGACGGCCGTCCGTGGTGCGCCGAGGCCTACGACATGGTCGTGGTGAATCTGCCGCCGCTGACCGCCGGATTCGAGCGGCTCGCGCTCGGCGGGCGGCTCGACGCCGTGATCATCGTCGCCGAATGGGGAAGCACCAAGATCGACGCGTTGGACGAACTCTCCTCGATGCTGCGCGCGCATGGCGCCAGGATCGCCGGGGTCATCATCGATCAGGTTCCCTCCGCTTCGGCCAGGCTCCGCCATGCGTCGCCCTCGCGCGGATAGCCATATCCCCTTGGCCGATTAGACAGGCGGCGCTCGTGGCTCTCGCCTCTTGGGCGTAGAGCCGGTGGGGTGGCGGTCTCCGGGGTACCCCCATTTCCGATCTGGTGGGCGGCCCCGTTCCCGCCGAGGATCGGGCGACGGATATTCAGGGCGCGCGGCACATGACAGGCGATTGTCTCGACGGAAATCTCCGATCCACCTCTCTTGGATCCACGTCCGGCGCGATCGCGCTCGCATCTCCGGCGAAGGAGGACGGGGGCGCGTGGGAGGCGGCGCCCGCGCCCTTGGGGGGCTGGCCGAAACGCATGGTCGACGTGACCTTCGCCGCCGCCGGCCTGGTGGCCGCGGCGCCGCTGATGCTGCTCGTCGCGCTGCTGATCAAGGCCGTCGACCGCGGGCCGGTCTTCTACGGCCACGACCGCGTGGGCTTCGGCGGCCGGCCGTTCCGCTGCTACAAGTTCCGCTCGATGGCGACCGACGCCGACGCGCTGCTCGCGCGGCTGCTGGCCTGCGACGCGGCGGCTGCCCGGGAATGGCACGAAACGCAGAAACTCCGCCACGATCCGCGGGTGAGCGCGCTCGGCATGCTGTTGCGGCGGTCGAGCCTCGACGAACTGCCCCAGCTCTACAACATCCTGCGCGGCGACATGAGTTGCGTGGGGCCGCGCCCGATCGTGCGCGCGGAACTGGAACGCTACGGTGCGAACGCCGCCGAATATCTCAGCGCCCGCCCGGGCCTCACCGGCATCTGGCAGGTGACCGGGCGCTCCAGCGCGGAATATGCGACGCGGGTGCGCCTCGACACCGGCTATGTCCGGGGCTGGTCGCTCCGCGGCGATTTCATCATCCTTTTACGCACCTCGCGGGCGCTTTTCCGGGTAGGCGAAGCCTGCTGAGGCCGCCCTGCCTCGTTGGTCGCCGTCCGCCTGCGCGCGGGTGTCGAGGACTCGAAGAAGGATCCGGTGCGCTCCCTCCGGCAGGCGCGGCGGCGCGCGCCGCGCTTCCGCTTCGACATGATCGGTCCGCCCGGCCAGCGATCTGGCCGGGCGGACCGGGGTTCAGCCGGCCACGACCGGACCGGGTCCTTGGCGCAGCGCTTTCATGAGCGTTTCGCCGACATCGAGATGGCCCTGGACGAGGGCGGGCGGAGTCAGCGCCAGCCAGTTGTTCAGCGATACGTCCCGGTAGTCACCCTTGGAGAAAACGTTGAGGACGCGCACCGGCTCGTCGCCGACATTTTCGATGTAGTGGGCAAGGTTCTTCGGGACGTAGCCGACATCGCCTGCGACGAAGTCGAACGTGCGGGCATTGTCGACCGCGTTGAACACGGTCATCCTGGCCCGGCCGCCGATATAGTACTGGATTTCGTCGGCGTCGGGATGCCAGTGGATTTCGCGCATGCCGCCCGGCTCGAGGTCGATCATCAGCATCGCCATCGGCGTGAGGGTGAAGCTCTTGCTGTCGATGATCTTGGTCGCGCCACCGACCCAGCTGTTGGCGATGATGTCCTTGCCGCGGAAGACATATCGGCTGGTCATCGTGGCCGCGCCGAGCTGCCTGCGCGCCTCCTCGATCGGCCCGGGGACGGGGAGCCGGAAGATGTACTTCTCGGACGCGGGCAGGCCGTCGAGGGCGCTCTCGGGCACCCCGAAGTTCTTGGCGAGCACATCGCGCGGCATGTGCGCCATCAGCTCGGTGACGAGCAGCGTCTCGTTCTCGGAGAAGTTGCCGTCGTTGAAGACCAGCACGAACTCCGTGCCTTCCTCGAGGCCCTGGATCGCGTGCGGCGCGCCCGGCGGCGCGAACCAGAGGTCGCCGGCCTCCAGGTCCTCGACCAGGGTCTCGCGATGCTCGTCGACAAGATAGAAGCGCACGCGGCCGGCGGTGACATAGGCCCACTCGCCTTCCTTGTGCCAGTGCATCTCCCGCGTGACGCCCGGCCCCAGGCGCATGTTGACGATGGCGAGCTCCTTCAGCGACGGGTTCTCGCGGATCGTCACTTCGCGCGCCCAGCCGCCATCCTCGAGGCGATTATGCGCCATGGCGAAGGGGAACTTCAGGTTCGGGATGCCGCCGTGATCGGTCACGGGTGGCGTCAGGATATCGGGGTTCTGGGCTTCGAGTTCCGGATTGCGCGGCCCGGCGATGTCGGCGCCGAGATGGCCGATGATCGGCTGGATCAGGTCGGTCATGGAGATCCTTCTCTTTCGTCGGTTGAGCGTTTGGTTCGGCTACGGGGCCGAGGTTCCGGCCTCCTTGCCGAGGCGGCGCCTTGGGCGACGCGACTCGGTCCCGAGCTCAGCCGGTCAGTCCGCCCGAGGACGGCTCCGCTGTTCCGGGCCGGTTCATCGCCGTCAACATGACCAGCGCGACGGCCGCCTCGGCGGACGTCGAGGCGTGGTCGGGCACCCGCGCGTCGCGGAAGGAGCCGATCCTCCATCAGCGGGAAGCGAACTTGTCCCGGGTGTTTCTCAAGACCTTGGTCAACGTGTCTCCCGTTTTGTGACGCGGTCAGCCCGCGTGCGACCCGTCGCCGGTCGGTCGACCCCGCGCGCGACGGCGGCGAGGCGGCCGCGCGGCCTTCCTCCGCCAACCCGAAGGTTCCTCCTCCCGATGCGGGAAGATCAGTTCGCGGATTGGGCAGTCGTCAAGCGTGCGGCGCGGCATCACGCGAGACCCGTCCCCTCGGAGCGTGGTTTCGCGGGTGGCGCCTGGACCCCGGCCTGGGCGAGCGTCCGTTCCAGGAGCTGGCTGTAGATCGGCCGGCCGCCGCACCACTGGGCGGTCAGGTCCGCCGCGAAGCAGCCGACCATCAACGGCAGGGCGAGGACATAGGACCCGGTCAGCTCCAGGGCCAGCGCGACGCCGACGATCGGCGCCCGTACCGACGCGGTGAAGAGCGCGCCCATGGCGACGATGGCGAAGGCCGCCGGGTCGAAGCCCGCTCCGGGCGCAATAGTGACGGCGCCTTCCCCGAAGGCGAGGCCAAGGCAGACGGCGAGCGAAAGGATCGGCGCGAAGATCCCGCCCGGGGCCCCGCTCGAATAGCTGCCGACCATGGTCAGGAAACGGATCGCGCCGAGTCCCAGCAACGGTGTCAGGCCGGGGCTGGCCGCCGCGAGGTCGAGGATCACACCCTCGCCCCCCGTCACCGCCGCGGGCAAAAGGATGAAGAGCGCGCCGACCGCCGCGCCCACCAGCGCCGGATAGACGTACGGCAGCCGCCGCTGGCTCCAGGCCGCGAAGCCGACCATGTGGAGGATGGCGGCGTTGAGCACCCGGCCGACCACCCCGAGCAGGATGCCGAGCAGCAGGAACGCGGGCAGGAAGGCGAGCGGCGCCGCGCTGGCCGCCAGCGGCAGGGCGGGGCGGGTGCCGCCCATGATCTCGGTCACCACCGTCGCGGCGATCGTGGCGAGGATCACCCCGAGATAGGTGCGGAAGGTGTAGGGAAATTCCTTGTGGGTCTCCTCGATGACGAAGAGCACCGAGGCGAGCGGCGCGTTGAAGGCGCAGGCGAGCCCCGCCGCCGCGCCGGAGGCGAGCAATCCCCGGCGCTCCAGCTCGCTCGCGCGGAAGGTCTCCGCCACCGCCGCCGAGGCCGAGGCGCCGATATGGATCGTCGGCCCCTCGCGCCCGAGCACGAGGCCCGAGCCGAGGGCGATGACCCCGGCGACGAACTTCACCGGCAGCACGCGGCGCCAGCGCACCGGGCGCAGGCCCTCCATGGCGCCTTCGATCTCCTGGACGCCGCTGCCCCCCGCCTCGGGCGCGAAGGCGCGGACCAGGGCGACGGCGATCACCGCGCCCGCCATGGCGATCCCGGCCGCCGCCCCGACCAGCGGCCAGCCGTCGAGCCGCGGGGCGAGCCAGTCCGGCCACGTGATCGCCCGGTCGATCGCCATGTGGAAGAGCGAGCCGACGAAGCCTGCGAGCGTTCCGGCCAGGAGGGCAAGCGCCATGAACCGCGCCTCGCCGCGCGGGTCACCCGGTCGGCCCTGAGCCAGAAGATCCTCGTCCATGTCCCCTCGCCGCCGGATCTTTCGCCGGGGTCGCCGCGCTCGCGGACCCTCGGTCTTTCGCGGCGACCATGCTTGGCCCAACGCGCGGTGGTCAACCGCGTCGGATCGCCGCTCCGGCCTCCATCGCCCATCCATGGCCCGTCCGGTCCCGATCGCCGTCGCGTCCGGGACCATCAGGCCGGCTTCCGCCGCGCTGGCGCGAAGTCGGGACGGGCCAGTGGTGCTGCTCGACAGCCGCGCCGGGCAGATCAGACGCCGAACAGGCCCTCGCCGAAGCGCTGGAGCAGGTCGTAGGCCTCGCCGAAGGTCTCGGGCCGACGGTCGGGGGGCAGGCCCGCCTTGGCGGCGAGGACGCCCATCAGCGACAGCGCGGGGGGACTCAGCGGCATGCGCGCCTCGGCGGGGGTGAAGGGGCCGCGGGCTTCCGGGTTCGGCGGCACGAATTGCGGCGTCGTCTCCGGCCAGTCCCAGGGCTGGCGCGGCTCGGTCAGGTTGAGCGCGTTGCCGAGATCGCGCGCGCCGGCGTCGCGGGCGGTCAGGGGTTTCAGCCCGTGCTTGCGGCAGAGGGTGACGATGGCGGCGGCGTGGTGCATCTCGTCGCTGATGACGGTGCCGGCGCGGGTCCAGGCCGAGATGGCGAGGGCGGGGACCCGGACGCCGAGCCGGTCGAAGGTGAAGCCCATCTCCGGGTCGGCGACGGGGCCGGGCGGGACAGCCTTCGGCGGCGGGACATGGTCGTAGGTGCCGCCATGCTCGTCGAAGGTGACGAGGAGCAGGGTGTTGAGCGCGTTCGAGCCGTCCGGCGCCGCGCTCGACCGGATCGCGGAATAGACGTCGTGCAGCAGCGCCTCGCCGGCGCGGACGTCCGAGCCAGCGCCGATCAGCAGGGGCGTGCCGTCGGGGTCCTTGATCTCGAAGGACGGGACCGGCGGGTGCATGTCGTTATGGTCGAAGACCAGCCGCGGCTCGATGAAGGCATAGGCGGGCAGGCGGCCGGCGGCGGCGTCCTCGTGAAAGCGCTTCATGCCGAAGAAGCGGGTCTTCCAGAACGGCCTGAGCGCCGGCTCGTTGATGAAGCCGGTCAGCGAGACCAGCTGGCTCTCGTCGTAGTAGACCGCCCAGGAGAGACCGGCCTCCTCCAGGCGGTTGAAGATCGTCGCGCCCTCGTTCTTCTCCCACTTCTTGTAGCGGTCGGGGCCGCCCTCGTTGGTAACGAAGCCGGCGGATTGCGACGAGGCGAAGAACGAGCGGTTGCAGAAGGTCTGCGAGGGCACGCCGCAGAACCAGGCGTCATAGACCGCGAAGCCGCGGGCGAGGGTGCTGAACACCGGCAGCATCTCCGGGCTGAACGAGCCCATGACCACGGCGTATTCCTCCGGCCGCGGGTCGCGGCCCTGGGTGGCGCCGAAGTTGTTGATATAGTCGGTGACGAAACCGTCCATCGTCGCCGGCGTCCCGGCCGGCGGGGTGTTGAACGGCGGGTCCATCTTCTTGAACTCGACACGGGCGTTGCCGGGCGGGTCGACGGTGCCGAAAAGCTGGGTGTTGACGTGCGGGAATTCCTCGCCGGGGTCGGGCGTCGGGCTGCGCATGATCCAGTCGGTCGCGCCGTCGTAGACATGCGCCGCCACCGGCCCGCCGGGCGAGGAATTGGCGAAGCCGCCGCCGGCCAGGCCGTCGAAGGCCTGGCCGCGCGGCGCCTCGCCCGGCCGGTAGAGGTGGCCGAGCAGGTTGTCGAACGAGCGGTTCTCGAACATCAGCACCACGAGATGCTCGAAGCCCGGCGACTTCGGCACCGGCGGCGCGTCGGCGGCCGCGGTCCGGGGCGCCGCCGCGCCGGCGGCGGCGACGGCCGAGAGCTTGAGGAAGTTGCGCCGCGATGGCGTCGTCGAGGGCCGGTCGGACATGTCTTTGCTCCTTGAAGGGTCGAAGGAGCAGGCGGCGCCGTCGCGCCGCCTGCCAATTCGCCGCTCAGTTGCCCGGGTTGCCCTGCTTCATGCGCGCCTGGGCCTGGGCGATCTGCTGCTTCAGCGCCGACAGGTTGAACGAGGCCGGATCCTGCATCGGCGGATAGTCGATCGCCGATTTCGCAAGCTCTCCGACCGCGCCCTGCACCGAGACGAAGCGCCAGAACTCCCGCGCCATGAAGTCGTTGCCGTAGCCGAAGGCGCCGTTCACCGCCGTCTCGCCCTGGATGGTCGGGGTGCGCTCGAACGGATCCTGACGCAGGTTGACGATCTCCGGCATGTTCGTCGTCTCCTTCTGCCCGGGCCAGCCGGCGGGCTGCTGGTAGAAGAGGAACTTGAAGTCGTCGATGCGGATGCCGCCGAGCGAGGCGCCCTCGAAGTAGAAGAGCTCGTGCCGCGCCGACGGCCCGGTCCCGGTCAGGAGCGCGGTCTGGTCGTAGCCATCGAGGTGGTTCTTGTAGGTGGTGCCGCCGATGTCGGCGCCCTTCAGCAGCTCGTCGGTGATGCTCGGGTTGCCGGCTGCGGCCATCAGCGTCGGGAACCAGTCGAGGCCGGAGAAGAGACCGTTCTCCACCGAGCCGGGCTTCACGTGCCCCGGCCAGCGGATGATCGCCGGGACGCGGAAGCCGCCCTCGTAGACGGTGCCCTTGGTGCCCTTGAACGGCGTCATGCCGCCGTCGGGCCAGGTGAAGACCTCCGCCCCGTTGTCGGTCGAGAAGATGACGATGGTGTTGTCGGCCTCGCCGATGTCGTCGAGGTGCTTGAGGAGCGCGCCGACGTTGTCGTCCATCTGCGCCATGCCGGCCTCCTCCAGGCCGTAGTTGGTCTGCGCGTTCATCATCGCCTGGTACTCGGGCGACAGGAACGTCCAGATGTGCATGCGCGTGGTGTTGTGCCAGATGAAGAACGGCTTGCCGTCCGCCTTGGCCTTGTCCATGAAGCCGTTGGTCATCTCGACGAGATGCGTGTCGAGCGTCGTCATGTCGTATTTCGCCTTTGGCGTGATGTCGTGCATCCCTTGCACGTTCGACATGTCGGGGAAGGGCGCCAGCGGGCCTTCGTCGACGATGCGCTGCTTGCCGACCTCGCCCCAGCGCGGCATCACCGTCGTGTCCTCGGTGTCCGTCGCCCAGCTGTGCACGAGGTTGCGCGGGCCGACCGAGTCGCGCGTCGCCTGATCGTCGGGGTAGGAGTACCAGTAGGGGTCCGACATCGCGTCGAGGTGGTAGAGGTAGCCGAAGAACTCCTCGAAGCCGTGCACCGTCGGCAGGAACTTGTTGAGATCGCCGAGGTGGTTCTTGCCGAACTGCCCCGTCGCGTAGCCCTCGGCCTTCAGCGCGGTCGCGAGCGTGATCGCCTGCGCCGGCATGCCGACGTCGGCGCCGGCCTGGCCGACGGTGGTGAGGCCGGTGCGGATCGGCAGCTCGCCGGTGATGAAGTTGGCGCGGCCCGCGGTGCAGCTCGCCTCGGCATAGTAGTCGGTGAACATCATGCCGTCGGCGGCGAGCTTGTCGAGGTTCGGCGTTCGGCCGGACATGATCCCGCGGCTGTAGGCGCCGATGTTGAACCAGCCGACGTCGTCGCCCATGATGAAGAGGATGTTCGGCTGCCTCGCCTGTTGCTGCGCCGCCGCCGGCTCCGCACAGATCGCGCCGAGGGCCAGCGCCGAGGCGCAGAGCGCCCCCGCCGTCGCCGTCCTGCCATGTCGCTCACGTGTCATCCTGGCCTCTCCTGCTGTCGGCGCGCCCGGGTGGCGGCGCCGGGGGACTCATGTGGCTGGGCTACGCGGGGGGGCGGCGGACACCCGGCCCCTGCCTCAGGTACGCGGCGAGCTCGATCTCGATCTCGCCGGCGAGGCGGCGGAAGTCGCCCGCCCGGATCGGGTCGTCGCGCCAGTGGCCGAGCGCGGCCATCGCCTCCTCGTAGTCGTCGCAGATGCCGCGGAAGGCCGCGTCATGGGCGTAGAGCCGATGGACCGCCAGCTCGTCGCCCGGGAAGCGTGACAGGACGTGCGCGAACCGTTCCACCTGCGCCTTCGCCTTCCCCCCGCGGTGCTCTCGTCCGTCACCCTTGGCCCGTCACCTTGGCCGCCGCGGGAGGGTGTTCGGGAGCGGCGAACATGTTCGAACATGTTCGTGCTCGGAAGCCGGTGTTACCGTCGGGCCTGATCGGCTATTCTCGGGACCTGCCGGAGGCGCAGAAATGGCTATTTCGGACACGGGCGGCCCGCGCCCGGCGGCCGGCGGGCAACGGCCCGCGCCTTCCCCCGACGACATCGCCGGGGCGCTCGCGCGGATTCTCGCAACGCCGCCGTTCCGCTCGAACCGACGCCGCGCGCTGCTCGGCTACCTCGTCGAGGAAACGCTGGCCGGCCGCGGCGACCGGCTGAAGGGCTATGCCGTGGCAACCGAGGTCTTCGGTCGCGGGCAGGATTTCGACGCGCAGTCCGATCCGGTTGTGCGGCTGGAGGCGCGCAGGCTCCGCCGCGATCTCGACAGCTACTACGCCGGCGAGGGCGCCTCCGACGCCCTGCGCCTGTCGATCCCCAAAGGCGGCTATGTGGTGCATGCCGAGTGGAACCCAGGTGGCGCCGCGCGGCACGTCCCGCTTCCCGGCGACCCGGCGACGCCGCCGGCCGAGCCCACGCCTCCCGCCCCGACCACGCCGGCCGTCCTCCCGGCCGCGGGACGCCGGCGGCTCGGGTCGCTGGCGGCGGCCGCCCTTCTTCTGGTCGCCCTCGCCGGGGCGGGCTGGTTCGTCGCCGGGCGGCAGCGGCCGGCGACGCCGGTGGACGAGAACGGCCCCGCCGTCATCGTGCTGCCGTTCAAGGCGCTCGGCGACGACGAGAATGCGTCCGTCCTCGCCGACGGGGTCAGCCAACAGCTGATCTCCGAGCTCATGCGTTTCTCCTCGCTGCGGCTCTTCTCGCCGCGCGCGAGCTTCGGCGAAAGGACCGACGCCGACGTCGCCGATCTCCGCCGCCGGCTCGGCGTCTCCTACGTGGTCAGCGGCAGCGTGACGGTGGTGGGCGAAGAGGTGCGGGTCAGCGCCGAGCTCGTCGACGCGGCGACCGGCGAGGTGCGCTGGAGCGACTCGCTTGACCGCGGCCTCGACGCGGGATCGCTGCTCGCGGTGCAGACCGACATCGCCGCCGCCATCGCCTCGGTCCTCGGCCAGCCCTATGGCGCGGTGAAGAGCGACGTCACCAAGCGCGTTCTCAGCCACGCCGTGCCGAGCATGGCGAGCTATGCCTGCGTGCTGCAGGCCTATATCTACCGCCGCTCGTTCCCGCCGGAGCTCTACGCGCCGACCCGTGCCTGCCTTGAGCAGGCGGTGAAGCGCGATCCCGCCTATGCCGATGCCTGGGCGATGCTCGGCTGGCTCGAGATGGACGGGGTACGCTTCGCCTTCACTCCCGGCGTCGACCGCGACGCCACCTTCGGCCAGGCGATCGAGACCGCGCGGCGCGGGACCGAGCTCGACCCGCGGAACGTGACCGCGCTGCAGGCGCTGGCCTCGATCGAGTATTACGCCGGCTACTGGGACGAAGCCGAGAAGACCCAGCGCGCGGCCCTCGCGCTCAATCCCAACGATCCCGACACGCTGGCGCAGTTCGGCTGGCGCCTCGCGGCGCGCGGCAAGTGGGACGAGGGAATCCCGCTGCTCGAACGGGCGATCGCCCGGTCGCTGAAGCCGCCGGGCTGGTATTTCCACCTCATCGCCATCCACCAGTATCTGCGGGGCGACTATGCCGGGATGCTCGACACCGCCGAGAAGGGGGCGGGCGAAGGCTCGCCGGTGGCGCAGGCGCTGATCGCCATCGCCGAGGGCGCGCTCGGCGACCGCGTCGCCGCGCAGAAGGCGCTGGCACGCATGGCCGAGCTCGACCCGGACCTCGGCCGCGACCCGGAAGTCTATTTCCGCGGTCACCAGGGCATCGAGTCGACGATCGACGCGCTGGTCGCCGGCCTGCGCAAGGCCGGCTGGACGCCGACGACGGCCGAGACCGACCAGGCGCGACCATGAGCATGGGGCGGGAGGCCCCGGGATGCCGCGGTGGAGGACAGAGAGTCGCATACGCCTTGGCGCCGGGCCGACTGTTGCCCGCGACCTTCCTCGGGACCCCGGCCCCGAAACGCGGGTGAAAATGGCCGGAGCAGCGGCGGCGTGATCGCATGCGGCGAAGCCCGGCTATTCATACTCAAATCTATCCGGAAATCTTTGGTAGCGGGACCGCGGCCCGTGCCCTATCCTCGCCGCGCAGGCGTCGGCGGGGGAGGTCGCACGCATGGAAAGTCGCCGCTTCGCAACGCGGGCGCGCTCCGGGGCGGCCGCCGCGCTGGTCCTGGCAGTGGCCACGCCGGTTTGTCCGGCGGCGGCCGACGACGCTCCCTATCATTTCAGTGACGCGCCGATCCGATGGGCCGCCTGCGCCGACCCGCTCGTCGACGGTCTGGAGTGCGCCACCTACACGGTTCCGCTCGACTACCGACGGGAGGCCGGCCCAACCGTCGAACTCGCCCTGCGGCGCATGAGGGCGCGGGGCGGAACACCGGCCGGGACGCTGTTCTTCAACCCGGGCGGCCCCGGCGGCACCGGCACCGGCCAGTTTCCGCAATGGTACGGCCAGTTTCCCGCCGCGGTCCGCGAGTCCTTCGATATCGTCAGCTGGGACCCGCGCGGCGTCGGCCTGTCGACCCAGGCGCGCTGCTTCAAGGACCCGGCGGAGGAGGACGCCCTCATCGGCCACCTCGGGGCCTTCCCGGCGAGCTTCGACGAACAGCGGATCTGGCGCGACGCCTATGCCAGGTTCGCGCAAGCCTGCGCCGCCAACGCCGCGGACATCCTCGCGCATCTCTCCACCGCCGACACCGCCCGCGACCTCGAGCAGCTGCGCATCGCCAGCGGCGCGGCGCCGCTCAACTACTGGGGCGTCTCCTACGGCACCTTCCTCGGCGCCACCTATGCCAACCTCTTCCCCGAGCATGTCCGCGCGCTGGTGCTGGACGGAAACCTGTCGCCGCTGGCCTGGACGGCCGGGGACGAGCCCGACCCCCAATGGCCGCTCGGTGATCGCATCGGCTCGTACCGGGTGGCGGAGGTATTCGATCATTTCCTGCAGCTCTGCGCGGCCGCCGGGCCGGAGCGCTGCGCCTTCGCCGGTACCAGCTACGATCTGACCCGGGCGAAATGGACCGACCTGCTGAACCGCCTGAGCGCGGGGCCGATCGAGCTCACGTCGAAGGCCGGCACCCGATCGATCACCCTCGAGACCCTCGTCGGGCAGATCTCCGACGGGATGGACATCGTCTGGCCGATCCCGGGTGCCAACGGCTGGGCGTCGATCGCCGAGGCGCTGGAGGCGCTGCATGAGGCGGCGAAGGCGCCGCCGCCGACCGCCACCACGGCGCCCGACACGGCGCCGGCGGGGGCGGCCGGGGCGGCGCCGGCGGAATATGACGGGACCGAAGGCGTGACCGCCGTCATGTGCGGCGACGCCCCAACGGTGAGACTGGAGCGCTTTCCGACGCTGGCCTCGGAGGTCATGCTCCGCTCCGGCTATTTCGGCCTCTCCACCTCCTTCATGGAGTTCCCCTGTTCCTTCTGGGCGGTCAAGGCGGCCGACCCCTACGCGGGCCCTTGGGACCGGTCGACGGGCGCGGCGGCGCTCGTCGTCAACACCACGCACGATCCGTCGACGCCGATGCCGAACGCCGAGGCGATGGCCGGGCTCCTGCCGGGTGCCGCGCTGCTCCGCGTCGACGGCTTCGGCCATACGACCCTGCTCAATCGCAGCGCCTGCGCCGACGACCGGATCGCCGCCTATCTCGCGGATCTCAGCCTTCCGCCGCCCGGCACAGTCTGCGCGCAGGACCGGCAGCCCTTCGAGGAATAGCGCCCCACTCACGAGAAGGGATCATTCCATGCCGCCGCTCGCCCGCGCAGCCTCCCTTCTGCCGACCGCGCTGCTCCTCGCGTCGCTCGCCCGCGCCGACGAGGTTCCGGTGCCCGTCCTCGCCTGGGACGCATGCCCGCCGGCCGCCGCCGGAGCGGCGAGCAGCGACGGTCTGCGATGCGCCACCGCGGCGGTGCCGATGGACTATGCCGACCCGGCGGGGCCGGCCTTCGGTCTCGCGCTGATCAAGGCGCCGGCGCGTGACCCCGCCGCGCGGATCGGCACGCTGTTCTGGAACCCGGGCGGGCCCGGCGACGCCGGCACGGCGTACCTGCCGGCGGCGATCGGCGGCTTCCCGGCCGCGGTGCGCGATCGTTTCGACATCCTGAGCTGGGACCCGCGCGGCATGGGTGGGCGGACCACGCCGGTCGTCCAGTGTTTCGACAGCGCCGCGGCCGAGGCGGCGTTCCTCGGCGCCCACCTCTCCGACGGCCTGCCGGTGACGCCGGAGCAGATCGCCGCCGACGCCGCCGGCCGCGCGGCCTTCAACGCCGCCTGCGTCGCGCGGAACGGGACGCTGCTGGCGCATGTCTC
>JBGAJI010000021.1:0-42217 GCA_044225035.1 Amaricoccus sp. | reverse complement strand
ACGGCGCGCTCGTCTGGCAGGACGGCGCCGATCATTCGCTCAACGACAAGATCCTGCGCCCCGCCAGCGATCCCTTCCAGGCCACCGGCGGCACCCGGCGCCTCAAGGGCAACCTCGGCACCGGGGTGATGAAGGTCTCCGCCGTCGCGATCGAGCGCCAGATCGTCGAGGCGCCGGTCCGGGTCTTCCATGACCAGGACGAGGTGAAGCGCGCCTTCCGCGCCGGGGAATTCACCACGGACACGATCTTCGTCGTCCGCTTCCAGGGGCCGAAGGCCAATGGCATGCCCGAATTGCACAGCCTGACTCCGGTGCTCGCGGTGCTGCAGGACAAGGGGCTGAAGGTGGCGCTCGTCACCGACGGCCGCATGTCCGGCGCCTCCGGCAAGGTGCCCTCGGCGATCCATGTCAGCCCCGAGGCGCTGGACGGCGGCCCGCTCGCGCGCCTCCGCGACGGCGATCTCGTGCGGGTCGATGCCATCGCCGGCACGCTGGACGTGCTGACCCCGGGCGTGCTTGACCGGCCGAACGTCCATCCCGACCTCTCGGGCAACAATTTCGGCGTCGGCCGCGAGCTTTTCGCCGCGTTCCGCGCCCATGTCGGCGCGGCCGAGGCCGGCGCTTCCCCCCTCTTCCAAGCCTGAGAAGGAGCCTCGCGCGATGACCCCCAAGGACGCATCGGCCTATGCGAAGGAAATCTGCGGCCTCGCGCCTGTCATCCCGGTGATCGTCGTCGACGACCTCGCCCATTCCGTCCCGCTGGCCGAGGCTCTGGTCGCCGGCGGCCTGCCGGTGCTGGAGGTGACGCTGCGCACGCCGGTCGCCCTCGATGTCATCAAGGCGATGGCCGATGTGCCCGGCGGCGTGGTCGGCGCCGGCACCCTGCTCAATGCGCGGGACGTCAAGGCCGCCAAGGCCGCGGGTGCCAAGTTCGGCGTGTCGCCCGGGGTGACCGAGGAACTGCTCGCCGCCTGCGAGGAGGAGGCGTTGCCGCTGCTCGCCGGCACCGCCACCATCTCCGAGGCGATGCGCCTGCTCGCCCGCGGCTATGACGTGGCGAAGTTCTTCCCGGCCGAGGTCAACGGCGGCGCCCCGGCGCTCAAGGCCTTCTACGGGCCGTTGCCGCTGATGAACTATTGCCCGACCGGCGGCGTCAGCCCGGGCAACGCCGCCTCCTACCTGTCGCTGCCGAACGTCATGTGCGTCGGCGGCTCCTGGGTCGTCACCAAGGCGCTGATGAGCGCCGGAAACTGGGCCGAGATCGAATCGCTCGCCCGTTCGGCCAGCCAGCTCGCGAGGTAATCATGACCGACAGGATCTGGGAGGCCCTGATGGAGGCCGGCGCCACCGCGCGCGACCGCCATATCGTGAAGCTTTTCGAGCGCGATCCGGACCGGTTCCGCGCCTTCTCGGTGTCGCTCGGCGACATGACGCTGGATTTCTCCAAGACCAATCTCGACGCGCGCACCCTCGCCCTGCTGCTCGAACTCGCCGCCGCCCGCGAGGTGCCGGCCCGCCGCGACGCGATGTTCCGCGGCGACCCGATCAACGTGACGGAGGGGCGGGCCGTCCTGCATACCGCGCTGCGCAACCGCGCGAACACGCCCGTGCTCGTCGATGGCGCCGATGTCATGCCGGGCGTCAACGAGGTGCTCGGCCGCATGGCCGCTTTCGCCACCGGGATACGCTATGGATCGATCGCCGCGTCCGACGGCCGCCCCTTCACCGACATCGTCAATATCGGCATCGGCGGCAGCGACCTCGGTCCGGTGATGGTGACCCTGGCGCTCGCCCCCTATCACGACGGGCCCCGCGCGCACTACGTCTCCAACGTCGACGGCGCCCATATCCACGACGTCCTCGCCGGCCTCGATCCGGCGCGCACGCTCGTCATCGTCGCCTCGAAAACCTTCACCACCATCGAGACGATGACCAACGCGCGCACCGCCCAGGCGTGGCTCAAGGCCTCGCTCGGCGCCGCCGCGGACGGGCATTTCGCCGCCGTCTCGACCGCGCTCGACAAGACGGCGGCCTTCGGCATCGACCCCGCCCGGGTCTTCGGCTTCTGGGACTGGGTCGGGGGGCGCTATTCCGTCTGGGGCGCCGTCGGCCTGCCGGTGATGATCGCCGTCGGCCCGGAAAATTTCCTCGATTTCCTCGCCGGCGCCCATGCCATGGACCGGCATTTCGTCGAGGCGCCGCTGTCCGCGAACATGCCCGTGCTGCTCGGGCTGATCGGCGTCTGGCATCGCAACATCTGCGCCTACGGCTCGCGCGCCGTGCTGCCCTACGATCAGCGGTTGAGCCGGCTGCCCGCCTATCTGCAGCAGCTCGACATGGAATCGAACGGCAAGGGCGTGGCGCTCGACGGCACCGGCCTGCATCGCGCCAGCGGTCCGATCGTCTGGGGCGAGCCGGGCACCAACGGCCAGCATGCCTTCTATCAGCTGATTCACCAGGGCACCAACGTGATCCCGGCCGAGTTCCTGGTCGCCGCCAATGCCCACGAGCCCGAGCTGCGCGTCCACCACGACCTGCTGCTCGCCAACTGTCTCGCCCAGTCCGAAGCCCTGATGAAGGGCCGGACGCTCGCCGAGGCGGAAAAGACCGTGACGGACCCAGCCCTCGCCCCGCACAAGGTCTTCCCCGGCAACCGCCCCTCGACGACGCTGATCTATTCCCGGCTCGACCCCTTCACGCTCGGGCGGATCATCGCGCTCTACGAGCATCGGGTCTTCGTCGAGGGCGTGATCTGGGGCCTGAACAGTTTCGACCAGTGGGGGGTGGAGCTCGGCAAGGAACTCGCCACCGCGCTTCTCCCCCTTGTCGAGGGCGGCCCCGGCGCCGACAAGAAGGACGGCTCCACCGCCGGCCTCCTCGCCAGGATCCACGCCCTGAGGCAGTGAGCGGCCCCGCGCGCCTCAACCGGTTCGCGGAAATGCGATGCCTTCCGACCCGCGGACCGAAGCCGTGCCCCTAGCCCCCTGGACGACGCCCGCCCATGTGCCGCCGGGGATCGCCCTCCTCCACGCCGACGCCGCGCTGCTCATCCTCGACAAGCCCTCCGGCCTGCTGTCGGTGCCGGCGAAACCGCCGGGGGCGCCCGATTGCCTCGAGGCGCGCGTCCGCGACGCCTTCCCCGAGGCGCTGCTCATCCACCGGCTCGACGGCGATACCTCGGGCGTCATGGTCTTCGCCCGAACCCGCCTCGCCCAGCGCCACCTGAACTGGCAGTTCGAGCGGCGACAGGTCCGCAAGACCTACGTCGCCCGCGTCGCCGGCCGCGTGGCGGGCGAGGCGGGCACCATCGACCTGCCGCTGATCGCCGACTGGCCGAACCGGCCGTTGCAGATGGTGGATTTCACCCGCGGCAAGCCCGCCGTCACCGACTGGCGCGTCCTCGACCGCGCGGCGGATGCCACGCGGCTGGAGCTCCATCCCCACACGGGCCGCAGTCACCAGCTCCGCGTGCATCTCCTGTCGATCGGCCACCCGATCCTCGGTGATCGCTTCTATGCCCCGCCGGCCGCCCTCGCCGCCGTCGACCGGCTGCAACTCCATGCCCAGCGCCTCGCCTTCCGCCACCCGATCGGCGGCGCCTGGGTCGAGTACGAAAGCCCCCCGCCGTTCTGAGCGCGGCTTGCGCGGGCGCGGGGCCGGCCGGTAGAACGGCGGGAACAGGGGAGCGAAGCCATGCGCACCATCTTTTCGCCGCGACACGCCGGCCACGCCGGGAATGTCGAGCTCAATTCCGGCGCCATCGTGCCGGCCTTCGAACTGCCGCGGCGCGCCGAGATCATCCGGGCCCGCGTCGCGGAAGTCGGCCTCGGCCCGATCGAGGCGCCCGGGGAGCATGGGCTCGAGACCGCGCGACGGGTGCATGCGCCGGACTATCTCGACTTCCTGCCGCGCGCCTGGCCGCTCTGGGTCGAGGCGGGGCGGTCGGGATCGGCGATGCCCTTCGTCTGGCCGGTGCCCGGCCTGCGGCGCGACGTGCCACCACGCGATATCGACGGGTTGCTCGGCTATTACAGCATGGACGCCGGTGCCACCTTCGTCGCCGGTACCTGGGACGCGGTGAAATCCAGCCACGACACCGCGCTCTCCGCCGCCGCGCTGGTCAGGGCGGGCGAGCGCGCGGCCTTCGCCCTTTGCCGGCCGCCCGGTCATCACGCGGGCCCGGGCTTCGCCGGGGGCTATTGCTACATCAACAACGCGGGCGTGGCGGCGGAATGGCTGATCGCCGGCGGCGCGCGCCGGGTCAGCGTGCTCGACATCGACTATCACCACGGCAACGGCACGCAGGCGATGTTCTACGCCCGACCGGACGTCCAGGTGGTGAATATCCATGCCGATCCGATCGTCGAATATCCCTATTTCCTCGGCCACGCCGACGAACGCGGGCATGGCGAGGGCGAGGGGTTCAACCTGAACCTGCCACTGCCACACGGGACCGGTTTCGCCGAATGGCGGCGTGCGCTCGACACCGCCCGCGCGGCGGTCGCCGATTTCGGCCCGGAGGTTCTGGTCGTGTCGCTCGGCGTCGATACCTATCACGGCGATCCGATCAGCCAGTTCCGGCTCGACACGCCCGATTATTCGCCGATCGGGGCGGCGATCGCCGAGCTCGGCCTGCCGACGCTCTTCGTGATGGAAGGCGGCTACGCGGTGGAGGCGATCGGGCGCAACGCGGTCGGCGTGCTGACCGGCTTCGACGCCGCCTGACAACGCGGCCCGCCCATATTGTAGACTCAACTTGCATCTACCCAAGCTGTTGCGTCCCGCCTATAGTGCCGCGACCATCGAACGCCGGTCCGTCCAGGAGGGGGCATGCGCTGTCCATTTTGCGGGAACATCGATACCCAGGTGAAGGACAGCCGGCCGGCCGAGGACCATGTCTCGATCCGGCGGCGGCGGTTCTGCCCGGCCTGCGGCGGACGCTTCACCACCTACGAACGGGTGCAGCTGCGGGATCTGGTGGTCATCAAGAAGAACGGCCGGCGCGAGCCCTTCGACCGCGACAAGCTCGAACGCTCGATCCGCATCGCCATGCAGAAGCGCCCGATCGAGAGCGAGCGGCTGGACCAGCTCATCTCGGGCATCGTGCGCCGGCTCGAATCGCTCGGCGAGACGGACGTGCCATCGGACACGATCGGCGCCATCGTGATGGAGACGCTGGCGCGGATCGACACGGTGGCCTACGTGCGCTTCGCCAGCGTCTACAAGAATTTCCAGGCGGCCGACGATTTCGAGGATTTCGTCCTGGAGCTGCGCCCAGCCGCCGCGGCGCGCGAGGACGACTAGACGCGCTCCGCCGGGTGACGCCTTGGCCCTGACCGAAACCGACGACGGCTGGATGCGGGCCGCCCTCGGCCTCGCCGCGCGCGGCCTTGGACGGGTCTGGCCCAATCCGGCGGTCGGCTGCGTCCTCGTGTCGGAGGGCGTCGTCGTCGGGCGCGGCGCGACGCAGCCCGGCGGCCGGCCGCATGCCGAGGCGGTGGCCCTGGCCGCCGCCGGCCCGCGGGCGCGGGGCGCGACCGCCTATGTCACACTGGAACCCTGCGCCCATGTCGGCCGCGCGCCACCCTGCGCCGACGCGCTGATCGCCGCCGGGGTGGGCCGCGTCGTGGCCGCGATCGGCGATCCCGACCCCCGGGTGAACGGCGCCGGGCTCGCCGCGCTGCGCGCCGCGGGGATCGAGACCGTAACCGGCTGCCTCGCCGCCGAGGCCGCCGCGCTGAACGAAGGCTTCCTCCGCCGGATCACCACCGGCCGACCGATGGTGACGCTGAAGCTCGCCGCCTCGCTCGACGGCCGGATCGCGACGGCGGCGGGCGAAAGCCGATGGATTACCGGTCCCCGCGCCCGCGCCGAGGTGCATCTGATGCGCGCCCGTTCCGACGCGGTGCTGGTCGGCGCGGGAACGGCGCGCGCCGACGATCCGCGGCTCGACGTTCGCGGCCTCGGGCTCGACGCCGTCCGGCCGGTCCGCGTCGTGGCGAGCGGCGACCTCTCCCTGCCCCTCGACGGCCATCTCGGGCGCACGGCGCGCCAGACGCCGCTCTGGCTCTGCCACCACGCGGGCGCCCCCGTCGCGCGACGCGACGCCTGGCGCGCGGCGGGCGCGGAGCTGATCGAGCTGCCGGAGGTGGGCGGGCTGGTCGATCCGGCGGCGCTGACCCTGGCGCTTGGGGCGCGCGGCCTGACGCGGGTCCTGTGCGAGGGCGGCGGGCGGCTGGCCGCCGCCCTGCTCGGCGCCGATCAGGTGGATGAGATCGTCTGTTTCACCGCCGGCCTCGCGCTCGGCGCCGAGGGCATCCCGGCGGTCGGGCCGATGCGCGTCGATGCGCTCGCCGGCGCGCCGCGCTTTCGTCTCGCCTCCGTCGCCGCGCTCGGGCCGGATAGCCGCGCCCAGTGGCGCCGCGAACCGGGCCCGGACGCGCCTATTTCGCGAACAGGAACGTCATGAACAGCCGGGCGCCCCAGTCTTTCGGCCCGCCGTCGGGCGATTCCGCCCAATAGCGCAGACCACCGCCGAGTTGCACCGGCTGGCTGCCGAAATGCACCATCTGCGCCACCGTCGCATTGATCGGAACCGACCACTGATCGTTCTCCCAATCGTAGGTCGACTCCGTGTTCACCGTGAAGGACGTCGCCCGCGGCGTGGTATAGGAGGCGAAGGGCTGCAGGAAGGTGTTCGAAAGATCGCCGTGCTCGTCGTTGCCGGTGATGGACCAGAGGTGGTTCGCCAGCATGCCGACGGTCCAGGGACCGGTCTGGACAAGGCCGACGCCGGTCACGCCGGCGCCCCACTGGTTCGTGGCGAGGCCGTCGGTCGCGGTCGGCAGGATGAAAGCCGGCCCGACGCCCCAGATCAGCCCGCCGGATGTCGGCGCCTTCGGCGAGAAGAAGAAGCTTTGCGTCGTGGCCCCGGTGCCGAACTGCGAGCCCTTGCCCGGGATCACCCCGTCCTGGCTGATGACCGGCAGGATGGTGCGCGAGATCAGGTTCCAGTTGTCGTTCAGCGAGAAGGGCAGGACCGGCTGGATATTGACATAGGACTGGTGGCCGTTCTCCGGCTCGTAGCCGTCGTTGTAATTGTACTGGAAGGGCACGCTCGCCATGTTGGCGATCGGATTGGCCAGCTGCTTGGCCAGATGCTCGCTGTCGCTCTGCGCGGCGGCGCCCGAGGCGGTGACGGAGGCGGTGACGATCGCCGCGAGCGCGGCCAGCGAGGTCGAATATCGGCGGGTCATCTTGGCGTTTCCTTTGCGATCACATCGGCGTGGCAGGCAAGGCTCAGTTCGCGAGCGAGTCGACCGACCCGGCCAGCGACACGGCGGTCACGGCGACCGACAGCACCCGGCTCCAAGCGGCGAACGGCGCCTCGGTCAGATAGACGGTGTCCTCGTCGCGGATGATGAACTCGCGTGCCGAGAACAGGCCCTCGGAACTGGTCAGGTCGAGCAGATAGGCCATGCGCTGCGGCCCGATCAGATCGGTCCGGCCGAGCACCCGGTTCGCAACCTCCGCCGTCTCGCTGCGGAAGATGAAGATGCCGGTCGGGTCGGCCGCGCGACCGTTGAGGCCCCCGGCGGCGGCGATCGCCTCGAGCGCCGACATGTCGCGCTGCGAGAAATTCACCCGCGACTGGGTGGTCGAGGCGCCGAGCGCGGTGAAGGAGCGGCGATCCTCCTCGACGATGATCCGGTCGTTCGGCCGCAGGGCGATGTCGTTGCGCGGATTGTCATAGAGATCCTGCAGCCAGACGCGGCCGGTCTGGCCGCCGCGCTCGATCTTGATCTGCGCGACCTCGGGGACGATCTGCACCCCGCCCGCCGCGGCGAGCATCGGCGACAGGCGCCGGGTCGGCGCCTGGATCGGATAGACCCCGGGCGAGCGGACGCCGCCCATGATGCTGACCGTGGCGCCGTCGCCCGCGACGCGCCGCACCTCGACCTGCGGGTCCGGCGTCTGGGATTCAAAGCCGCGGGTGATCTCGCCGCGCAAAGCGTCGGAATCGAGCCCGGCGGCGCGCATCCGTCCCGCGTAGGGCACGTAAATTTCGCCGGCCTGGTCGACCTGCAGTTCCTTCAGCACCGTCGCCTTCTGGCCGACGCCGGACAGCACGCCGTTATCGACATTCTCCCAGACCGTCACCTCGACCCGGTCGCCCGGGCTGATCGTGTCGGGCGAGACGGTACCGGCGTTGAGAAAGCTCGACCCGAAGCCGAGCTTCGTATCCACCCGCGTCTCGGCGGCGATGGTCGGATTGACCGTGACGATATGCATGTCATAGCCGGGCGTGGTGCCGGCCGAGCGGATTTCGCTGGCCGTCGGGCCGGATCGCGGAAGGGTGCAGCCGATCAGGGAAACGCCCATGACCACCCCGCAGGCGAGCCGCGCCGCCGCTCTCAGCACCAACCGCATCGATCGCCTCTTGCCCGCTTGTTCTTGCTTTTGCCGGGGACCCTATCGTTTTTCACCGGCGGAGACCAGAACGAACATGGACCGGCCCTCGGGCGCCCGCGGATTGTTGCCCGCGCGCACCGCGCATGCGCCCTTGCCCGGTCGGCCCCGGCGATCTAGGACCAAGGGCAAAGGCGAAAGGCGGGCCGATGTTCACAGGAATTGTCACCGACGTCGGCGAAGTCGAACGGCTGGAACACCGGGGCGATCTCAGGGCGCGGATCCGCTCCCGCTACGCGCCGGACAGCATCGCGCTCGGCGCCTCGATCGCCTGCGACGGCGTCTGCCTGACCGTCGTCGATCGCGGACCGGAGGGACGCGGCGCCTGGTTCGACGTCGATATCTCGGCCGAGACGCTGTCCAAGACCAATCTCGGGGGCTGGACGGCCGGCACCCCGGTCAATCTCGAACGCGCGCTCCGGCTCGGCGACGAGCTTGGCGGGCATATCGTCTCGGGCCATGTCGACGGCCGCGCCGAGGTGGTCGCGATGGCGGAGGAAGGCGACAGCGTCCGCGTCACCTTCCGCGCGCCGCCCGATCTGGCGCGCTTCATCGCGCCCAAGGGCTCGGTCGCGCTCAACGGCACCTCGCTGACGGTGAACGCGGTCGCGGGGCGGGATTTCGGCGTGAACTTCATCCCCCATACCCGAAGCCACACCACCTGGGGCAAGGTGCGGACCGGCGATTTCGTCAATATCGAGATCGACACCCTCGCCCGCTACGTCGCGCGCCTGAGCGAGCCGGTGGAATGACCCCGCCGGCGCCCAGTCGCCTGGGCGACCGGTTCACGCCAGAATGAAATCGTCGAGCCCGATGGCGCTGGCGGCCAGCCGGCCGCTGGCGGGTTCGACCAGGATCGACTCGTCGCCATAAGTCAGCAGCACGCCGTCGCCCGACCGGCGGACCGAGATGTCCGGGAAGATCAATCGCTCGCCCTCGGCGGTCAGGTCGATCAGATCCTTGCCATCCTCGAAATCAAGGATCCGATCCCTCTCGCCGTCATTGGCGAAGACGAACCGGTCGGCGGCGGCGCCGCCGGTCAGGTAGTCGCGCTCAGAGCCATCCTCGAGAACGTCCCGGCCCGAACGGCCGTAGAGCTTGTCCGAGCCGGAATCGCCAAACAGCCGGTTGTCGCCGTCGCCGGCCTTGAGGACGTCGTTGCCAGCGCCGCCGCGGGCGAAGTTGACGCCTGCGCCGGTCGCGATCCGGTCATTCCCGGCACCGCCGAACAGCCAGTCATTGCCATCCTCGCCGGACAGGTTGTCGTTGCCGGCGCCGCCATAGAGATCGTCGGCGCCAAGGCCGCCCTTGAGCGTGTCCCGGCCCGCGCCGCCCTCGACGAGGTCGTCCCCAGCCTTGCCGTCGACCCGGTCGTTGCCGTCCTTCGCGCGAATATAGTCGTCACGCGAGCGGCCGTTGATGGTTTCGGAGCGGTTGCTTCCGTCTATCCGATAGTTGCCGGGCGAAAAGCGGTAAGTGTCGAACGTGCCGGTATCGGCGCGCGCGACGGAGATCAGCGTCTTTCCATCGACCTGCGCGACATCGAGATCGTTGATGAGCCGGAGGCCGGGGCGCTCCGACAGCACCTTCTCGTCCACCTCGACCAGCGCGCCCTCGGACGAAACGGCGTAGACCACCAGGCTCTTTCCGTTGCCGCCCGCCGCCAGATAGGTCTGCCCTCCGATCTTGAACATGTCGAGCGAATGAAAATAGGTCCAGGCGTCGGTCTCGCGATCGCGCTCCTCGTAGCCGATCAGCGTCAGGCTGCCATCGCTCCTCAGCTGATGCACCGCGATGCTGCCGGCCGAGTTCTCGGACGAGAAAACGAAAGTCTTTCCCGCGACCTCGGCCGAGACGAGGTCGTTGTGGATGCGATTGTGCACGAGCGGCTCGTCCAGGTCGCTGTTGAAGACCTCGTCGATCTCGCCACGCGAATTGATCGAAAAGACGCTCAGCGGCGCCTTGGCGTTGGCGTCGTCCGAGATGACGAACGCCTTGGACCCCACTTTCGCCGTTGTCATCGCATGCGACGACCCGGCGCTGTCGATATAAATCGAGTCGCTCCTGGTCAGGCGCCCGTCCGTGCCGATCTCGAAAATGGTCATGTCCGCTGTGTTCGCACTCGGCTGCACCAGAAAAGCCTTGCGTCCAACGGTCACGATCTGCGGATCCGCCGTGTTCTGCGGTACCCCTCCCAAGCCCACGCCCGGCCAATCAATGGACTCCACGACCGTCGCGTCGCCCTCGGCATCCAGTTTCAGAACCGTGATGTAACCGGGGCCGAATGCGTGTCCGCCAAGGGCGCCCGAAACATAGACGAAGGTCTCGCCCCCGCGCTGATAACTAACCAGCCCGGCGCCCCCGAACCGGAGATCCGACAGGGGCTCATCCTCGGTACCGACCATCCGGTCGTCGAGCAGCGCCCCGCGCGAGGTCAGCTCAGCCAAGACGAGGCCGGTGGGCGCGGCGCGGGCGGGATCGATCGTCCCGACCAGGTAGGTCGAACCCGCGATGGAAACAGTGAGGATCCGACCCGCGAGAGCACCCCCGAGGTCCGAAGGCAGCAGATGATCCGCCAATATCAATGACATTTCAGGCCCCCTCCCGAATCATTTTATTTAAGGAAATATTAACGTCCTTTAACCAGGATGGAAGGTATTTCATAATCTTGGCGATCGTTTTGGTTAACCGGATCAGCCGATCTTCGCCCCCCCCGACGGCTGTTCGAAACGCCTTCGCGCTCATGGCAACTGCTGGAATCGCCATGACCGGCGCGCCGGGACGCCGCCGCGGGCAAAAGACATGGTGGCGGCGCTAGCCTTCCGCCGCGACCTGGGGTATCTGCCGCGCGGGACAGCGGGACTTGGTGCGATGGCGAACTCGATCGAAACGAACTATCAGGACGCGATCTCGCCCATCGAGGAGATCATCGACGCGGCGCGCAACGGCAGGATGTTCCTGCTCGTCGACCACGAGGACCGCGAGAACGAGGGCGATCTCGTGATCCCGGCGCAGATGTGCACGCCGGATGCGATCAACTTCATGGCGACCCACGGCCGCGGCCTCATCTGCCTCACCCTGAGCGGCGAGCGGCTCGACGCGCTCGGCCTGCCGCTGATGGCCTCGTCCAACTCCTCGCGGCACGAGACCGCCTTCACCGTCTCGATCGAGGCGCGCGAGGGGGTGACGACCGGCATCTCGGCGCACGACCGCGCCCGGACCGTCGCGGTGGCGATAGACCCGCGCTCCGGCCCGCAGGATATCGCGACCCCCGGCCATATCTTCCCGCTGCGCGCCCGCGATGGCGGCGTGCTGGTGCGCGCCGGCCATACCGAGGCGGCGACCGACATCGCCCGGCTCGCCGGCCTCAATCCGGCCGGGGTGATCTGCGAGGTGATGAAGGACGACGGCTCGATGGCGCGCCTGCCCGACCTCGTCGCCTTCGCCCAGCGCCACGGGCTGAAGATCGGCACGATTTCCGACCTGATCGCCTATCGCCGCAAATACGACAATCTGGTGCGCGAGACGGCGTCGCGGCACATCCAGTCGGAATATGGCGGCGACTGGCAGATGCGGGTCTTCACCGACATCCCCGGCGGCGCCGAGCATGTCGTGCTGTCCAAGGGCGACCTGACGCTGCCGGAGCCGGTGCTGGTCCGCATGCACGCGGTCAATCCGCTGGAGGATCTGCTCGGCACCCACCCCGGCCGCACGCACCAGCTGCGGGATTCGATGCGCGCCATCGCCGAGGAAGGGCGCGGGGTGCTCGTCCTGCTGCGCGACATGTCGGCCAAGCTCGATATCGGCGACCATGTCTCGCCGAACAAACTGCGGCAATATGGCGTCGGCGCGCAGATCCTGAACGCGCTCGGCCTCAGCGACCTGATCCTGCTCACCAATTCGCCGATCCCGAAGGTGGTCGGGCTCGAAGGCTACGGCCTGACCATCGCCGGCACCCGGCCGATCCCGGTCTCGGACAGCTGAGCGCGGGGAGCCAAGGAACCGACATGGCAAGCACCATCTCCCACCATTCCGTGGCCCCGGCGCGGTTTGACCGTCCGACGCGGCTGTTGATCGTCGTCGCGCCCTATTACCGCGAGATCGCCGACGCGCTGATCGCCGGCGCCCGCGCGGCGATCGAGGCGGCCGGCGCGACGCACGAGACGCTCGAGGTGCCGGGAGCTTTGGAAATCCCGACGGCGATCGGCCTCGCCCACGCGGGCGGCGATTTCGACGGATTCGTCGCCCTCGGCTGCGTGATCCGCGGCGAGACCACGCATTACGACACCGTCTGCAACGACAGTTCGCGCGGCCTGACGCTGCTCGGGCTCGGCGGGGCCTGCGTCGGCAACGGCATCCTGACGGTGGAGACCGTCGATCAGGCGCTGGTCCGCGCCGAGGTCGCCGGTCAGAACAAGGGCGGCGGCGCGGCCGACGCGGCGCTGCATCTCATCCACATCGCCCGGCGCTTCGCGCGGCCCGGGCGCGCCGCGGGCGCGGTCGGCTTCCACATGGCCGGCGACCCGGACCGGGATTTCAACTGATGGACGGCAAGCCCGCGAAGCCGACGGCCGCGCAGGCGCGCCGGATGCGATCCGCCGCTCGCTTCTACGCCGTGCAGGCGCTCTTTCAGATGGAATCGGCCGATGTCGGGCTCGAGACCGTGCGCGAGGAGTTCGAGACGCATCGGCTCGGCGCGGTGATCGACGGCGTGACCTATGCCGAGGCCGATATCGACCCATATCGACCATTTCCGCGCCCTGCTCGCCGCGACGGTCGAGCATCAGGCGCGGATCGACCAGCTGACCCATCGCGCTTTGGTGGTGCGCTGGCCGATCGACCGCATCGATCCGACCCTGCGCGCCCTGTTCCGCGCGGCGGGGGCCGAGCTTGTCGCGACCGACACGCCGCCGAAGGTGACGATCACCGAATATGTCGATGTGGCGAAGGCCTTCTATCCCTCCGGCAAGGAGGCGAAATTCGTCAACGCCGTGCTCGACCACATGGCCCGCGAGGCCCGGCCGCAGGCGTTCGCCTGAACGCCGCGCCCTTCCCGCCGCGCGGATGATCGGCTAAGCCCGAGGCGATATCGCCACGAAGAGGACCGCGCCTTGTGAGCACGACTCCCTGGAAATCCACCTCGCCTCTGCCGCCGCTCGGGGTCTTCGGGCTGATCGCCCAGACCTTCCGGCTGTTCTTCGCCCGCTTCGGCACATTGTTTCCGCTCGCCTTCGGGCCAGCGCTCATCCTGGCGCTGATCGGCTGGGCCATCACGCCGGTCGCCCTGCCCGAGAATTTCGACCCGGCGGTCGATTCCTTCCCGACGCCGGGTCTTGGCGACGTCGCGCTCGGCATTCTCAGCATGCTGATCGGGTTTTTCGTCATCGGCTTCATGTGCCTCGCCGCGCTCGACGCGGTGATGGGCCGCAGCCATACGATCAGCCAGTACACGCAACAGACGCTGCGCCAGTTGCTGCCGATCGGCGTGCTCGGCATCGCGCTGACGATCATGGCCGGGATCGGCGGGGCGCTCTTGATCGTGCCGGGCCTCTATGTGCTGGCGCGGTTCCTGCCTTGGGTCGAATCGGTGGTGTTCGAGGATGTCGGCTGGTCCGGCCTCGGCCGCGCGCAACAGCTGACCGAGGGCTATCGCTGGCCGCTGGTCGGCGCCGTGCTGCTGATGGGGGTGATCGTCCTGGCGATCATCGTGGCGCTCACCCCGATCATGATCGCGGTCAGCGGCGGACTGGCCGGCGCGCTGGTCGAGGCGGTGATCTCGGCGCTCTACTACGCGCTGATCGCGATCTTCACCGCGCTGATCTATGCGCGCCTCCGCGAGATCAAGGAAGGCATGAGCATCGCCCAGATCGCCGCGACGATTGGATGAACGGCCGGATGAACGGCGCCGCCCCGCGCGGGGGCGGCGCCACGGATCAGGCCAGCGCCTCGAGCTCGGCGACGACTTCGTGCCGCCACAGGCCCATGTCGCGCAGCAGCCGGTCCTCGAGCGACAGCGCCGCCACATACCGGCGCCGCAGCCGCGCCCGCTCCCGCCGGCGGGCAAGCGCCGCCTTCAGATCGTTGAGCATCTTCTCTCTCCTTCACGCCGCGTGGTCTCCAACGCGCAGGACATGACAGCGCCCTGTTTCAGACGGATGTCGTCTGGGAGTGGCGTGGTTCAAATGTCGCTGGCTTCGGGGCCGCGAGCCATCGGGACAGGGTCGACCGATGATGCGGCGACCGGACGAGATGTCCGGTCGAGCCGCGGTGCTCATATAGAGTGGACGCGGCGCCGCCACAACCCCCGGAGACCGCGGGTCAGCCGAGCCGGTTGTCCTGCGGGAAGCCGCGCGGGGCCATGCGGCCGGCGCTCGCCCGCGCGCCGATCCATTCGGCGAGGTCGGCGGCGCTGACCAGCCGGGTGCGGCCGGCCGGATCCTTCCAGGAGAGGCCGGCGGCGAGGTCGAAGGTCGCGGCGTCCGACAGGCCGCCGTCCTTGTAGCGCTGCAGCCGCACGCCCTTGCCGCGCGCCATCTCGGGCAGTTCGCTCACCGGGAAGACGAGGAGCTTGCGGTTCTCGCCGACGACGACGACATGGTCGCCCGGCGCCGCACGGCAGATGCGGGCCTGTGCCCCGTCGCGCAGGTTCAGGATCTGCTTGCCGGCGCGGGTCTGCGCCACCGCGTCGTCCTCGGGCAGGAGGAAGCCGTCGCCCGCGTCGGAGGCGACGAGCAGCCGCCGGCCCGGGCGATGGGCGAAGAGCGCCACCATCCGCGCCTCGTTCGGCAGGTCGGCGATCAGCCGCACCGGCTCACCCATGCCGCGGCCGCCGGGCAGGGTCGAGGCGGTCAGGGTGAACATCCGCCCGTTCGAGGCGAAGAGCAGGATCCGGTCCGTGGTCTCGGCATGGAGGAAGAACAGCGGGCCGTCGCCGTCCTTGAACTTCAACTCGGCATCCGGCGCCAGATGGCCCTTCATCGCGCGGATCCAGCCCATCTGCGAACAGACGACGGTGATCGGCTCGCGCTCGATCATCTGTTCGAGGCTGACCTCCTCCACGTCCGGCACGTCGTCGAAGGTCGAGCGGCGGGCACCGCCCGGCGCGTTCTTGCCGAAGGTCGCTCGGACCTCGCGGATCTGGTCGGCGACGCGATCCCACTGCGCTTCCTCCGAGGCGAGAAGCGCGACGAGCGCGGCGCGCTCGACGATCAGCGCGTCGCGCTCGCCGCGGATCTCCATCTCCTCGAGCTTGCGCAGGTTGCGCAGGCGCATGTTCAGGATCGCCTCGGCCTGGGTGTCGCTCAGCGCGAACTCGGCCATCATCACCGCCTTTGGCTCGTCCTCGGTGCGGATGATCTCGATCACCCGGTCAAGATTGAGATAGGCGACGAGAAACCCTTCCAGCAGCTCCAGCCGGGCGTCGATCCGGTCGAGCCGGAAGCGCGACCGGCGCAGCAACACGTCGCGCCGGTGGTCGAGGAAGGCGCGCAGCACCTCGCGCAGCGAGCAGACCTTGGGCGTGCGGCCGTCGATCAGGACGTTCATGTTCATCGAGAAGCGCGTTTCGAGATCGCTGTTGCGGAACAGCATCTCCATCAGCACCGCCGGATCGACGGTCCGCGCCCGGGGTTCCAGCACCACGCGGATATCCTCGGCGCTTTCGTCGCGGACGTCCTGCAGGATCGGCACCTTCTTGGCATTGATGAGCTCGGCGATCCGCTCGATCAGCTTGCCCTTCTGCACCTGATAGGGGATCTCGGTGACGACGATCTGCCACTGGCCGCGGCCGAGATCCTCGACCGCCCAGCGCGCGCGCAGGCGAAAGCTGCCGCGGCCGGTGCGATAGGCCTCCTTGATCGCCGCCCGCGGCTCGACGATGACGCCGCCGGTGGGGAAGTCGGGCCCCTGGACGAAATCGAGCAGGGTTTCGTCGCGGGCGTTCGGCGCCTTGATGAGATGCAGGCAGGCGCCGCAAAGCTCGTCGATATTGTGCGGCGGGATATTGGTCGCCATGCCGACGGCGATGCCGGAAGAGCCATTGGCGAGCAGGTTCGGAAAGGCGGCGGGCAGCACCACCGGCTCGCGCTCCGACCCGTCGTAATTGTCGCGGAAATCCACCGCGTCCTCGGCCAGCCCCTCCATCAGGGCGGCGGCGGCGGCGGTCAGCCGCGCCTCCGTGTATCGCTGGGCGGCCGGATTGTCGCCGTCGATATTGCCGAAATTCCCCTGACCGTCGACCAGCGGATAGCGGATGTTGAAATCCTGCGCGAGGCGGGCCAGCGCGTCATAGATCGACTGATCGCCATGCGGGTGATAGTTGCCCATCACCTCGCCGACGATCTTCGCGCATTTGCGGAAAGCGGTCGCGGGATCGAGCCGCAGCCCGCGCATCGCATAGAGGATGCGCCGATGCACCGGCTTCAGCCCGTCGCGCGCGTCGGGCAGCGCGCGGTGCATGATGGTCGAGAGCGCGTAGGTGAGATACCGGTCGCCGAGAGCGCGGGCCAGCGGCTCCGTCACTTCGGAGCCGGCCGGCATGTCGGGGTCGTCGGTCAGGTCTGCCATAGATGTTGTGTAGCGCGAGACCCGTCGCTGGTCCAGACGAAAGCCGGGCCGGCGGCGCGCGGCGGCCAGCCGAGTTCGGCCGCGACGCGCATCCCCCGCGCGAGATATTCCGGCGCCCTGTCGAGATCGATCATCGCCCCGAGCCGCGTATTGGCTTCGATCGGGGTGAAGGGTACGCGCGCGGCGGCGCTGGCGAAGGTGAGTTCGGAGAACACCGTCCGCTCGCCGCATTGCAGGAAGTCGACGCGGACCTGAAGGAAATCCTCGCTCAACCGCCGGGCGTCATCGAGCATCGTGTCGAGCAGCGCGGGGCGCGGCATCGGCTTTTCTGGCACCGGCGGCGAAACCTTCCAGTGGAAATCGACCGGTTGCCAGTCGGTGTCATAGATCATCCGCTTGTAACGCTTGCCGTCCCGCTCGGTGATCACGAGAATGAACTCCGGCCGGCCCATGATGCAGAAGATCTTGTATTCCACCTGATCCGGCCCGCAGGGCAACAGCTCCTCGACCAGCCAGCGCTTCGGCACGTCGCGATAGTGGAACTCGCCGGTGCGGCGCCATTGGTCATACTCCATCCAGCCGCGAATCTTGGCGGCGAGCCGGGCGCGCGGTGTGCGGGAATGGGCGAACTCGATATGGTTCTGCCCGCTGCCGTAGGAGGATTTCAGCGCGAATTCCTCAGGAAGCGCGGCCGACGCCAGATCCTTCGGGCTCTCGCCGGTGGCGATGAGCCGCGGCGGCGCGATCACCGCCCCCTTGTGCGCGACATAGTCGCGGACCGCGATCTTGTCGGCGACCAGCGTCATCAGCGGATTGGGATGATTGAGAAACAGCCAGCGGATCTTCTCGTTGAACCAGACCGGCGCCGCGAGATCGGGCAGGTGGTCGTTGGTCTGGGCATAGGCGTAGCTCAACACCTCGGCGTCCGAACGGAAGACCGTTTCATAGACGATCTGCTGGACCGGCCGGCGGACAAGACCGAAACGCTTCAATGTCCGCGCACAGCGACCGACCCAACGACAGCGACGACCGATCCGCGCGACATATGCGTCGCGGTCCACATCGTGGCGGGGCATCAACGACATCCCTTCTTACAGAACTACTCGCTAAACGGTAAAAACATGGACTGCCGAGGATGCTTTCCTCAGGGAGAACTCATGGTAACGTGACGCCAGCAAAACGCCATCCGGGCACCGCGACTAAGATTAACGACCCCCGGACACCGCCTGAGCGCCGGCACCCTCGCACAATAGCGAGGCCGCACAGAAAAACATCCCGAATCCAGCGATATTGGTAGAATTTTGACCGAACCCAGATCGACGTTGCACGGCGGATACACCGCGCCCGCCCCTGCCCGGCGCGTGCGCCGCGTGAGAAGGCCGGAATCCCGCCTCGGGCGAGCTCGACGGGGATTTCCACATGGCGGATGACGCGCGAACTTTGCTCATCACCGGCTGTTCCTCCGGCATCGGGCTCAGCGCGGCGCGTACCCTCGCCGCCCGCGGCTGGCGGGTCCTGGCGACCTGCCGCAAGCGGTTGCGCGCCTCGCCGCCGAAGGGCTGGAAGGCGCCATCGATCTCGCCTCGGACGACAGCGTCGCGGCGGGCGCGGCGGAGGCGCTCGACCGCTGCGATCGCCGGCTTTATGGGCTCTTCAACAACGGCGCCTTCGCGGTGCCCGGCGCGACCGAGGATCTGCCGCGCGCGGCGATGCGGGCGATCTTCGAGGTCAATCTCTTCGGCCGTCGACCTGACCAACTGGCTGCTGCCGGCGATGCAGGCGCCTTCCAGGGCCGGATCGTGATGAATTCGTCGGTGCTGGGCCTCGTCGCGGCCAGCTCCCCTGTACAGCGCCTATGTCGCGACGAAATTCGCGCTCGAAGGTTTGACCGACACGTTGCGGCTGGAACTGGCGGGCAGCGGCGTCGAGTTCTGCCTGATCGAGCCCGGCCCGATCGCCACCGCCTTCCGCCGCAACGCGGTCCCGCATTTCGAGGCATATATCGACTGGCGCAGGTCGCCGCGCCGAGGCCACCAGCGAACCCTCCTCAAGCGGCTGTATCAGCCGGCGGCGCGGGAAGGACCGGTTCGAACTGCCGCCCACCGCGGTGGTGGGGAAGCTGATCCACGCGCTCGAAAGCCGCGCCCCGCCGCGCGCTGCGCGGTGACCGTTCACCGGCCCACGCGGCGGGCGGCTTCTCCGCCGCCTGCTTCCGACGCGGTTGCTCGATCGGGTGCTGCGCGGCAAGTAGGCGTCAGACGACCGCGTCGCGCCACTCGAACGCGACGCCGTTCGCCGCCAGCGCCCGGTCCATGTCGATCACCGGATCGATATGGAAATTGAAGCCCGCGAAGGCGGTCGTCGCCTGATGCACCACGGCGAGATCGTCGGTCTCGAAGATCGCGAAGCCGCCGGATTCGCCGGCCCGGACCACGAATTCGTGGATCGTCACCCCGTCGGGCCGCCGCCAAACCCGCATCAGATCCAGCGCCCGGCGCGTCGCCTCGTCGTATTCGGCCTGTGTCCCGTGACGCTTTCGCTTCCAGCTCATCACATATTTCATTCGGTCCTCCCCTCGACGGCCCGGCACCTCGGGGCGCTCGGATTCCAGAAATTCCGTGTTCGGTGGTGGCAAAAGGCTTCGAAACAATGCTCTCTGATACCACGCGGCGCCGCGATTCTCCAGTTTCCTGCCGGAGACCCTCGGCGCCAGCCATGAGGAGCGGCGCCTATGATGCGGGATCCCCTGTTCGTGATCGTGGCGATCGCCTGTCTCGCGGTGGTCGCGGTGCTGATGGTCGGCATCGGCGGATTCGCCCGGGGCGGAGACTTCAACCGCAAGTATGCCAACAAGATCATGCGGCTGCGGCTGTTGTTGCAGTTCATCGCCGTGGTACTTATCGTCCTTTTCGTCTATCTGACGCGGGGCTGACGCGTTGAGCCGATGGGCCCCAGGGAGGTCAAGGCGATGGTTGTCCTGAACCGGATCTACACCCGCGGAGGCGACAAGGGCGACACCGCGCTTGGCAATGGCGCGCGGGTGCCGAAGCATTCGGCGCGGGTCAGCGCCTATGGCACGGTCGACGAGCTCAATGCGACGCTCGGCCTCGCGCGGCTTCACGCGGCGGGCGACATGGATGAGGGCCTGGCGCGGGTCCAGAACGACCTTTTCGATCTCGGCGCCGATCTCTGCACGCCCGACATCGAGAACGACGCGACGGCGAAATATCCCCGGCTGCGCGTGGTCGCGGCGCAGGTGACGCGGCTCGAGGCCGAGATCGACGCGTTGAACGCCCGGCTGTCGCCGCTGCGCAGCTTCGTCCTGCCGGGCGGCACCGCGCTGGCGGCGCATCTCCATCTCTGCCGCACGGTCTGCCGCCGCGCGGAGCGTCTGGTGGTGGAACTGGCCGCCGACGAGACGGTGAACCCCGAGACGGTGCGCTATCTCAACCGGCTTTCGGACTGGATGTTCGTCGCCGGCCGGATCGCCAACGACGACGGCGCGGCGGATGTGCTCTGGGTGCCCGGCGCCAACCGGTAAGACGGCCGGAACGCGACGCCGCGGCGCTAACCATCCGCGCCGGGGCGGCTTTGTAAACGCTTCCGGTGGCACTATCTTCCAAACGCGGGCCAGTTCCCCGGCCCCGCGTTTTGCGAAAGGCGCCTCGGGATGCTGTCGCGCGCACGCGTGCCATTGGTCTACAGCCGGGCCGAGCTACTGTCGGACGCCGCGGTGCATGTCGCGGGCATCCTCTCGGCCCTGATCGCGGTGCCCGTGCTCATTACCCTGTCCGTCGTCTGGTTCGGCGACCCGGGCACCGTGCTGGCCGCCTCGGTCTATGGCGCGACGCTGATCGCGATGTTCTGCTGCTCGGCGGTCTATAACATGGTGGCGCAGCCCGGCTGGAAGAACATGCTGCGCCGCATCGACCAGTCGGCGATCTATCTCAAGATCGCCGGCACCTATACCCCCTTCGCGGTGATGACCGGCACATCGGCCGGGCTGTTCCTGACCGGGGTCTGGAGCGGGGCGCTGATCGGCGTTTCGCTGATCGTGCTCAGCCCGTCTCGGGTGCGCTGGGCCAGCCTCGCGCTCTATCTCGGCCTCGGCTGGGCCGGGCTCGTCGCCGGCCAGCAGATGATCGCCGCGCTCAGCCCGGCCGGCTACGGGCTGATCCTGACAGGCGGCATACTCTATACGCTCGGGCTCGTGTTCTTCCTGTGGGAGCGGCTGCCGTTTCACACCACGATCTGGCATGTCTTCGAGCTCGCGGCGACCTGGATCATCTACGCCGCGATCCTGGTCGAACTCTGGGGCCGCGCGCCCGCGGTGTGAAACCGGCCTTGTCCGGCCCTCGTCGGGGGCGTTCACCCGCGGTTTCGGTCCTTCAATGGTGTACAAATCCTGTTGCACCAGCCGGTTCACGCCCCTAGACCATCGCTTGCATCGGAATCCGCCCCCACCTCCCGCCTGGCAGGGGCATCGACGGTAGGTTCGACCGGCCCCGGGGGGCCCAAGGGAGCTGAGCCATGAAGATCCTCGTGCCCGTGAAGCGGGTAATCGACTACAACGTGAAGGTTCGGGTGAAGGGCGACGGCTCGGGGGTCGATCTCGCGAACGTCAAGATGAGCATGAACCCGTTCGACGAGATCGCGGTGGAAGAGGCGATCCGGCTGAAGGAAAAGGGCGCGGCGAGCGAGATCGTCGTGGTCTCGATCGGGGTGAAGCAGGCGCAGGAGACGCTGCGGACCGCGCTCGCGATGGGCGCGGACCGGGCGATCCTGGTGGTCGCGGCCGAGGACGCGGCGGCCGACATCGAGCCGCTGGCCGTCGCCAAGCTCCTCAAGGGCGTGGTCGAGGCGGAGCAGCCGGGGCTGGTGATCGCCGGCAAGCAGGCGATCGACAACGACATGAACGCGACGGGGCAGATGCTGGCCGCGCTGCTCGGCTGGCCGCAGGCGACCTTCGCCTCCAAGGTCGAGATCGAGGGCGACGGCGCGAAGGTGACGCGCGAGGTCGACGGCGGCCTGCAGGTGATCGCGGTGAAGCTGCCGGCCATCGTGACGGCCGACCTGCGGCTGAACGAGCCGCGCTATGCCAGCCTGCCGAACATCATGAAGGCGAAGAAGAAGCCGCTGGAGGAGAAGACGCCGGCGGATTACGGGGTCGACGTGACCCCCCGGCTCCAGGTGGTGAAGACCGTCGAGCCGACGACCCGCGGGGCGGGGGTGAAGGTGGGCTCGGTCGACGAGCTGATCGCGAAACTGAAGACCGAGGCGGGGGTGATCTGATGGCGGTCCTGGTCTATGCAAAGCACGACAACGCGCATCTGAACGACGCCACGGCCAAGGCGGTCACGGCGGCGCGGGCGATGGGCGGCGCCATCACGGTGCTGGTCGCCGGTCAGGGCGCCGGCGCGGTGGCCGAGGCGGCCGCGCGGATCGACGGCGTGGCGAAGGTGATCCATGTCGAGGGCGAAGCCTATGGCCACCGGCTGGCCGAGCCGCTGGCCGACCTCCTCCTCGGGCTCGCCGGCGGCTACGAGCAGATCGTCTTCCCCGGCACCACCACCGGCAAGAACGTGGCGCCGCGGCTCGCCGCGCTGCTCGATGTGATGGTGATCTCCGACGTCACCGGCGTGGTGTCGGGCGACACGTTCGAACGGCCGATCTATGCCGGCAACGCGATCCAGACGGTGAAATCGACCGATGCGAGGAAGGTGATCACCGTGCGGGGCGCGAGCTTCGCCGCCGCCGGCGAACAGGCTCCGGCGCCGATCGAGACCGCGGCGGCCGCCGCCGATCCCGGGCTGTCGTCCTGGGTCGAGGACCAGACGCAGGTCTCCGACCGGCCCGAGCTCACCTCGGCGAAGATCGTGGTCTCCGGCGGCCGCGGCGTCGGCTCGGAGGAGAATTTCGCGATCATCGAGAAGCTCGCCGACAAGCTCGGCGCCGCGGTCGGCGCCAGCCGCGCGGCGGTGGACAGCGGCTTCGCGCCGAACGACTGGCAGGTCGGCCAGACCGGCAAGGTGGTGGCGCCGGAGCTTTACATCGCGGTCGGCATCTCCGGCGCGATCCAGCATCTCGCCGGCATGAAGGACTCGAAGGTCATCGTCGCCATCAACAAGGACGAGGAGGCGCCGATCTTCCAGGTCGCCGACTACGGCCTCGTCGGCGACCTCTTCGCCATCGTGCCCGAACTCGAAGAAAAGCTCGGCTGATCCAACGCGACGCGGGCCAGCCTGTGCAACCAGCGGCTGGCCAAGTTTCACGCGTGAACACCGCCCGTCCCCGTCGCGGCGGGCAGGAGACGCCATGACCCGCGAGGCAATGGGCACCGACGTGGTGGTCGTCGGCGCCGGCCCGGCCGGGCTCGCCGCCGCGATCGTCGCGGACCGCGAGGGCGAGGCACTCGACGGCTACGAGGCGGCGGTGCGCGAAGGCGCGATCGCGCCGCGACCTCGACCTCGTGCGCCTCTGGTCGCGGTTCGGCCTCTGGGCCTCGCTCGGCCTCGGCGAGCTCGACACGTGGACGCGCGGCCTCGCCAGATTGACCGTCTTCGGCACGCTCAGGCACGACGAGACCGATGCCGCCGCCCCGATGCGCGGCCGCGGGCGATTCGTCCCAGCGGCGGACTTCCGCTATCGTCCGTGGAGCGGCGCGGTAAGTTGGCCGTCGCGCGATGTGGCGTACTACCCGGCACCCTCCCTACCCCGGCGGTCGAACTGGCTCCAAGGAAGCCGCATGTGACGCCCTCCCTTTGTCGCTCAACCGCCAGCTTCGGCTCCACGCACCAGCGGCCAGTGTCCGCTTTGGGCGTGGCCATCCCACGGGCCGGCCGCTCTCCGCAGGACTGCGCTCCGCCCGCTGGCCTTCAACGACGCGACCGCGCGCTTGAGCCTCGCGCGGGCTCCACGCCGCCGGCTCAATCCGGGATTGACTGTCCGGCGAGCCAAGGTTCCGGCTGCGAATGCTATTTCGCCGATCGGGCGCGCGGTGGCCGGATGCCGAGCGGCGGCGCGCGGGATAGGCTGGGGTATTGACGGCTTCGATCCGTCCGGAAAGGTTGGCCGCGAAGCCGCAGCCGGGAGATGGAATGACGCTCGCTCTCCTCGGCTTTGCGACGGTGGCGGCCTTTCTCGCGGCGACGATGTCCCGGCGCCTGTCGCTTGTTCCCGCGCTGGTGCTCATTCCCGTCGCCGGCGCCCTGATCGGGGGGCGCGCGGGCGGGCTCGGCGGGATGATGCTCGACGGCGTGGCGCGGGTGGCGCCGGTCGCGGTGATGGCGGTCTTCGGCGTGCTCTATTTCGGCCTGATGCTCGAGGCCGGCCTCTTCGATCCGCTGATCCGCCGGCTGCTGCGGCTGGTCCGGGGCGATCCGCTGCGGCTGGCGCTCGCCGCCGCGGTCGTGACCATGGCGGTCGCGTTCGACGGCGACGGGACGACCACCTTCCTCATCACCGTCTCCGCGATGCTGCCAGCCGCCGACCGCATCGGCCTCGGCCGAAAGGTGCTGGCGGCGATCGTGGCGCTCGGGGCGGGGGTGATGGTGATCCTGCCCTGGGGCGGCCCGACGACGCGCGCGATGGCGGCGCTCGACGCCGACGCGGCGACCCTCTTCAATCCGCTGCTGCCGGCGGTCGCCGCCGGCGCCCTCTGGGTTCTCGTCGCCGCGTATCTCCTCGGCCGGCGGGAGCGGGCGCGCCTCGGCTGGCGTCCCGGGACGGTCCCGGGCGGTTCCGACGAGCCCGGCCCCCCGCCGCGCCGCATGGCGGCCGGACGGCCCTGGCTGGTCCGCTTCGACCTCGTGCTGACGGCCCTGCTCCTCGCGGCGCTGGTGGTGGAACTGCTGCCGCTGCCGGCGCTCTTCGCGCTGGCCTTCGCCATCGCCCTGCCGGTCAACCTCCCCGGGCTGGACGGCCAGCGGGCGTTCCTCCGCCGCCATGCGGAGAACGTCGCTGGCATCGCCGCCACCCTCTTCGCCGCCGGCATCTTCACCGGCGTCCTTATCGGCTCGGGGATGACCGGGGCGATGGCCGGGGCGGCGGCGGGGGTGATGCCGGATCGGCTCGCCGCCGCGCTGCCAGTGCTGGTCGCGATCCTTTCCATGCCGCTCAGCCTGGTCCTGCCGCCCGACGCCTTCTATTTCGGGGTGCTCCCGGTGCTTGCGCAGACGGCGGCGAGCCACGGCGTCGACCCGGTGCTGGTGGGCCGCGCCGCCGTCCTCGGGCAGACGACGACGGGATTTCCCCTCAGCCCGTTCATCCCTGCGACCTACGTGCTGCTCGGGCTTTGCGGCGTGCCGCTTGGCGCGCACCAGCGCTTCACCTTCGCCTGGGCGTTCGGGACGACGCTGGTGATGACCGCGGTCGCGGTCGCGACGGGGGCGCTGTCGGGGTAGCGGCCGGTCAGGCGTCCGGCGCGGCTAGCTCGACCCCCGGCGGCGGGGCGGCGGCGAGGCGGTCGCGGATGACGGCGACGGCGAGCGCGCGGACGGCCTCGGCGACGGTGGAGAGCGGCCGCTCGGCCGAGGCGAGGAGGCTGGCGGTGAGGTGGACCGGCGGCTCGACCGGGGTCGCGGTCAGCGCCTCGAAGCCGGGGACGTCGGAGAGGTCGCCCTTCGGCAGCAGCGTGCCGCCGAGCCCGGCCTGGACGGCGGAGAGGATCGAGGAGAGCACGTCGGCCTCGGCGACGACCTTGGGCGTCAGGCCGGCGGCGGCGAAGAGACGGTCGATGGAGCCGCGGGCGACGTTCGGCTCGACCGGCAGCACGAGCGGGAGCGCGGCGATCTGCGCGACGCCGAGCGCGCCGCCCGGCCCCGCCTGGGGCGCGCGGTGGATGAAATAGAAGCGCTGCCGGAAGAGCGGCCAGCGGGTGAAGCCGGGCGCGGGCTGGTCCTCGAAGACGAGGAGGAGATCGAGCCCGCCGGCGCGCAGGCGATCGGAGAGCGTCAGGCTGTCGGCGGTGGCGAGGCGCAGCGTCACCTTCGGCATCGCCGCCCGGGCCGCGTCGAGGAGCGGCGCGCCGAGGGTCGAGGCGAGCGTGGAGGACAGGCCGAGCCTGACGGCGCCTTCGATCTCGCCCCCGGCCGAACGCAGCACCGCGGGCAGGTTCTCGATCTGGCGCAGGATGGCGCTCGCCTCGCGGTAGAGCGTCTCGCCGACCGGCGTCGGCCGCACGCCGCGCGGTGTCCGCAGCAGCAGCGTCAGCCCAAGCTCCGCCTCCAGCTCGGCGATCTGCTGGCTGAGGGCGGGTTGCGCGACATGGACGAGCGAGGCGGCGCGGGAAAAGCTGCCGGCGTCGACGATGCTCACGAAGTAGCGCAACTGACGGAACTGCAACGACGATCCCCCGAGCTATCGGCCGCGCTTATACCTGCATACCGAGACCCTATTTGTCCGGCGAGCGAATTCGCGACAGACCGATGCCTGTCCGCCGGGGACGGTCCCGGCGAAACCAGCCACATCGGGGAGATGGATCATGGCAAATCTCGTCTATCGGGTCGTGTCGGCCTGCGGGGCGCTCGGCTACGGCTATCCGAAGGAATCGATGGAGAAGGCGCTGGAGGGCCGCGTCGACGCGATCGTCTCGGACGCGGGGTCGATGGACGCCGGTCCCTACTATCTCGGCACCGGCACGGAGTATTTCGAGCGCGAGGCGGTCAAGGCCGACTGGCGGCACATGGTCGAGGCGGCGCGGAAGACCGGCGCGCCGGTGATCCTCGGCTCTTCGGGGATGGCGGGCGGCGACAGGAACCTCGCCTACATGCTCGACGTGGCGAAGGAGGTCTTCGCCGAACTCGGGGTGAAGGACGCCAAGGTCGCGGTGATCGGCGCGGAGCTCGACCCCGAGGTGGTCATCGCGGAGCTGCGGGCGGGGCGCCTGCGCCCGACCGGCGTCGGGCCGGATCTCGACGAGGCGGCGCTGCGCGAAAGCACAATCGTCGGGCAGATGGGGATCCACCCGATCCTGACCGCGCTCGAAGCCGGGGCGCAGTACGTGATCTGCGGCCGATCCTGCGACGTCGCGCTCTTCGCGGCCGACATGATCCGGCGGGGGATCGACCCAGGGCTCGCCTACCATGTCGGGCATGTCCTCGAATGCGGCGCGCTGGCCTGCGACCCGGGCTCGCCCTCGGACTGCCTCGTCGCCGAGATCTATGACGACGGCTCGGCGGTCTTCGTCGCGCCGAACCCGGACCGGCGCTGCACGCCCTATTCGATCGCGGCGCATTCGCTCTACGAGGAGAGCCACCCGCAGCTGCAATTCTATCCCGAGGGCATCCTCGCGATGGAAAAGACCGAGTTCTTCGCCCGCGACGGCCGCACCGCTGGCATCCGCGGCAGCAAGTTCGTCCGCTCGGCCAAGCCCTGGCCCTGGAGCATCAAGCTCGAAGGCGCCCGTCGGCTCGGGGCGCGCAAGGTGTCGCTGCTGCGTCTCGACCCGGCCGACGTGGCGAAGCTGCCGGAAAGCGTGCTGGTCTACGGCCGCAACGGCGTGCAGGCGCGGCCGGTGTCGGGCGAGGAGACGGAACTCGGGATCATCATCGAGACCAGCTCGAAGACCGAGGAGGGCGCGGTGCTGCTCGCGAGCCTCCTCACCCACTACCTGATCCACTACGGCTACCCGGGCCGCAAGGCGACCGCCGGCAACATCGCCTATCCGCTGTCGCCGAACCTCGTCAGCTTCAAGCGCGACGACGGGACCTTCGGCGCCGTGGTCCCGAGCGGCACGCGCGACCCGGTGTTCTTCGCGAACTATGCGAAGATCAAGGCGGCGGTGCTCGGGATCATCGGGGACCAGTTCCCCGACGCCCTCGCCAACGCCAGCTGGACGATCCACGACGCCGACGCGGCCCATCCGGTGGCGCTCGTCCGCACCATCGACCGCGACCCGAAGGCGCTCGCCGACCGGCACGCGGCAGAGGTGGCCGCCGTCACCGCCATCGCGCCGGCGCGGGCGGGCTCGCTCGTCGGCCTCGACGCGGCGGACGCCTACGCCTGGACGCTCTACCACCTCCTGCAGAACGAGGCGGTCATCAAGGAGGTGATGTTCCCGATCACCTGGTACACCGCCAACGGCGCCGACTGGGCGGAAACCGGCACGACCCGGCCCGTCTACGGCGACATCGGCGAGACCGGTTACGCCGGCAGCCTCGACGACCGCGCCCTGTCCCTGATCGCGGACGTGGCGCCGACCGGGCCGGTGCATGCGACCGCGCGGCTGCTCGACATGGCGGTGGTGATCCGCAGCAAGGATGCCGGCATCAACCGGCTGACCTTCGACGTGATCTTCACCAGCCCCGAGACCTACGAGGCGGCGCTGCGCTCGAACGTCTTCTGCGCGCGGGCGGTGGCGGCGACGCTGGGGCTGCCGGTCGAGCGGATCGTCGGGACCTTCTTCGTCGACAGCTGCGACGCGATCAAGATCTCGGTCGACCGGCCGAACATCTCGGCCTCGCCCGACGAGCACGACGTCTTCGGCGCGCAGCAGCAATCGGCCATCGAGCGGATGAGCGTGCCGATCCACGCCGAGGCCCTCGCCAAGGCCTCGGCGTTCTGAGCCGCGGCGGCGCCTCGGCTCGCCGACGCTCGGCCCCGTCCGCTACGCCCCCGCCCAGCGCGTCGACGCGAGGACGTGCTCGACGCATCCGCCGATGTGATCGGCGAGCGTCGCCTGCGCGGCCGCCGCGTCCCGGGCGAGAGCGGCGGCGCGCAGAGCTTCGTGCTCGGCCGCGGCGACCGCGCCGCGGAAGCAGGCGGCGATCATCAGGAAGCGGAGGTAGCGGTCGAAGGCGGCGGCGTGGGCCGTCATCAGCTCGTGCGAGCCGCAGGCCGAGATCAGCGCCTGGTGGAACTCGCAGTCGTAGCGCTTCCAGAGGCTGGTGTCGGCGCCGCCGGACAGCATGCGGCCCTCGACCACGGCGAGCTTGTGGTGAGCGGCCACCACCCGGCCCTCCCAGTCGACATCGCCGGCGGCGAAGGACTGGGCGAGGGCGTGCGACTCGAGCACCAGGCGGAGGTCGGCGATCTCGCGAAAGCCGCGCACCGTCACCGGCGGCGCCGCGAAGCCGCGCTGGCCCTCGGCGAGGACGAGGCCCTCGGCCGACAGCCGGCTCAGGATTTCGCGGAGCGTGCCGATGCCGACGCCATACTGCTCCTTCATGCGGTCGAGCCGCAGGCGCTCGGACGGCGCGATGCGGCCGAGGACGAGGTCGGCGCGCAGGCGCTGGTAGGCCTGATCGCCCACGGACGGCGCGATCGCTTCGGCAAAGGACATGGGTCACCTGTCATACGCCCCCCTTGTGTGCAGGATCGCCGTATCGCGCGCAAGATCCGACATAACTTACAACATCCGACAGAACCGGTTTCGCCGGTTGTGTTGCCCGACAGCCTGTGGCAGCTTCTTTCCCAGAGAGGCCACCGAAGGCCCCAAGGGAGGATCGCCATGCCATTGACGCTGACCCGCCGGACTCTGCTCGCCGCATCAGTCGCGGCCGCGGCGCTCGCGGCCACCCCGCTCGCGGCGCAGGAGAAGCTGCGCTTCTCCGCGGTATTCTCGGACAAGGACATCCGGGCGCAGATGATGCAGCGGTTCGCCGAGGCGCTCCCCGAGGGGGTCACGCTCGAGCCCTACTTCGGCGGCAACCTCTTCAAGCAGGGCACCGAGCTCGTCGCCTTGCAGCGCGGCAACCTCGAGATGGGCAACATCGCACCGCAGGACATCGCCAACCAGGTGCCGGCCTTCTCGATCCTGACCGCGGCCTACGTCTTCCGCGACGCCGACCACATGCGGGCGTTCTACGCCAGCGACATGGGCAAGGAATTCGTCGGCGAGGCCGAGGACCAGCTCGGCATCAAGATCCTCGGACCCACCTACTTCGGCACCCGCCAGGTCGGCCTGAAGCCGGAGAAGGAGATCAGGACCCCCGCCGACATGGCCGGCATCAAGCTACGGATGCCCGGCGGCGACGCCTGGCAATTCCTCGGCCGCGCGCTTGGCGCCAACCCGACGCCGATGGCCTATGCCGAGGTCTATACCGGCCTGCAGACCGGCGCGATCGACGGCCAGGACAACCCGCTGCCGAACGTGCAGAACATGAAGTTCTACGAGGTGATGAGCCAGATCGTCCTGACCTCGCACCTCGTAGGCTACGACCTGCTGACGATCTCGAAGACCGCCTGGGACGCGATGACGCCCGAGCAGCAGGAAAAGGCGCAGGCGGCGGCGACGGCGGCGATCGACTGGAGCCAGGCCGAGCACCTGAGGATGGAGGGCGAACTCGCGGCCTCGTTCAGGGAGAAGGGGCTGAAGATCTACGAGCCCGACGTCGCCGCCTTCCGCGACTACGCGCAGAAGATGTACCTCGAGTCCGACCTCGCCAAAAGCTGGCCGGAGGGGCTGCTCGACAAGATCAACGGCCTCGGCGCCTGAGCCGATGGCCGGGGGGAAGGCGATGGCGAGGCGGGCGTACCGCTTCGCCGAGTTCGTCCTCGCGATGCTGCTGCTCGCGATGTTCGTCGCGTTCCTCGTGCAGATCGCCTTCCGCTACCTGTTCGACTTTCCGATCGGTTGGACCTCGGAGGTCACCGTCATCACCTGGCTCTGGCTGGTGCTCTGGGGCGCGGCCTTCGTCGTCACCGAGGCGGAGGAAATCCGCTTCGACCTCATCTACAGCGGCGCCGGCCGCGGCGCGCGCCGGGCGATGGCCATCATCACCGCGGTTGCCGTCCTCGTCCTCTACGGCGTGTCGCTGCCGGCCGTGGTCGACTACGTGACCTTCATGAAAGTCCAGTCGACGGCCTACCTCGGGATCCGCTTCGACTGGCTCTACTCGATCTACGTGATCTTCGCGGTCGCCGTCCTCGTCCGCTACGCCTGGATCCTGTGGTGGGCGTTGGGAGGCAAGGGCCCGGAAGCCTACGATCCGACCAAGGCCAGCTCCGGGGTCTGAGCCCCGCCGCACCGGAACCGTGCCATGAGCCTCGCCGATCCCTTCACGCTCTGCTTGGTCGCGATCGTCGCGCTGAGCTTCCTCGGCCTGCCGATCGGCCACGCGATGATCGGCGGCTCGATCCTCTATCTCTGGCTCGCCGGGCTCGACATGGGCACCGCCGCCGAGCAACTGCTGAACGGGATGTATTCGAGCTACATCCTGCTCGCGGTGCCGCTCTTCATCTTCGCGGCCGAGATCATGAACTCGGGGAGCATGACCGCCCGGCTCCTCCACTTCTGCGACGCGCTGGTTGGGCGCTTCCGCGGCGGCCTCGCCCAGGTCAATGTCGTCCAGTCGATCATCTTCGCCGGCATGTCGGGCTCGGCGATCGCCGACGCCGCCGGCAGCGGCAAGCTGATGCAGACGATGATGACGGCGAACGGCAAGTATACCGCCTCCTTCGCCGCGGCGCTGACCGCCGCCACCGCCGTCATCGGGCCAATCATCCCGCCGTCGATCCCGATGGTGGTCTACAGCCTCGTCTCCGACGCCTCGATCGGCTACCTGTTCATCGCCGGCCTCGTGCCGGGCCTGCTGATGGGCGCGGCGCAGATGGGCCTGGTGGCGGTGATCGCCCGCCGACGAAACTTCCCGGTGGGCGACAAGGTGCCGCTCCGCGAGATCCCCGGCATCACCTTGCGCGCCTTCCCGGCGCTGATGATGCCCATCGTGCTCCTCGGCTTCATCTACTCCGGCGTCACCACGCCCACCGAGGCGGCGGCGATCGCGGCGGCCTACGCCTTCGTCATCTCGACCTTTCTCTACCGCGAGGTGACGGTACGCGGCTTTTACGCCTCGCTCGTCTCCAGCGCGCGGACCACGGCCTCGATCGGCATGCTCATCGCCGGCGCGCTGGTCTTCAACTACGTCGTCACCGTCGAGAACATCCCGCACGCGCTGAGCGCGGCGCTACGGGGGCGCGACCTCTCGCCGACGAGCTACCTGATCCTCGTCAACCTGCTGCTCCTCGTCCTCGGCTGCCTGCTCGAAGGCACGACGATCCTCCTCGTTATCGTGCCCGTGCTGATACCGACCGCCGAGGCGCTCGGCATCGACATGGTCCACTTCGGCGTCGTGGTCGTCGTCAACATCATGCTCGGCCTCATCACCCCGCCCTACGGACTGCTGCTCTTCATCATGACCAATATCTCCGGCGCCCCGCTGCGGGCGATCGTGCGCGACACGCTGCCCTTCCTCTTCGCGATGCTCGCCGTCCTCGTCCTCATCACCTTCGTGCCGGAGGTCGTCCTCTGGCTGCCACGCCTCCTCGGCTACCAGGGCTGACCATGACCCGACCGATCCACGTCCTGAACGGCCCGAACCTCAACCGCCTCGGCCTGCGCGAGCCCGAGATCTACGGCCGCGCCACGCTGGCCGAGATCGAGGCGATGTGCCGCGAAGCCGCCGGCGTCCGGCCGCTGGTCTTCCGGCAGACCAACTTCGAGGGCGAGTTGATCGGCTGGATCCACGAGCCGGCCTCAGCTTCCGTTCGATCCCCCTCGTCGACGCGCTGCGAATGTTCGCCGCGCCGGTGATCGAACTGCATCTCTCGAACATCCACGCCCGCGACGAGCTGCACCGCCATTCGCTCGTCTCGGCCCTCGCAACCGCGGTCATCGCCGGCCTCGGCGCGCCGGGCTATCCGATCGCGGTCCGCGCCCTCGCCGACCTCCTGGAGGACTGAACCCCACAGCCTCGCAGATCCCTGCTCGGTCGCGCTTCCGCGCGATTCGCGCGCTCCAGGATGCCGTCGAGAAGGAGATGGGCACGCAAGTCGCTCGGCTCGGCTGCGATCACCGCTCAAAGGTAGACATCCGCCACCCCGAGGTCACCGCGGTCGTGCTCGGCCGCCGCAAGACGTGCATAGCGCGGCAGCGCCACCACCTCTCTCGAGCAAGCGATTGGAAGAAACGCGACGTCCGCGTCGCATAGCGCCGTTGGCAAAGGCGGACGCGGGCCAAGCGAGCGGTTCGGGAGGAGCCGGCCCCGCACGGTCGGTGACGGCCGCCACCAACGCCGACCACGCCTCGGGCGCCGCGCGCTCGCCGGGCCGGTAGAAGCTCCGCGGGTGGAACCGCGGCGCCTCGGTCTCGCGCAGGGCGGTGATGCCACGCCACCGCGGATAGGCCTCGGCCAGGGTGCCAGTGATCGGCCGCGACAGGGCCAGCAGCCGACGCGCCGCCCTGAGCAGCCACTCCCCGAAGCCAGGCCACCCGTCCACGTTCGCAGCCGCTTGGCCCATGGGGCGGGGACGAGGGGATCGCGCGGGCCGCCTTCCGGGCGGCGATTGCGATTGCCGCCCTGTCAAGAGCGGTCGCTCAGCTCCGCCTCCATGTCGAAGATGGTGGCCCGGAGCGTGCTGTCGTCGACGCGGATGAGGCCCTCGCTGCTGCGCCGGATGTCCACGATCGTGTACATGAGGACGCCGAGGAAGATCGCGAAGGTGAAGGTGCGCCAGGTCAGCACGTGGCCAAGCATCGCCATCCTGTCGCCCATGAGCAGCATCGCGGCGATCGCAGCGGCGAGCACCATCCCTTGGGTGAAGGCCGAGATCGGGACCGAGAGCGTCGCGACCCGGTAGAGGTGGGCGTCGAGCACCTCGTTCATCGCGCCGGCGACGAAGGTCTGGATCGGGGGTGTCGCGTCGCGGGTGGCCTCGAGGGTCAGCGGCCAGAGTCGGGACTGCGCCTCGAGGCTGCGCCGCAGGAAGGCCTGCGCCTTGGCGGCGGTGTCGATCGGGGCGTCGCGCGGCACGACCCGCGTGCGGGCATAGTCGAGGAGGGCCGTCTGCAGCTCGGTGCGGCCGGGCTCGGCGAGGTAATCGGCGCGGAGGAAGGCGGTCCCGAGGGTGGCCGCCTCGTCGGTGATCGCGCCTTTGATCGACTGGAAAACGGTGAGGGAGTTGCCGAAAGCGAAGGCGAGAAGGAGGCCGAGGAGGGCGAGGAAGGCGCCGGTGGTCGTTTCGCTCAGCAGCCGGCCGACGCCCTCACTGTCCGGCCCCAGACGCCGCCGTGTCGCCCGCCCGATGGCATAGCCGGCCGCCATGGCGAGCGGGAGCGAGACGATCAGGATCACCGCGATCGTCCCGAGATGCAGGCGCGAGAGGGTGAGTTCGTGGTAGAGGGAGGCGGATGTCATGGCGCGGCTCGTTCGATTGGATCGGAGCGAAGCTTAGCCTCTGCCGGCCGCGGCCGGGCCGGAATTCTCCCGCGTCGGTTCCGGGAGCCGCGGCGTCGCTACAGCATCCATTCGATCGGCAGCCAGCGAAGCGCCGCGGCCGTCGCGCGCCGGAGCAGGCCAGCCTTTGGCTCGCTCCGGTACTGCACGGTCGCGCCGTCGGGCGTCGTCTCGCTCCAGACGAGCCCGCCCTCCGCCACCGGCGCCGGCAGCCGGCGGGCATCGGCGACGCCAGCCGCTACCCGGGCGCCTTCCGGAAGCGCAAGACGGCGGCTCCTGCCTTGTCGGTGAAGGCGAGGAGCGGCCCGTTGCGCTGGTAGCCGGTTGTGGCGTCGAGCGCGGCGAGCAGGGCCTTCTCCATTTCCATGCGGGCCGGCGGGCACATCTTCATCGTGCCGGCGATCGGCTGAGGAAAGGCGACGCGTCCGTCCGCGGGCTGCGCCTTGCCGCGGAAGCGGTTGCAGCCGCCGAATATCCCGAAGCTGCCGTCGTCGAGGAACGTGAGCGTGGGCGGATCGTCGGCGACGAGCGCCTGCCCGCCGATCTCGCTGACCTCCCAGGTGGTTCCGGCGAGGACGGGGCCCGGTGACGCGGAGGCCACTGCCGAGCCGGTGCTCTCGAGCTGGATCCGCACCGTGTCGGACGCGCCACGGGTCAGGACGGGATAGGCCGTTGTGGTGCGGAGCAGCACCCGGTCCCCGGACATGAGCCGGGCCGCCACCCGATAGTCCATCCGCGGATCGATCGCGGCGCTGTCGTAGCGGAGGCGGATCAGCGTCGGCCAGCCCTTCACCCGGAACCGCTGCGAAGCCACCGTGGCCGAGGGCGCGTCGACACGGGAGACGTCGAGGAGTTCGACCTCGAGAACGGCGTCGCCGGGGATCGCCGCGCCGTCGGCCCGCGCCGCCGTGACGGTCAGCGTCCGGTTCTCCGCTATCGCCGGCACTCCCCCGAGAACCAGACCCAGACAGAGCGCCAGCGCGACTCCCCGCGTGAGGCGCGCGGCCATCTCGATGGATCTCCACTCCCCGCCGCTCGCTCAGTCCGCCGCCGGGGCGATGTCCTTGATCATCTCGTCGACGTTGATGTCGAAGCTCTGCATCCGGGGCGGATACTCCTTCAGCGACTGGACGAGGCCCGCCACGACCCCCATCATCGGCGGGAACATCCACGAGCGGTCCTCGAGCCACGTCTCGTAGCCACGCGATTCGGTGAACCGCTCGAACGGATCGAGCTTGAGGTTCACCAGCTGCGGGATCACAAAGTCCTGCCGCACGCCATTGAACCAGCGGTCCTGCTTCTTGAAGAGGAGCTTGTAGTCGCCGTAGCGAACGCCGTTCAGGGTCGCCTCGGTGAAGTAGAAGAATTCCTTCCTCTTGGTCGGACCCTCGCCCTTGATCAGCGCGCTCTGGTCGTATCCGTCGAGGTGGATGTGTTCGAAGGTCTTGTTGCCGGCGGTGTAGCTGGTCAGCAGCTTTTCCTTGAGATCGGACTGGCCCAGCTGCGCCATGATCGTCGGCATCCAGTCCTCCATGGACATGAATTCGCCGCTGGTGCTTCCCGCCGGTATGACTCCGGGCCATCTGACGACCACCGGAACCCGGAAGGCGCCCTCATAGCCGCCCACGCCCTTCTCGCCCTTGAAGGGCTGGTTCCCGCCGTCCGGCCAGGCGACGGAATAGGCGCCGTTGTCGGTGGCGAACATCACCATCGTGTTGTCGGCCACGTTCAGCTCATCGAGCAGGCCGAGCAGCTCGCCGACGATGTCGTCCATCTCCATCACGCCGTCGGCGTAGAGACCGTAGCCGCTCTTTCCGGAGTATTTCTCCGACAGATGGGTGTGAAGGTGCATGCGGGTGGTGTTGTGCCAGACGAAGAACGGTTTCTGCGCCTTCACCGCGTCGGTGATGAAGCGCTTCGATTCATCGAGGATTTCCCAGTCGAGGGTCTTCTGGCGCTCGGCGCCGAAGCCGCCCTTGTCCTCGATCCGCTGCGTCCCGTCGGGCTCGGCCCAGGAGTGAACGATCCCGCGCTGCGGGGCGCCGAGGATCGACGGATCCTCGGGATAGTCGTAGAGTTCGGTGTATTCGCCGGCATTCAGGTGATAGAGGATTCCGAAGAATTCGTCGAAGCCGTGGGCGGTCGGCAGATGCTCGTCGCGGTCGCCGAGATGGTTCTTTCCGAACTGGCCGGTCGCATAGCCGAGCGGCTTCAAGAGCTCCGCAAGGGTAGGGTCGGCCGCATTCATCCCCTGCTCGGCGCCCGGAAGGCCGACCGTCGCCAGTCCGACGCGGATCGGATACTGCCCGGTGATGAAGGCGGCCCGGCCCGCCGTGCAGGAAGCCTGGGCATAGTGATCCATGAACAGCATGCCCTCGTCGGCGATCCGGTCGATGTTCGGCGTCGAGCCGCCCATCATGCCGCGGTGGTAGGCGGAGAGATTCCACATCCCGACATCGTCGCCCCAGATGACGAGGATGTTCGGCCTTGTCTGCTGCTCCTGGGCCCAGGCGGCGCCGCCCGCGCCGAGTGCGGCCAGCAACGCAGCCGTTGCGCCAAATGTCGACATTCGCGGTTCCTCCCCGGCGGCCCTCGGTCCGGCCCCTGTCGCTACGATGGGCAGCCCGGGACGGTGAAAGCCGCATCGCGACCCGCCGGAGCTCGTTGGCTTTCCCGGCCCGGGACTGTCCTCGACCCCTCGAACCCCTCGAACGCGCGGAAATAAGGCCGCGTCGTCCGCACCATTCACGCCGTCGAGACTACACGACGCCCGTTCCCCCAATCATCCCGATCGGGATGATTCTGAAGAAAATCGCGTATGGCGATAGCCTTCTCACCGTCGTTCGCATGCGGTGGCTCGGCCCCGTTGCCGCCTCGCTCGGCGCGGCTTGGCGGGATCAACCCTCGGCTCCCAGCGGGAACGTCAGGCTCAGGTAGAGCGCGTCCCCGGGCACCCGGTTCTCCGCCTCGAACTCGTGGAACCAGCTTCCGCCGAAGACGACCGGCTGCCGACCCCACGCGCCCGTCCAGCCGACGGTCGGGCCGAGGGCGGACACCCGGCCCTCGAAGTCGCCGAGCGTGGCGCCGTCACCGCTGTCTCCGGTGACCTGCTGGTAGTGGTAGCCGCCGAGGCCGACGGTCCAGCCGCCGAACGCCTTCGCCAGCGCGCCCTCGAAATGCAGCTCGTTGCCGGTGCGGTAGTCGGTGGCCGGGTTCTCGCCGTTGACGGTCAGGCCGACGGCGAAGTCTCCCTGCCAGCCGCCCGTCCACATGTAGGTGGCGGCGAGCGTCAGGTCGGCGGCCCAGCGGTGGAAGGAGACGTTGGTGGCGCTGCCCTCGTCGTAGGGTCCGGCCGGCACGTTGACGAGGATGTTCGCCGATCCGAACCACGGGCCGCTGCCCCAGCCGAGCCCGCCGCCGACCACCGGGTCGCCGAAGGCGGTGTTGTCCTGCGTCCGCGAGCCGGTGAGCGGCGGTCCGTTCGGGACGGCGAGGGTTGCGGAGACCTCCGTCTGCTTCCAGCCGTAGGGCACGAGCACCACGAGGTACGGGCGACCGCCGGCCACCTCGGCCTCCGGCGCCCAGAGGCCGGTGCCGAAATGGCCGCCTTGCCGTCGAGCCCGACCCGCAGCCGGCCGCCGTCGGGGATCGCCGCGGAGGCCGAGCCGGAGAAGGCATAGAGGCTCGTCTGCACGTAGGTTCCGGGCGGCGCGACGACGCCGGCGTTGAGCATGCGGCTGCCGAGGAGATAGAAGCCCACGCCGCCCTCGGCGGCCAAGCCGGGTCCACCGGCGACCACGAGGCCTGTTGCCATGGCGACGGCGGTGAGCGTCCTGCTCATCGATATCTCCTCCCCCTGAGCGCCAAGGCATCGCGCTCGGCATCATGGTGCGGGTCGGACCAGGGTCCGCCGTTCCTGATCCGTCGGCGGCCGTGCGGGCCTCGACGGCTATTCGAGGTCCACCGTCACCCTCTCGATCGTGCCGGTGAACGCGAAGGGCGCCTCGGGCTCGTAGGTCTTCGCAACGGTCGCGCCGAGGTCCATGCCGATGTCGAGGGTCTCCGTGGCGGAGAAGCGCGCCGGCACCACCTTGGCGATCTCGCCGGTCGCCACGGCCTCGCCGTCCACGCTCAGCGTCGCCGGGCCGCCGGTGACCTCCTTCATCGGCTCGAACGGCGCCTGTCGGTAATCGAGAGCGACGGTGTGCCTGCCCGGCGCCAGTGGCTCCTTGCCAGCGACGCGGTAACGCTCCTGCCCGAAGAAGTTGTATTCGTAGACCGGGACGCCCTCCTCGAGGAACAGGGTGTAGCCGCCCGACGATCCGCCGGTCGCGATGATCACGCCGCTGGCTCCGCCGGCCGGCACCTCGATGTCGGCCGTGATCCGGTGCGAGCGCTGGTAGATCGGCGGCGCGTTGCCCTCGGGGATGCGCACGGTCCCGGGGGCGTAGCTGAAGCTCGTCCTCCCCTTGGTGAAGGACGGCCGCTCCGGGTTCGACCCGCGCTCCGCGAAACGATCGTCGAGGGGGTAGACCTGGAACTTGGCCGCCTCCTCGTCGAAGAGCGCCTCCAGTTCGGCGAGCTTTTCCGGATGTTGCGCCGCGAGGTCATGCGCCTCGGAGAAATCCTCGTCGATGTCGTAGAGCGTCCAGACGTTGTTCTCGAAGCCGACCGAGCCGGTCAGCTCCCACGGCACGCCGTGGAAGGAGGCCGCGACCCAGCCGTCGTGATAGATCGCCCGGTGGCCCCCCGTCTCGAAATACTGGGTGTGGCGCGTCCCCGGCGCGTTCGCGTCGGCGAAGCTGTACTCCATGCTGACCCCGGCCATCGGGGTCTGCTCCGCGCCGTTGACTTCCACCGGCTCCTCGATGCCGGCGGCTTCGAGGATCGTCGGCGCCACGTCGATGACGTGGTGGAACTGGGTGCGGATGCCGCCGTCGCCGGTGATCCGCGCCGGCCAGGAAACGACCATGCCGTTGCGGGTACCGCCGAAGTGCGACGGGACCCGCTTCATCCACTGGAAGGGTGCCGACCCGGCCCAGGCCCAGCCCACCGGATAGTGGTTCTCGTGCTCCGGCCCGCCGATCTCGTCGATGTACGGCAGCTGGTTCTCGACGCTGTCGGGCAGGCCGTTCTGCGTCATCATGTTGTTGAGGGTGCCGGTCGGGCTTCCCTCGGCGCTCGGGCCGTTGTCGCCGGCGATCAGGAAGATCAGCGTGTTGTCGGAGTCCGGCAGCGCGTGGATCGCGTCGATCAGCCGCCCGACCTCATGGTCGGTCTGGGCGAGGAAGCCGGCGAAAGCCTCCTGGTGCCGGGCATAGAGTCGCTTCGCATCCGCGTCGAGCGAATCCCATGCCTCGATGGCGTCCGGCCGCGGCGTCAGGTCGGTGTTCTCGGGAACGATGCCGAGCGCCTTCTGCCGGGCCAGCGTCTCCTCGCGGACCTTGTCCCAGCCCTGGTCGAACTGGCCGTGGAACTTCTCGATCCAGTCCTTGCCGACCTGCAGCGGCGCATGCGTCGCTCCCGGCGCGAAATAGACGAAGAAGGGCTTGTCGGGCGAGATCGACTGCTGGCGACCGATCCAGGCGATGGCGTCGTCGGCGAGGTCGACGTTGAGGTTGTAGCCCTCTTCCGGGCGCTTCGGCTCGACCGGCGTGGTGCCACGGAAGAGCTGCGGCTCCCACTGGCTGGTCTCGCCGCCCTGGAAGCCGTACCAGTATTCGAAGCCGAGGCCGGTCGGCCAATGGTCGAACGGGCCGACCGGCGAGGTCTCCCAGTCCGGCGTGTTGTGCCACTTGCCGAAGGCGGCGGTGGAGTAACCGTTGTCCTTCAGGATCTCGGCGATGCTCGCGCTCTCGCGCGGCCAAAGGCTGTTGTAGCCCGGATAGCCGGTAGAGAGCTCGGTGATGGTGCCGAATCCCGACTGGTGATGGTTGCGCCCGGTCAGGAGCGCCGCCCGCGTCGGCGAGCAGATGGCGGTGGTGTGGAAGCGGGTGTATCGCAACCCTTCCGCAGCAAGCGCATCCATCGCCGGCGTCGGGACCGGCCCGCCGAACGTCCCCGGCTGTCCGAAACCGAGGTCGTCGAGCAGGATGATGGCGACGTTCGGCGCGCCCTCGGGCGGCGCGACCGGCTGGGGATAGTCCTGTCGCGAGCCTTCGAAGGTCTTCTCGATCACGCCCTTGAATGGCTGCGCCGCAGGCGGCAGCACCGACCGGTCGGCCGAGGCGTCCTGTGCCTGCGCCGGCAGCCCCAGGAACAGGAGTGCGACAGCCAGCGGCGCACCGCTCGCGCGAAGCTTCGACAAGGACTTCGACATCAGGCGTAACCTCCCCGTCACCCCGGCCAGAGAAGGCTTCCTTCTGGAGGATGGCCGGGCGGCTGTGCTCATGTCGAAAGAAGGCTACACGATGCATCAACCGGCAATTATCCTGATCGGGATGATTCTGGAGAAATCCCGTGGAGAGAGCCCTTCGCGCCGTCGTTCGCACCGGCTGGCTCGGCGGCGTTGCCGAGCCGGTCGCCGAGGCGATCCTGTCCACCGGGAAGTGGAGAAGCTTCGCCGACCGGGACGTCATCTACAATGTCGGCGAGGAGGCGCGGGCGCTCTGGGCGGTCGCCGCGGGGGCGGTGCGCATGCACGTCTCGGTCGGCGAGCAGCCGCCGCGCTTCGGCCACGTCGCGGCCCCCGGCTTCTGGTTCGGCGAGCTGGAGTTCCTGACCGGGCTTCCGCGCGTCTTCGAGATGGAGGCCGTGGGAGAGACGCAGGTCTTCCATCTCCCGGCCCACGATCTCGAGCGCATCGCGAAGGAGAACGCCGACGCCTGGCGCGAGCTGGCGCGACTGAGCGCGCTCAACGAGGCCACCGCCGTCGCCGTGGCGGACGACCTTATGATCCGGGACCCGCGCCAGCGACTGGCCGCGGTCCTCCTCCGGCTCTCGTCCCACCGCGCCGCGTTCCAGGGAATTCGCCCGATCCCGGCGATCCCCGCGACGCAGGCCGAGATCGCGGACGCAGCCAATCTCTCCCGAACGAAGGCCGCGGCCCTGCTCGCCGAGTTCGCCGGCGCGGGGCTCGTCACAGCGGGATATCGCACCGTGACGCTCGAAGATCCCGCCGGCCTGACGGCGCTCCTCTGACTGGACGGCCGCTCTCAGATCAGGCGCAGGCTTCGGTCAAGCCGCCGCCGAAGACGATAGCACCGCCAGACCTTTCGGGCGGCCTTCGGCCTCTGCCTCGCGACACGGCGTTGTCGGCGCCGGCCGCTACGAGCGCGGCGACGGCCGCCAGACCTGGCGCGACGGCGATCGCGACCGCGAGCTGAAGACGCGGCTCGGCGCGCTGAACCCGGCTGGGCGCCGAAGCCGCGGCAGGGCTCGTATTTCCCGGGCTTGCCCCGGAGCCGCGCCGGACGTCGGAGAAGGCGCTGGTGGCGGTGATCCAGGAGGCAGGCCTGGATCGGCGGCGCCTCGACCCGGCGCGTCGACGATCTGGTGCAGGCCATGGGGCTGACCGGCATCTCCAAGAGCACGGTGTCGAAGCTGTGCAAGGACATCGACGAGGGGGTGCGGGAGTTCCTCGACCGGCCGATCGCCGGCGACTGGCGCTCGCCATCGGGCTCGAACCGATGGCGCCTCGATGGCTCGCCTCTGGCTCGACGCCACCTACCTCAAGGTCCGCCAGGGCGGGCGCCCTGCCGCCGCCGCGGCCTTCTTCGCCTGAAAACGCTCCACTGGAGCGTTTTCTCGCCTTCGGCGACCGGCTCCGAAGCGTCTCCGTCGCCGCCATAATCGCCATGGCGGTCGACACCGACGGACGGCGCGAGATCATCGGCTTGTGCGTCGGCCCCTCCGAGGCGGAGACCTTCTGGACCGACTTTCTGCGCAGCCTGAAGAGCCGCGGGCCGCGGGCGTGAAGCTGGTGATCTCCGACGCGCACACCGGCCTCAAGGCCGCCATCGCGCGGGTCTTCGCTGGCAACGCTGCCGCGTTCACTGGATCAGAAACGC
>JBGAJI010000020.1:34655-41611 GCA_044225035.1 Amaricoccus sp. | reverse complement strand
GTGAAGCTCGGGGGGCGGCGCCAATCCGTCCGCGCCTGACTGGGCTGGCGCGGTAACGCGCCTGCCGGGGGCAGGCAGGCGCGGACGGATTTGTCGACGGACAAATCCGTCAAAGAAACCGAAGTAATCCCCCGGGAAGGGATAGGCGCGACGTAAGGGGCGGCCGGGGTCACAGTTTGCCTTCGGCGATCCACTGGCGCAGCAGGGCCTCGCCGACCTCGAAATGCATGGAATCCTCGCGGCCATAGCCGGCGCCCCAGTACCAGCCGGCGTCGTTGAAGAACTCGGCCAGCACGACGAGGCCGAATTGCGTGTTGCCGTCGCCCATCGCGTCGAGATTCTGTTTCAGCGTCAGGTCGACGGCGAGGCCCCAGGCGTGGGACGAGACCGAACCGCGCGAGCCGCGGACGTAGCGGGCGCAGAGCGCGCCGGCGGTGCCGATCGCGGCGTAGATGTCGGGTTCCTCGGCGCGGAGGCGGTCCACGACGGCCTGAAGCGAGTCGAGGGCGGGGCGCATCATGGTGAGCTTGAAATTGGCGATGTCGCGGGTTTCCAGCGCGCCGAGCATCCGGGGGTTGGTCACCGGCTGGCAATCCTGGCCGTAGCTGTCGCGCGGATCGCCGAGCAGCTCGCGCAGGACCTGGGGACGCGGGCGCTCGATCCCCTGGTTGAACTGGTCGGCGGCGAGCCGCATCTGGTCGACCAGTCCTTCCGTCTCGGGCGGCGGCGCGGCGCCGCCGAACTGGTCGACGCCGGCCGGCTCGGTCCCCTGTTCGACCGAGGCGACGGCGGGCGCCTCCACCGGCGCGGCGGGGGGCGGCGCGGCGTCCTGCGCGGCGGCGAGGTCGCGGAGCCGCTGGTCGAGCGCGGCGATGTCGCGGGCCTGAGCGTCGAGCTGGCTCTGCATCCGGGCCTGGACGGCGGCGCCGCCGGCCTGGTCGACGCCGCCGAGCATCTGCGAGACGAGCGCGAAGGTCGCCGCCGCGAGGATGAGGCAGGCGCCGACCACGCCGGCGGCGACGAGGTTCGAGCCTTTCACCGCTGGCCGGCCCCCGCCGTTTCGACGACGATCACCGAGACATTGTCCGGCGCGCCGCGGCGCAGGGCCGCCTCGATGAGCGCGGCGCAGGTTTCCGCGGGCGGGGTGGCGGTGGCGAGGATCGCCGCGATCTCCGCCTCGGGCACCACCTTGCTGAGGCCGTCGGAGCAGAGGAGCAGGCGGTCGCCCGGGCTGAGCGGCGTGGCGGCGAGGGCGACCTCGAGCCGGGCGTCGGCGCCGATGGCGCGGGTGACGATATGGGCGCGGGGATCGGTCTCGGCCTCCGCCGGATCGAGCGCCCCGCGGTCGATCAGTTCCTGCACCACGGAATGGTCGTGGCTGAGGGGTTCGAGGCGGCCGCCGGCCAGGCGATAGGCGCGGCTGTCGCCGACCCAGGCGATGGTCGCCGAACCCTCCTCGACCAGGGCCGCGACGACGGTGGCGCCCATCCGGCCGAGCGCCTCGGCGCGGCGGCGGGTCTCGGCGTTGGCGGCCTCGAGCGCGGCGGCGAGCAGCGCGGGCGGCGCGCCATGCGGCAGGCGGGAGAGGTGGTCGATCACGATATCGGCCGCGACCGCGCCATGGCCATAGCCGCCCATGCCGTCGGCGATCGCCCAGAGCGCGCCGGAAGGGTCGGTGAGGATCGCGTCCTCGTTGGCGTCGCGGACCCGCCCGGCATGGGTGAGGCCGGCGCCCTCGGCGCGGGACGCGGCTTGGGGCGGCGGCACGCGCGTCACGGGCCCCGTCATGCGGCGCGCGGGATTGGCGGGCGGTTCATGATGCAAGGAACCCCGACGGGTGGCGCGAGCTTCGCGCGCTGGAACAACTGCGCGTCAGGGTATAATATTCCGCCGAACGGCGAAACCTCTTTGCCGGGAGGATGGCGCATGAAGCTTTCCCTTGTCACCCTCGCCACGCTGGCGCTTTCGGGGGCGCTCGCCGGGGCGGCCGCCGGGCAGGAGCTGACGGACGCGCAGCTGAGGGCTTTGTTCGAAAGCCAGATCAAGGATATCGGCGCGGCGAGGCAATCGGAGGATCTCGGCGCCTCGCGGGGGCTGGTGCTGACCCCTGTCGCGCCGGCCGGGGCGGAGGCGGCGCCGGTGGTGGTGGAGCCGGCGCCCGAGGTGGCGAAACCGGAGGTGGCGGCGAGCGCGGGGTCGACGGTGCCGGCCGCGACGCTGCGGCTCGATACGCCGGAGGCGACGCCCGCGGCCGCGCCGGCGGGGGCGGTGCAGCACTGGACGCTGCCGCGGTCCGAGCAGGTGAACTATCAGGTGAAATTCTCGTTCGATTCCGCCGCGCTGAGCCCGGACCAGAAGCCGAGGCTGCGGCAGATCTGCGCGGTGCTGAAGGAGGCGGATATCAAGGAGTTCCGCATCATCGGCCATACCGACGCCTCGGGCGCCGCCGACTATAACCAGAAGCTGTCCGTGCTGCGCGCCGAGGAGGTGGAGCGGTTCTTCGTCAATGACTGCGGCATCGCGGCCGGGCGGCTGCAGGCGATCGGGGTGGGCGAACAGTTCCCCTACGACGACAAAGAGCCGGAAGCGGCGGTCAACCGGCGGGTGGAGTTCCAGGCGCTGAGCTGAGCCGGCGGCCCCTGGTGGCAGAGCGCGGCGCTGACAAAACCGTTGCGACAACACGACAATTTCTCTACCCAGACCCGGCGGGTCATCCGGGAGAAGCGCCGTGGCAGGGTTGATCGCCTTCGCTCTTGGGAACTTTACGCTGACCTTCCTCGTGGTCGGACTGATCGTTTCGGTCGTGGCGCTGTCGCGGAGGCCCGGGCCGCTGACCCGGGCCGAGGTGGTGGAGGCGTTGTTCGCCTGGTTCCTGTTCTTCTCGATCGGGGTCTCGTTCTTCTACAATTTCGTGTTCCACGTCTTTTTCGGCGCGTTCGCCGCGTCCTATATCGGCTGGGCGGACAGCCCGTTTCAGGCGGAGGTGGGATATGCCAGCCTCGGCTTCTCGGCGGTGGGATTCCTCGCCTTCCGCGGCGGGCGCGAGTTGCGGCTCGGCGCGGTCGTCGGGCCGGCGCTGTTCCTGTGGGGCGCGGCGATCGGGCATGTGATCGACATGATCCGCGCGCACAATTACGCGCCGGGCAACGCGGGCGTGATCTTCTGGACCGACATCCTGCTGCCCATCATCGGGCTCGCGCTGTGGCATGCCTCGCGGCCGGCTGACAGCGGCGCCGCTCTGGAGGTTTGATTTTACGCGATGTCTTAGTCACCGGACGAGTCCGCCCGGTTGGACATCGCTCTATTCGAAGGCGTAGGTGAACCCCCCCGCCCCGGCGCCCACGGTCACGCGGCTGAGCTTCGTGCCTTCGAGCACGCGGCCGAGCACGCCGCGGCTGAGCTCGGGCAGCAGGGTGTTGGTCAGGATGGCGTCGATCATCCGGCCGCCGGATTCGATCTCGGTGCAGCGGGCCTTGATCGTGTCGAGCACGCCCTCGCCGATCACGAGTTCCGCGCCGTGGGTCTCGTCGAGGCGGGCGGCGATCTTGGCGAACTGGTGGCTGGCGATGGCGCCGATCATCTCGTCCGACAGCGGATAATAGGGGATGGTGACGAGCCGGCCGAGCAAAGCCGCGGGGAACACCTCGAGCAGCGGCGGGCGCAGCGCCTTGTCGAGATCGGCGATGTCCGACCGGCGGCGGCCGGCGTCGGTCATCCGCATGATCTCGTCCGATCCGACGTTGGAGGTGAGCAGGATGAGGCAGTTCTTGAAGTCGATCCGCCGCCCCTCGCTGTCGTCCATCATCCCCTTGTCGAAGACCTGGAAGAAGATCTCGTGCACATCCGGATGCGCCTTTTCGACCTCGTCGAGCAGGATCACGGAATAGGGCCGGCGGCGGACCGCCTCGGTCAGGATGCCGCCCTTGCCATAGCCGACATAGCCGGGGGGCGCGCCCTTCAGCGTCGAGACCGTGTGCGCCTCCTGAAACTCCGACATGTTGATCGAGATGAGGTTCTGTTCGCCGCCATAGAGCATCTCGGCGAGCGCCAGCGCCGTCTCGGTCTTGCCGACGCCGGAGGGGCCGCAGAGCAGGAAGACGCCGATCGGCTTTTCCGGCGCGTCGAGGCCGGCGCGACTGGTCTGTACGCGCTTGGCGATCATCTCCATCGCGTGGTCCTGGCCGACCACGCGCTCGGAGAGCAGCGTGGCGAGGGCGAGCGCCTTTTCGGTCTGGCTGGCCAGCATCCGACCCATGGGAACGCCGGTCCAGTCCTGAACCACCGCCGCCACCGCGTTCCGGTCAACGGAGGGCAGGATCAGCGGCGTCTCGCCCTGCGCGGCGGCGAGTTCCGCCATCAGGCCGCGCAGTTCCTCCAGATCGGCGGCGCGGTCGATCTCGGGCGCGGCGGGCGGCGGCGGCTCGGCGCCGGCCATCGCGGGCTCGGCGACCGGCGCCTCGGCCTGCGCGTCGAGCGCCACGCCCTCGCCGCGCAGGCGAGCGCGGAGATCGAGGACGCGGGTCACGAGGTCGCGTTCCGCCGCCCAACGCGCCTCGGCCGCTTCCAGCGCGGCGTGGCTCTCGGCGAGGCCGGCTTCCACCCGGGCGGCGCGTTCGGCGACCTCGATGCCGATCGCCGCCTCGCGGGCGATGATCCCCTGCTCCACCTCCAGCACCTGCGAGCGGCGGCGCAGATCCTCGACCTCCGCCGGGGTGGCGTGTTGCGAGACGGCGACGCGGGCGCAGGCGGTGTCGAGCAGGCTGACCGCCTTGTCCGGCAATTGCCGCGCCGGGATATAGCGGTGCGAGAGCGAGACGGCCGCCGCGATCGCCTCGTCCAGGATCTGGACCTCGTGATGCTTTTCCAGCACGCCCGCGACACCGCGCAGCATCTGGACGGCCGCGAGTTCCTCCGGCTCCTCGACCTTCACCACCTGGAAGCGGCGGGTCAGCGCCGGGTCCTTCTCGATATGCTCCTTGTATTCGGCCCAGGTGGTCGCGGCGATGGTGCGGAGTTCGCCGCGCGCCAGAGCCGGCTTCAGCAGGTTCGCGGCGTCGCCGGTGCCGGCCGCGCCACCCGCGCCGATCAGGGTGTGCGCCTCGTCGATGAAGAGGATGACCGGGGTTTCGCTGGCCTGAACCTCGTCGATCACCGATTTCAGCCGCTTCTCGAACTCGCCCTTCACGCTGGCGCCGGCCTGCATCAGCCCGATGTCGAGCATCATCAGCGACACGTCGCGCAGGCCGGGCGGCACGTCGCCGGCGGCGATGCGCAGCGCGAAGCCCTCGACCACCGCCGTCTTGCCAACCCCCGCCTCGCCGGTCAGGATCGGGTTGTTCTGCCGCCGCCGGGTCAGCACGTCGATGATCTGGCGGATCTCGGGATCGCGGCCGATCACCGGGTCTATCTTGCCGGCCCGCGCCCGCCCCGTGAGGTCGGTCGCGTATTTCGACAGAGCGGATTCACCGCCCGGCGCGCGGCGGGCGGCGACTTCCGCTGGGGCGGCGGGCGCGGCGCCGGCCTCGATGGAGCCCGCGACCGCCTCGTCCAGCCGGGCGGCGATGGCGTCGGCGTCGATCCGGTCGAACTCGCCGCTGATCTTGCCGAGCAGGCCGTCCAGCACCGGCTGTTTCAGGCAGGCGAGAAGGACGAAGGCGGAGCGCACCTCCTCCTCGCCGAATTGCAGCGACCCGTAGGTCCAGGCCTCCTGGATGGCGTGGAAGATATGGTCGGAGAATTCCTCGATCGACCCCGCGCCATGCGGCAGCCGGTCGATGGCGCGTGCCATGTCGGCGGCGAGGCGCCCGGCGTCCACCCCCGCCTCGGCCAGGATCAGCTGGAAGTCCGATCGGGGGGAGAGCGCCAGCTGCTCGATGAAATGCGCGAGCTCGACATAAGGGTTGCCGCGCAGCTTGGCCGCGTCGGCCGCCGCCTTGAAGGCCCGGAGGCAGGTGGGATTGAGTTTGCCGACGAGCTCCTTGCGCTTGAAGCCCTGGGAAGTCGCACGCTGCATTGGCTGGCCTTTCGGAGGGGCGGATTAATTTCCGCGCAGACGCCGCCTTGCCTGATAGAATGCCACAAAACCGCGCCAATACAAATGCGGCGCGTGGTGGGAGACGGCGATGATCGAGGCCCTGCCGGGAGACATCTTTCGCGAAGGGCAGGTGCTCAACAACACCTACGAGATCGAGGGCGTGCTGGGCCGCGGCGGGACCGGCGAGGTCTATCGCGCGCGCAACCAGATCACCGGGCGGGTGGTGGCGATCAAGGCGCTGAGCCGCGCCTTCTCCGGCAATGCCGATTACCTCGAGCTGATGAAGCGCGAGGAGGAGATCCGCGAGATCCGCGACGACGCGGTGGTGCGCTATACCGACTGCGGGCGGGTGGCCGAGGGGCCGGTCTATCTGGTGATGGATTATGTCGATGGCGTGGCGCTGAGCGAGCTGATGGCACGGGGCGGCGTGGCGCCGCGCGACCTGATGGTGATCGGCCTGCGCGTCGCCGAGGGGCTGCGGGCGACGCATGCGCGCGGCATCGTGCATCGCGATCTGTCGCCCGACAATATCATCCTGCGCGGCGGCGAACCGGACCAGGCGGTCATCATCGATTTCGGCATTGCCAAGGACAGCCGCGAGGGGGCGCGGACCATCGTCGGCAACGACTTCGCCGGCAAGTACGAATACGCCGCGCCCGAGCAGATGGATGGCAAGGCCGAGCCGCGGTCCGATCTCTACGCGCTCGGAGCGTCGCTGCTGGCCGCCTTTCGCGGGCGGGTGCCGGAGATGGGCGGCAGTCCGGGCGAGGTGATGCGGCGGAAGGCGCAGCCTTTGGACCTCGCCGGGGTGCCGGAGCCTTTGCGCGGGCTGATCGCCGACCTGACCCAGCCCGATCCGGCGCGCCGGCCGCCGAGCGCCGCCGCCGTCGCGGCCGAGATCGAAAAGGCGCTGAAACCGCTG
>JBGAJI010000020.1:0-34648 GCA_044225035.1 Amaricoccus sp. | reverse complement strand
AACCGCTGAGCGCGCGGCGGGCGCCGCGGCGGTCCTGGCGCTGGCTCGCCGTCGCGACCGCCGTGCCGGCGGCGCTGGCCGGGCTCTGGGCGTTCGGGGCGTTCGACGCGCTCATGCGGCCGGCGGTGCCGGAGGTGGCGCCCTATGTGCTGAGCGCGGGGGTCGAGGCGACCGGGGCGGCGGCTCTGTCGGGCTATGCGCCGGACGAGCGGGCGCGCGCGGCGATCACCTCGGCCTTCGCCGCGGCGGCCGCGGCGGCGGTGCCGGAGGAGTCGCTCGGCCTCGCGGGCGGCGCGCCGACGCCGAACTGGAGCGACACGGTGGTCGCCCTGCTCGGCTCCGCCGCCGGGCTCGACGACTGGAAGCTGGAGGTGAGCGACGCGCGGGCGACGCTGAGCGGGCTCGCGCCCGATCGCGCGGCGCATGACGCGGCGGCGGCGCGGTTCGCGGCGGCGGCGAAGGCGGGCGGGTTCGAGGGGCAGGCGCGGCTCGGCACGGGGCCGCGCCGGCTCGATCCGCGCGACGTCGCCGCGCTCATCGCCCCGCTCGCGACGTGCGGACCGCTGGCGCAGACGCCGCCGCCGGGGGACGACTATCCTCTGCAGGGCACGGTCGGGATCGCCGGGGCGGTGGCGACGCAGGCCGATGCGACCGCGATCCGTCAGGCGCTGGAAGCGCGGATCGGCGACCGCGTGGCGCGGCTCGACCTGGCCGTTCTGAACCCGAAGCTCTGCGCGGTGCAGGCGCTGTTGCCCGAGGTGCCGGCGGGGCCGATCTCGATCGTCTTCGGCACCGGCGCGGGGACGGAGGTGACGCCGAACATGTCGGGGATCTACGGCGTCGGCGACAATCCGGTGATCGACGTGCTGGCGCCCGTCACGCTGGAGGGCGGCTATCTCTGGGTCGGGATCGCCGATGTGACCGGCAACCTGTTCAACATCCTGCCGAACATCGGGCGGCCGGAAAACGCGCTGGCCGAGATCGGGACGGTGGACGGCGGGGTGCGCGACATCCGCGTCGCCTATTCCAGCGCCGAGGCGGCGGCCGATCCCGGCAAGCTCGCCTTCACCGTGGACGATACCTTCGGCAAGAGCCTCGTCATCGCGATCCATACCGACGCGCCGCTGTTCGACGTCATGCGCCCGACGACGGAATCGGTCGAATCCTTCGCCAAGGGCCTGCGCGAGGTGATCGACGAGGGCGCGGTCAAGGTGCTGTCGGTGACCAGCCGGCTGATCGATACGCGGCAATAGCGTGATTTTTCCAGCGCCTTGGCGAGGCGTGTGGTAACATCGACTAATGTAAACGCGTTATTGATCCTTCCCGAATCGGGGTGATTCGTTGTTCGACTTCGATCCCTGGTTGCGACCGCTGGAGGGTGAAAACCCTTCTGGCGAGAGCCTGCGCGACGACCCCGCGTTTCACGAGATCGAGCGGCTGACCCAGCCGCGCGTCGAGGTGACGCGGGACGAGCGCAACAATCCGATCGCCGAGACGGCGGTGCCGGTCGACTGGGCCGAGGTCTTGCGCCAGGCCGAGGCGCTGCGGCCGCGGGGGCGCGACCTGCGGCTGCTCGTCATCGTCACGCGGGCGCTGGCCAATGAGCGGGGGCTGGCCGGATTGGGCGACGGGCTGACGCTGATCGGCCGCGCGCTGGCCGAGCATTGGGACACGCTGCATCCGGAGTTGCGCGACGGGCCGCCGCGCGACGCGGCGCGGCGGCGGGTGAATGCGCTGGCGCAGCTGCAGGCCGACCCGGGCGGCCTGCTCGGCGATCTCCGGGCGCGCGAGATGATGGCGCCGCGCGGCGTCGGCCGGGTCACCGGGCGCGATCTGGAGCGCGGGGTGCTGAGCGTCCAGGACGTGCTGGCGGACGCGCCGCGGATGGCGACCGAGGCGGACAGGGCCGCGCTCGCCGCCGCGCAGGACGACTTGCTGAGCCGGGTCGGCCGCGGCTGCAAGGCGCAGGCCGAGGCCGATCCCGAGGGGCTGGCGCGGATGCTGGCCGAGGCGCGGGCGGCGGGAGAGGCGGTCGCCGGGGTCGAGAGCGCGCTGCGCGAAAAGCTGGGCGAGACGGCGCCGGCGCTGGCCGATCTGGCGCGCTTTCTCGCCGGGGTGGCGGGGTCTCTGGAACGCGCGGCGCCGGCCGCCGGGGGCGAGGCCGCGCCGGTGGCGGAAGGGGCCGCGCCCGCCGCGGGCGCGCTGGCAGGCACGGCGCCGGTTGTGGCGCGGAGCGTTTCGGGCGGGTTCCCGGACGGGCTCGCCACGCGCGAGGACGTGGTGAAATGCCTCGATCTCGTCATCGCCTTTTACGACCGGACCGAGCCGTCGAGCCCGATCCCGCATCTCGTCCGGCGGGTCCGGCGCATGGTGCCGATGGATTTCCTGCAACTCATGGAAGACCTCGCCCCCTCGGGGCTCAAGGAATTCCGCCTTCTCGCCGGCGTCCCCGACGCGGGCAAACAACGCGCAAAAGGTGAATGAGCATGAGTGAGAGCAAGGCGAAGGTCATCGAGCGTAACCGCGCGCCCCGCGTGCAGATCGCCTATGATGTCGAGCATTACGGCAGTCCGACGACCATCGAGCTGCCCTTCGTGATGGGCGTGATGGCCGACCTTTCGGGCTCCTCCCAGACGCCCGAGGCGATGAAGTCGGTGCAGGACCGCGCCTTCGTCGAGACCGACGCCGGGCGGTTCAACAAGTTCATGGAGGCGCTGGGGCCCCGGGTGAAGGCGCGGGTGAGGAACACCCTGCCCCAGCCCGAAGGCGAGGAGAAGGACGAGGAGATGGCCATCGACCTCACCTTCAACTCGATGGGCGATTTCGCGCCCGACAAGATCGCGATGCAAGTACCTCAACTCGCGGAGATTTTGCGGATGCGTCGGCAGCTGGAGGAGCTGCTCGGCTATATGGACGGGCGGGTCGACGCGGAGAAGCGCATCGCGCAGCTCCTGAACAACGAGCCGTTGCTGCAGCAGCTGGCGGACCAGTCGCTCGGCGACAAGACGGAGGGCTGAGCGATGGCGGAACAGGAAAAGGCCGGCGCGGCCGGCGTCGCGGAAGCCGAGGCCGTCGATCTCGGCGAGTTCAGCGAGCTTCTGGAGAAGGATTTCCGCGTCAAGAAGGACGACAGCGACAAGCTGCGCGGCCTCGTGCGCAACCTCGCGCTGGCGGCGCGGGCGCGGTCGGAGACGACGACGATCTCGTCGAACGCGATCAAGTCGATCAAGTCGTTGATCGCCGGCATCGATTCCATGCTGTCCGAGCAGATGAACGAGGTCCTGCACGCGCCGGAAGTGCGGGAGATGGAGGGTACGTGGCGCGGCCTCTATTACCTCGTCAACAATACCGAGACCGACCAGAAGCTGAAGATCCGCGTTCTGAACATCTCCAAGGAGGAGCTGGCCGATACCCTCGAGGATTACGAGGGGCAGATGTGGGACCAGAGCCCGGTGTTCCGCAAGGTCTATACCGACGAATATTCGATGTTCGGCGGCGAGCCCTTCGGCTGCCTGGTCGGCGGCTATGAATTCTCGAACCATCCCAAGGATGTGAGCCTGCTGCGCAACCTGTCGGGCATCTGCGCATCGGCGCATACGCCCTTCATCGCCGCCGCCTCGCCCAACCTCTTTCGCATGGACAGCTGGCAGGAGCTGCCGAACCCGCAGGACCTGCAACAGATCGTGTCCTCGCCCGCCTATGCCTCGTGGCAGTCGCTGCGCGAGAGCGAGGATGCGCGCTATATCGGGCTGACCATGCCGCGGGTGCTGGCGCGCCTGCCCTATGGCGCGGAGACGGTGCCGGTGAAGGGTTTCGCCTTCGAGGAGGAGGTGCAGCAGGACCACGACAAATACGTCTGGATGAACGCGGCCTTCCCGATGGGCGTGAACATCAACCGAAGCCACAAGCTGTTCGGCTGGGGCACGCAGATCCGGGGGGTGGAATCGGGTGGCACGGTGGTCAATCTGCCAGTCCATACCTTCCCGACCGACGACGGATCGGTGGCGATGAAATGCCCGACCGAGGTGGCGATCGACGACCGGCGCGAGGCGGAACTGGCGAAGCTGGGGCTGATGCCGATCCTGCACCGCAAGAACACCGACCTCGCCGCCTTCATCGGCGCGCATTCGTTGCAGGACGACGAGGCGCGGGCCGGGCGGCTGGTCGATCCGGACGCGCAGGCGAACGAGCGGCTGAGCGCCAACCTGCCCTATCTCTTCCCGGTGTCGCGCTTCGCCCACTATCTGAAGGCGATAGCGCGCGACAAGGTCGGCACCTTCAAGGAACGGGCCGACATGCAGGCCTGGCTGAGCGAGTGGATCGGCCGCTATGTGCTCGCCAACCCGGTCTTTGCCAACGACAAGGATCGCGCCAAGCGTCCGCTCGCCGCCGCCGAGGTGCAGGTCGACAGCGTCGAGGGGCGGCCCGGCTATTACGCCGCGCGCTTCTACCTGCGGCCGCATTATCAGCTCGAGGGCATCAACGCGTCGCTGCGCCTGGTGTCGGAACTGCCCTCGCTCAAGAACTGAACGCGCGTCTATAAAGGAGCACTCGGATGCCTGCGACCTGGGCCGACCGCAACATGAAGCTCGACGGGCTGTTGAAGATCCCCGACATCCCCGGAGCCAGCCGGCGCTCCGGCCATGAGGAGGAGATCGAGATCCACGGGCTCGAATTCACCATGCAAGCCCCGCACGATTCCAACACCCTGTCGCGCCGCGGCCGGGTGAACCTCAGCCCGATGAGCATCGTCAAATATTACGACATGTCCTCGCCCTATATCCAGCGGGCCCTGTTCGAGAACAAGATGCTCGGGGATGTCGTTCTGACGGCGCGGCGGACAATAGACAACGAGGACAGCGACTATCTGGTCATAACCATGACGGATGCGTCGGTGATGGCCTACAACATGTTGGCTTCCGAGGAGTCGCCCGACCTGATCGAGGAGCGGATAGATTTCGCCTTCACGAAGATCGAGTTCAACTATGACGATCAGCATACGATCGACATGGATGTAGGCGTCGGCAGGTAGGAGGAGCACCGCGAATGCGCGCGCGGGACGGCATCGCTTCGGGCGGCGCGGTGCGCGAGTCGGTCCAGCCCTCGCTCTGGGACCGGCTCGTCAACGACCTGCCCGGGCTCGGCTCCGAGATCGGCTGGCTGCGCCGGCAGCTGGAGGGCGAAATCGGCGCCGAGCGGCTCGACGCGCTGCTCGGCGGCGGGGCGCGCGCGGTCGAGGCCGACGCCAGCCTGTCGGCCGAACAGCGCAAGGCCGCGCTGCGCATCCTGCGCCAGGAGCGGCGGCGGGCGGAGCTGGAGGAGCGGGGCATCATCGTCTCTCCCGAGGTGCTGCGCGAGGCGGTGCGGCGCGACATCGAGGCCTTGTTCAATACCGAGCGGTTCGAATCGACGCCCCTGCTCAGCGACGCCGAGGCGGCCGCCCTGCCCGACCATCCGCCCTCGCTGAGCGATTTCCCCGAGGTCCGGCGCAGCGTGGTGAATTACGGCGTGCCGGCCTTCGCCGGGCGGTCGGGCCGGGATTTCGACCGCGAGGCGCTGGCGCGCGAGATCGCCGGCATCCTCGCCACCTTCGAGCCGCGGCTGAAGCCCGGGGCGACCAAGGTGACGGTGACGACGGCGGACAAGGCCGCCGGCCTGCGCATCGAGATCGACGCGCTGCTCATCATGGCGCCGGCGCCGGAGCGGCTGCGGCTGCGCACCATGATCGACCTCGACAATGGACGGGCGCGGACCGAAACGCGGGAGGCCTGACGGTTGGACCGGGTCTTTCTCGAATATTACGAAGACGAGCTTGGCCATATCCGGGCGCTGGCGGCGGAATTCGCCGAGATGCACCCGGCGGTGGCGCGCAACCTGTCGCTCGATACGGTGCCCTGCCCCGATCCTTATGTCGAGCGGCTGCTGGAGGGGGTCGCCTTTCTCGCCGCGCGGACCCGGCTGAAGGTCGACGCCGAGGGGGCGCGCTTCGCCCGCGACGTGATCGAGGCGCTGTATCCCGACCTGATCGCGCCCGCCCCGGCGATGGGGATCGTCGCGTTGAAGCCGGGGCAACAGGTGCTGACCATGCTCGGCGGGCATGTGGTGCGGCGGGGGACGCGGCTCGTCTCGAGCCTGCGGCCGGGGCTGTCGACGCGCTGCACCTATGTCACGGCGCAGGACGTGACCTTGTGGCCGGTGGAGATCACGGGCGTCGATTACCTGCAGGACCGGGGGGCGCTGGCCGCCGCCGGGGTCGGGGCGATCGGCGGCGAGGCCGGGGTTTCGGGCCTGCGGCTGACGCTGGGGCGGGTCGGCAAGGGGGCGCTGGCCGAGCTGTCGCTCGACCGGCTCGATGTGCATTTCGCCGACCGGGCGCGGGCGCCGGCCTTGTTCGACGCGTTGTTTGGCGCCTGCGTCGCGGTCGGCGCGCGGGCCGAGGGGCGGGAGAACCGGCTGACCGCCCTGCCCTTGCCGGAGATGATCGGCATCCGCGACGACGAGGCCTTGTTGCCGCGCACGCGGCCGAGCTTCGAGGGCTATCGGCTGCTGCGCGAGTATTTCCTGGCGCCGGAACGGTTTCATTTCGCGCGGCTGGACGGGCTGGCGCCGGCGGTGCGCGTCTCGGCCGGGCGGATGGAGATCGTGCTGCTGTTCCGCCGCGCCGCGCCGGAGTTGGCCGGGCTGCGGCCCGCCGACCTGCTGCTCCATGCGACGCCGATCGTGAACCTCTTCGAGCGCGAATGCGGCACGCTGGAGCTCGACGGGCGGCGGACGCGGCAGGTGCTGCATGCCGACCGCGCCCGGCCGCGGGATTTCGAGGTCCTGCGCGTGACCCATGTCGAGGACAGCGACGCGGAGGGGCCGGAGGCGCTGGTGCCCGAGCTCTTCAGCCTCGGTCAGGCGCGGGGCGGCGGCTGGGTCTTCTCGACCGAGCGCCGGCCGCGGCGCCCGGCGGAGGACGAGCGGCGGCAGGGGCAGACGCGCACCTCCTACGCCGGGGACGACGTCTTCCTCGCCCTGTCGCGGCCGCCGGGCGAGGGCCGGGCGCGGCCGATCAAGCGGCTGGACATCCGCGCGCTCTGCACCAATCGCGACCTGCCGATCCTCGACGACGCGCCGAGCCTGACTCCGGAGAGCGGCGATCCGATCGAGCAGGTGCGCCTGCTCGGGTCCCTGCGGCCGCCGCGGCGGGGGATCGCGGCGACCTTGCCGAGCGGGCCGGCCGGCGAGTCGCGGGCCGACGATCTGACCTGGCGGCTGGTGTCGCAGCTGTCGCTGAATTTCCTCGGCCTCGCCGAGGCGGGCGAGGCGGCGACGCCGTTGCGCGCCCTGCTGGAGCTTTACGCCGACCGCGGCGATCCGGGGCTGGCGCGGCATGCGCGCGCGGTGGCCCGCGTCTCGTCGCGGCCCGTGGTCGAGCGGTTGCCCTTCTCCGGGCCGATGTGTTTTGGCCGGGGGGTGGAGGTGACGCTCGATATCGACCAGTCGCTCTTGAGCGGGCACAGCGCGCTGCTGCTCTCGGGGCTGCTGGCGCGGCTCTTTGCCCGCTATGCCGCGATCAATGCCTTCGTGCGGACGCGCGCGCGGCTGATCCAGAGCCAGGAGGAGGTGCCATGGCCGATGACGCCGGGCCGCCGCGGCCTGATCTGAACGCGCCGCCGGCGGAGGCGTTGCCGGCGGAGGCGATGGATTTCTTCGAGCTTCTGCGCCGGCTGGAGCGGGAGGGCGGGCGCTTCGGTGCCGGGGGGCGACCGGGGGACGAGCCGGCGCGGCTGGGCCAGAACGTGCGGCTCGCCTTTGCCACGCAGGACATCGCGGAATGGCGGCCGGGCAAGGACGGCGCGCCGGCCGAGGTGAGGGTGGCGAATTTCGGGCTGCTGGGGCCTGAAGGGCCGATGCCGCTGCATCTGACGCGCTGGGTGTTCGACCGGCTGTCGCAACGCTGGTTCTCGGACCACGCGGCGGACGCGACGCATGACACGACCTTTCTCGATTTCGCCAACCTGCTGCAGCATCGGATGATCGGGCTCTTCTATCGCGCTTGGGCCGATTTCCGGCCGGCGGCGCAGGTGGAGCGGCCGGGCGGCGGACGGGTCGCCGCGCTGCTCGGCGCGCTGGCCGGGGTCGGCCTGCCGGAAGCGGCGCCGAGCGCGGCGGTCGAGGCGCTGGCGCGGCGCCATGCCACCGCGCTCGGCCATCAGGTGGAGGGGCCGGAGCGGCTGACGCGGATGCTGGCAGACGCGCTCGACGCGCGGGTCGAGCTCTCCGAGTTCGTCGGCGTCTGGATGCCGATCCCGGAGCGGCTGCGCTCGCGGCTCGGCGGGCCGCTGGCCCAGCTCGGCGGCGGGGCGACGGTGGGCGCGCGGACGTTCCAGCGGCAGGCGCGGATCGAGATCGCGCTCGGGCCGCTGGGCCTCGACGAATTTGCCGGCCTGCTGCCCGGCGCGGCGGCGCTCGGCCAGCTGCGCGAGATTGTCCGGCATGTGATCGGCGAGACGCTCGATGTCGATCTGCGGCTGGTGCTGGCCGGCGCGGAGGTTCCGGCGGCGCGCCTCGGGTCGGCGCGGCTCGGGCGCGTCGCCTGGCTGCCGCGGAGGGGTGCCGCGGAGGACCGGGGCGACCTTCGGCTGCGCGGCTTCGTCGGGTTCGGGCTGGAGACCGCGGCATGAGCCTCGTCGTCAGCATCGAGCAGGGACCGTCGCCGCAGGCGGTGCGGCAGGCGAGCCTGCGCGACGGGGCGCTGGTCATCGGCCGGGGAGCGGACGCGGATTTCCGCATCGACGATCCCGACATGTTCGTCTCGCGCGCGCATTGCCGGATCGAGGCCGGTCCGGGCGGCTTTACCGTGACCGACACCTCGACCGGCGGCCTGTTCGTCGATGATGCGCGGGTGCCGCTCGGCACGGGCAACAGCGCGGCGCTGCGCGACGGCACCCGGCTCCGCCTCGGCGATTTCCTGTTGCGCGTGCGGATCGCTGCGACGGAGCCCGCCGCCTTTGTCCCGCCGGTCGCCACGCCGGATCCCTGGCAGGCGCCAAAGCCGGCGCCGGCCGCCGGCCGCTCGCCGTTCGAGGGCGATGATTTCTTTGCCTCGCCGAAGGCCGAGCCGGCGCCGCCCCGGCCCGCCGACCTGCCCGACGTCTTCGAGAAGCCGGTGGCGCCGCGCTATTTCGCGCCTGAGCCGGAAGCGCCGGCCCGGGCGAGCCAGCCGTTTTTCGACGATCCCTTCACGCTCGACCCCCTGCCCTCGACGCCGCCGCCGCCCGCGCCGCCGACCACCGCCTTTGACTGGCCGTCGCCCGCCGCCCCGGAACCCGCGCGGCCCGAGCCGACGCCGGCGCCGAGCCGGCCGGATCCGGGCGCGCGCGATGCCTTCCTGCGCGGGCTGGGGCTCGATCCCGCGGCGCATCCGGCGCGCGATCCGGTGGCGGAGATGGAGGAACTGGGGCGGGTCCATCGGCTGATGCTGGAAGGGCTGATGCATCTGTTGCGCAAGCGCGCGCAGGAGAAGGACAATGCCCGGGTGTCGCGAACCATCGTCGGCGCGGCGGACGTCAATCCGCTGAAATTCATGCCGACCGCCGACGCCGCGCTGACCACGATGATCGGCGAGCCGAGCCCGGGGTTCCTCGGCCCGGAGGCGGCGGTGGCCGGCGCCGTCCGCGACTTGGCGCAGCATCATGTCGATGCCTGGCGCGGGGTGCAGTCGGCGCTGGCCGCGATGATCGACCGGTTCGATCCGGCGGCGCTGGAGGAAGAGCTCAAGGCCCAGTCCGCGCTGACCACCTTGCTCGCCGGCGGACGGCGGGCGAAGCTGTGGGAGCTTTACGAGGAGCGCTACCGCGAGATCGCCCGAAGCGCCGAGCAGCGCTTTCTCGGCGAGGTCGGGGCCGATTTCCGCGACGCCTACGAGAGCAGCAAGGGAGACTGACCATGCCGACCCGCCGCGCCTTTCTGATCGGGACCGGGGCCGCCGCGCTTCTCGCCGGTTGCGGCGGCGAGCCGCCGGGGCCGGCGGTCGTGACGCTCGCCTTCACCGGCGGCGCGGGGATGAACCCGGGGCCGGACGGCACGGACCGGCCGCTGACCGTTTCGGTCTTTCGGCTGAAGGATCCCGGAGCCTTCGAGGCGGCGGACTTCCTCGCCCTGCAATCGGACCCGGCGGCGGCGCTCGGCGCGTCGCTGGTCGGCGTCGCGCAGGTCGCGGTGCCGCCGGGGGGCGCCGCCAATCTCGCCGTGACAATGGAGCCCGAGGCGGCGTTCCTCGGCCTCGCCGCGGCGATCCCGGCGGCAAGGTCTGGCGGATCAGCGCGCCGGTCGCGCCGGGGACGACGCCCGCCGGCTCGGTCACGCTCGGGCCGGGCGGCCTGTCGCTCAGCCTCGCCTGATTTCGCGCGAAGGGCCCGGGGCATGAGCGACGCGAACAGGGTGCTGTGGAGCGAGGGGCTGTTCCTCAGGGCGCAGCATTTCCAGCAGCAGGACCGCTATGCCGAGGGGCTGGCGCGGGCTGGGTTGCGCGCCGGGCGATTGCAGACTTTCGGCTTCGCCGAGCTCACCCTCGACGCCGCGCTGCTGGAGGCCGGGCGGCTCGCCGTCCGGTCGGCGCGCGGGATCTTTCCCGACGGCACGCCCTTTGCCATTCCCGAGATGATGGACGCGCCGCCGCCGCTGGCCGTTGCGCGCGACATTCCGCCCGGGCCCGTTCTGCTCGCGCTGCCGGTCGAGACGCCGGGGGGGGCGAGCTTCGATCCCGCGCATGGCGAGCCGACGGGCGCGCGCTACCACGGGCGGATCGAGACGGTGCGCGACGCGGTGCATGGCGGCGGCGATCCCGAGGAGATCGAGATCGCCCGGCCGCGCGCCCTGCTGCTGCCGCCCGGCGCGGTGGCCGGGGGCTATACGACGCTGCCGGTCGCGGAATGCCTCGGGCTGCGCGCCGATGGCGGCGTGGTGCTGGCCGAGCGGTTCCTGCCGCCGGCGCTGACCACCCAGGCGGTGCCGGGTTACGCGGGGCTCCTGCGCGAGCTCGTCACCGGGCTCGACCGGATCGCCGAGGCGCATGGGCGGATGGTGCTCGGCGGGCCGGGGCGCGGGGTGGAGAACCTGCTGGTGCTCGAACTCGCCAATACGGCGCGGCCGCGGCTGGCGCATATGCTCGAACAGGACGTGTTTCATCCCGCGGAGCTCTATCTCGAGCTGGCCGGGCTCGCCGGGCGGATGGCGACCTATGGCTCGGGCTCGCGGCGGCTGACCGAGCTGCCGGCCTATCAGCATATGGCGCCCGGTCCCGCCTTCGCCGCGCTGGCCGATACCTTGCGCTCGCTCATCCTCAGCCTGCGTTATGTCGAGCCGAAGTCGCGCGCCCTGCCGGTGATGAAACATGCGACCAATGTCTGGAAGGTGCGGATCGACTCGCCGGAGATCCTGACCGGCGGGCGTATCGTGGTGCGCGTCGGGTCGGAACTGTCGGACGAGGCGTTGCGGCGGGTGTTCGTCAACCAGGCGACGGTCGGGTCGGCGGACGAGTTCGACGCGCTCTGGAAGTCGCGGCTGCCCGGGATTCCGTTGAAGCCGCTGCATTCCCAGCCGCGCGAGATCCCTTATGACGGCGACCGGCTGTGCCTGGAGCTCGACCAGCGCAGCGAGCATTGGGCCTCGCTCCTGAACGCGCCGGGCTTCGTGATCGGGGTTTCCGGCGCGCTGCCGAGCGAGCCGCAGGTCGATTGCTATTCGGTGAGCAGGTAGCGCGATGGTGAAGGACGATCCCTTCGGCCTCTCGGCGGACAGCGGCTTCGGCGTGTCGGCGGAGCCGGGCCGGACACGGGTTCGTCCGGCGCCATCGCAAGCCGCGGGGTACGCGCCGGGGCCGCGGCTGACGGGTGTGGCGCGGCCGACGCGGGCGAGCGGCAACCCGTTGCTCAACGCCTTCGCCAGCCTGCTCGAATTCGCGCCGGAGCTGGAGGACGCGGTGGCGCCCGGCGATCCCGAGGCGCTGCGGGCGCGGCTGCTCGGCGAGCTGACAACCGCGCGGGACGCGGCGGTCATGGCGGGGGTGCCGACCGCCCGGGCGGACGCGGCGGCCTGGGCGGTGGCGGCGTTGCTAGACGATCTGGCGCTGAATACGCCCTGGGGCGGGGCCAGCGCCTGGCCGCGGCAGCCGCTGGTCGTGACGCTGTCGGGGGACGTGGACGCGGGTGCGCGGTTCTTCGCCCGGCTGGAGGAGCTGGAGCGCAATCCGAACCGCGATCCGCAACTCTTGGAGCTGCACTACCTCTGCCTCGCGCTCGGGTTTCGCGGCAAGTACCGGGTGCCGGGCCGCGCCGGGGACCAGTCGCTGGCCGCCGTGCGCGCCGCCGCCGCGCGGTTCCTGCGCGCGCCGGGGGTGGAGAGCGAACCCCTGTCGCCGAACTGGCAGGGGGTGCTCGCCCCCGATACGCCGCGACGGTTCGCCGTGCCGCTCTGGGTGATGGCGGTCGCGGCGCTGGTTCTGGCGACGGCGCTCTACGCCGGGCTGTCGCTGCGGCTGTCGGCGCGGTCGGACACGCTCTTCACCCTCGTCCGCGCCCTGCCGCCACCGGAGCGGGCCGAGATCTATCGGCCCGACCGGACGGAAGCCGCCGCCGTGCCGGCCGCCCCGGTCGAGAGCGCCGATTTCGCCCTGCTGCCGCTGTTCGAGGGCGCGGCGCCGCCGGGCCTGTTGCCGGCGCTGAAGGGGCGGGAGAGCGTGTCGCTGGCCACGCTGGTCTTGCAATGGCCGGACCCGGAGCTGTTCCAGTCGGCGCGCGCCACCCTGACCGACGGGTTCGAGCCGCTGATCGTATCGGTCGCGCAAGTGATCGCCGCCAATATCGAGGTGATCGGCGATGTGACGGTGGTCGGCCATACCGACAGCGTGCCCCTGCAGACCAGCAATCCGCTCAGCAGCAACCAGCGGCTGTCCGAGGCGCGGGCCGAGACCATCGCCCGCATCCTCGCCGCGAACGGCGTGCCCGCCGACCGGCTGCGGGCCGAAGGGCGCGCGGCGACCGAGCCGGTGGCGCCGAACGACAGCCGGGCGAACCGGGCGCTGAACCGCCGCGTGGAAATCCTCGTCGAGAAGCGGCTCTGATGGCGATCCTGCGGGCGATCTGGGCGGTCCTGACCTCGCGCTGGCTCTGGACGCTGATCGGGCTCGTCCTGCTGTCCGGCCTGATCTGGATCTTCGGGCCGATCATCGCGATCGGCGCCAGCGCGCCGCTCGCCTCCGAGACCGCGCGGATCGGGGTGATCGCGGCGCTGGTCATCCTGTGGCTCGTGTGGCTGATCCTGCGCCAGCGGCGGGCGATCCGCGCCAACCGGCTGTTCGTCTCGGAACTGGCCGCGCCGGCCGAGAAGCCGCTCAGCGCCAGCGAGGAGAGCGTCGCGGCGATCAATGCCAAGTTCCAGCAGGTGCTCGGCGAATTGAAGCGGAAGAAGCTCGGCGGCCGGCGCTTCCTGCGCGAGATGCCGTGGTATGTCATCATCGGGCCGCCGGGGACGGGCAAGACCACCGCGCTGCGCCAGTCGGGCCTCGGCTTTCCGCTCGACCTGACGGACGATCTCAAGGGCGTCGGGGGCACGCGGAACTGCGACTGGTTCTTTACCGAGGACGCGGTGCTGATCGACACCGCCGGCCGCTATACCCAGCAGGAGAGCCAGCCGGAAGTCGACGCCGCCGAATGGCTCGGCTTCCTCGACCTCCTGAAAAAGCACCGGGGGCGGCGCGCGCTGAACGGCGTGATCGTAGCCTTGTCGGTCGACTGCCTGTCCGAAGGCGACGCCGCCATCCGCGCGCATGGGCGCCAGATCCGCAAGCGGCTGACCGAGACGCAGGAGCGGCTGGAAATCCGGCTGCCGGTCTATCTGATGCTGACCAAGGCCGACCTGATCCTCGGGTTCGAGCCGTTCTTCACCGACCTTTCCACCGCCGACCGCGAACAGGTCTGGGGTGCCACCTTCGCCGCCGGGGGCCGGGTGGACGGGCCGGAGGCGGCGCGCGAGCTCGGCCTGCTGGCGGCGGCGCTGGAAACCCGGCTGGTGCCGCGGCTGGAGGCGGAGGAGCGGCTGGAGGCGCGGGCCCAGGTCTTTCGCTTTCCGGCGCAGGTGGCAAGCCTCGCCGAGCCGCTGCGCCTGCTGGTCGACACGGTGTTCGGCGAGAGCCGCTACGAGGAAAGCGCCTGGCCGCGCGGCTTCTATCTCACCTCCGCGACGCAGGAAGGCACGCCGATCGACCGGCTGACGGCCGCGCTCGCCTCGAGCTTCGGCCTGCCCGCCGCGCCGCGGCCAGCGCCGCCCCGCGCGGAGAAGCGCAGTTTCTTCCTGCGCCGGCTGATGACGGATGTGATCTTCAAGGAAGCGGGGCTCGGCACGCTCGACGCGGCGGCGGAAGAGCGGCGGCTCTGGATCCGGCGCGGCGCCGCCGTAGCCTGCGCGGCGGTCGTGGTGCTGACCGGGCTCGTCTTCTCGCTGTCCTATCTCACCTATCGGGGCGCGATCGCGGCGCAGGCGGACCGGTTCGAGCAATTGCGCGCCACCCTCGCCCCGATCGCCGCGCGGCAGGCACCGCTCGACCCGCTGGACCTCGATCTCGCGCTGGACGCCGTGACCGAGGTCGCCAATGCGCGGGCGCCCCTGCCCGGCGGGGTGGCGAGCCTGATCGGCCCGTCGGCGGCGTCCGAGATCGGCCGCGCGGAAGAGGCGGCCTATGACCGGTCCTTGCGCAATATCCTCGAGCCGAGGATGGTCGCCCTGCTGGAAGCGACCATGTGGCGGCAGATCCGCGATCCCGAGTTCCTGCTCGGCGCGCTGAAGACCTATCGGATGATGACCGGCCTCGCGCAGATGGATCCCGATTTCGTCGCGGAATGGTGGCAGACGAAGCTGCCCGAACATGCGCCGACCAATCCCTTCCCGACCGATGGCGCGGCGGAGCATCAGGTGGCGGCGATCGAGCGGATGGCGGTCGACGACAGCTATGTCCCGCCGGACGACGCGCTGGTCAACGCGGCGCTGGCCGGCATCTGCGCCATCCCACTGCCGGTGCGCGCCTATACCGCGCTGATGTCGGACCCGGCCGTCGTCGCCCTGCCCGACTGGGTGCCGCTGAGCTTCGCCGGGCCGAACGCGGCCAAGGTGCTGACCCGCCGGTCCGACAAGACATTGCGGGTCGGGATCGACGGCGCCTTCACCTATGACGGCTTTCACAAGGTTATCCTCGACCGGCTGGAGGATGTGGCGGCGCAGGCGGCGCTCGATCGGTCGGTCTTCGCCGGTGGTTGCGCCGAGAGCGCCGAGACCTCGGTGGCCAGCCTGTCGTCGGACATGCTGAAGCTCTATTACGAGGACTATATCGCGCAATGGGACGGGTTCCTGCGCGACGTGACGCTGGCGCCGCTGACCGACCTGCGGACGGCGGGGGAGAACCTGAAGGACCTGTCGAGCGCGGATTCGGCGTTGAAGCGCCTCTTGACGGCGGTGGTGGCCGAGACCGACCTTGCCCGGCCGGTGGAGGGCGGCGAGGCGGCGGCGCCCGCCGGGGCCTCGAAGCTCCTGGCCAAGCTCGGCAAGATTGGCAAGCTGGCGAAGAAGGGCGCGAAGCTCATCCCCGCCGCGGGGTCGAGCGCCGACGTCGATACCTCCGGCCAGCCGGTTTCCGACCATTTCAAGCCGATCAAGGGCGCGCTGGTCGAGGTCGATGGCGCGCCGCCCGCGCTCGACGACACGGTCGCCGCCCTGACCCAGCTCGCCAATGTGTTGCAGACGGTGGCGGCGAGTCCGAACCCCGAGGATGCGATCAAGCAGCAGGGCGGGCTCGGCGAACTGACCGGGGCGGTGGCGAACCAGGCGGCGATCCTGCCCGATCCCCTGAACGAATGGCTGTCGGGGATCGCCGGGGACACGATCGGCCTGACCGAGAAGGCGGTGATCTCCGACCTCAATGCGATCTGGCGCGCCGATGTGATGCCCTTCTGTCAGGCGGCGCTGACCGGGCGCTATCCGTTCGAGCAGGGGTCGCGCATCGACGTCAATACCGCCGATTTCGCGCGGCTGTTCGGACCGGGCGGGTTGATCGACGCCTTCACCAACGACCATCTGATCGGCTATGTCGATACCGCCGCGCGTCCCTGGCGCTGGCGCGCCGATTTCGGGCTCGATCCCGCCAGCCTCGCCGCCTTCGAGCAGGCGCGGCATATCCGCGACGGGCTGTTTCCGGGCGGCGCCGGGCCGATCATGAATTTCACGCTGGAGGCGAAGGATCTGTCACCGACCGCCGCGAGCGTCTCGCTCAACGTCGATGGGCAGGCGCTGAGCTACAGCAACAACCTGACGCGGCCGCAGCCGATGACCTGGCCCGGCAAGGACCATACCGGCGTCATCACCCTCGCCTTCCGGCCGATCGACGCCTCGCCGGATGTGATGGTCAGCGAGACGGGGGACTGGGCGTGGCTCAGGATGCTGAAGTCCGGGCGGCTCGGCGCGACCGGCTTGCCGGAGGTGTTCAACCTGCGGCTTTCGGCCAAGGGATATTACGCCGATTTCGAGCTGCGCGCCGCCAGCGTGGACAATCCCTTCGACCTCTCGATGTTCGCCCGGTTCACATGCCCGACGCGGATATGATGCCATGGGCCATGCGCGGCCCTTCCCTTGACGGATTTGGGGTACACAAATCCGTCCGCGCCTGCCTGCCCCCGGCAGGCGCGTTTCCGCGCCAGCCCAGGCAGGCGCGGACGGATTGGCGAAGTCATCCCAAGAGGCACCCCTCTTGCCCTGCGCGCTCGCGCGCTCCGGGCAACGGCCCGGCCGACGCGATGCGTCGGCTTGTCGGGCCGGGGACTCGCGGGCCAAGAGGCTCGCTTCGCTCGGATAGGTCGCCTGGGAAAGGGCCGGGGGTATGAAGACCTGCGGCTTCTTCGGCAAATTGCCCGGCACCGGCGATTTCGTCGCCCGTGGCCTGCCGGCCGGGTTCGTCCGGTTCTGGGATGGCTGGGTCTCGCGTCGTCTCGTCGGCCGGCTGGACCGGGCGCTCCGCTTTTTCGTCGCGGCGGCCGGGCCGATGACCGGCGTGGTGATCCCGTCATTCGACCGCGCGGGGCGCCGCTTTCCGCTCACCCTCGCCGCGCCGGCGCGCGGGCCCGCCGCGCCCGGCTGGTATGCCGCGCTGGAGGCGATCGGCGCCGCGGCGGTCGGCGAGCGTCTCGGCCCGGACGCGCTCGAAGCAAGGCTCGCGCGCCATCCGCCCGTCGCCGGGGCCGAGCCCGCGGCGGCGCCGTTCCTGCTCTGGACCGGCGGGGCGCCGCTGGCGGCGGATCCCGGGGCGCCGGGGCCGGTGCTCGACCGGTTGCTCGGGGGCGGCTGATGCAAGTCTGGAACCAGACCGGCTTCCCGCATGAATTCACCATGGCGATGGACAAGGAGGCGCGCGAGTACCTGCTGATCGTCGTCAAGGCGACCTATGATTTCCCGGACGCGCCGGGCCAGGCGCCGCGGCGGTCGGCGGAGCAGACGCCGCTCGTCATGGCCGACGTGGCGACCGGCGCGCCGGGTTATTCCGCAACGCTGTGGGAGACCGACTTCGCCTTTCGCAAGGCCCGCTGCGACGTGATCGCCCACGCGGCGGCCTATGCGCCGGGCGGGCGGCCGGTGGAGCGGGCGCGGGTCGGGATCAGGGTCGGCGGCTGGTCGAAGTCGTTCGAGGTGCTCGGCCGGCGCGAGTGGCGGGCGCGCGGGCCGCTGTTCTTCGCCACGGCGCCGATGCCGTTCCTGCGCCAGCCGTTTTCCTATGACACCGCCTTCGGGGGGACGGACCGGCTCGATCCCGACGACCCGCTGCCCGCGAGCTATCCGCGCAATCCGGTGGGGACCGGCTGGTCGCGGGCGCGGAACCAGAGCCGGATCCCGGGCCTCGCCCTGCCGGCCACCCAGGCGATCGGCGAGGAGGTGACCTCGCCCTTCGGCGACTACGTCCCGATGAGCCTTGGCCCGATGGGGCGCGGCTGGCCGGGGCGGATCGAGTTCGGCGGGACCTATGACCAGAGCTGGATCGACACGACCTTCCCGTTCCTGCCGGCCGATTTCGACGAGCGTTACTATCAGATGGCGCCGGCCGACCAGTGGACCGACCCGCCGCGGGCCGGCGATCCGGTGACGCTGGTCAATCTCACCGCCCGGGGGCGCGAGGAGTTCCGCCTGCCCGACACCGCCCTGCCGATGACCTTGTTCAAGGGGCGGACCAAGGTCCATGAGAGCTATCGCCTGCCCGACACGATCCTCTTCGATTGCGAGGCGCGGCGGTTCTCGCTGGTCTGGCGGCTGTCGCAGCGGATCGAGCGCACCATCCTCGATTTCACCGAAGGCTGGGTCGGGCTGCCAACGCCCGCCATGCTGCGCGCCCGCGCGGCGGGGCGGACCTATATCCGGGCGGCCGGGGCGCCGGAAGACGCATGACGGGGGACGCATGACGGGGGGGCTCGACATCATCGGCGTCGGCATGGTGACGGCGGTCGGCCTCGACGCGCCGTCCGCCTGCGCCGCGATGCGCGCCAAGCTCGACGGCTTCGTCGAGACGCGGTTCATCGGGTCGCGCGACGGCTGGCTGACCGGCGCGCCGGTGCCGCTGCCGCGCCAATGGATCGGCGAGCGGCGGCTGGCCCATCTCGCCGCCGGGGCGATCGGCGAGGCGTTCGACCATCACCCTCCGGCCCGGGGCGAGGCCGCGCTGATCCTCTGCCTCGCCGAGGAGGAGCGGCCGGGGCGACCGGTGCGCGACGCCTCCGGCCTGTCGGCGACGATTTCCGAGATCCTCGAGATCGCGCCGCGACAACGGACCCGGCTCGTCGCGCATGGGCGGCCGTCGGGACATGTCGCGCTCGATCAGGCGCGGCGGATGCTCGCGGCCGGCGAGGCGGCCTATGTGATGATCGCCGGGGTCGACAGCTATCTCGGGACGCTCGCCATTGCGCATTATCTCGCGGAGAAGCGGCTGCTGACGCCGGAGAACCCGAACGGCTTCATTCCGGGCGAAGCGGCGGCGGCGATCCTCTGCGCCCCGGCCGGGGCGGGAAGCCTCGGCCTCAGCGGCCTCGGGCTGGCGCGGGAGGCGGCGGCGATCTACAACAAGGAGGACCGGCCCCTGCGCGGCGACGGCATGACGGCCGCCTATCGCGCGGCCTTCGACGAGGCGGGCATGGAGATGAACCGGCTCGGCTACCGCGTCGCCGATCTCGTCGGCGAGCAATACTGGTTCAAGCAGACCGCGCTCGCCTCGCTGCGCCTGCTGCGCGGCCGCCACGATTTTCAGGACCTGTGGAGCCCGGCGGAATCGCTCGGCAATGTCGGGGCGGCGGTCGGGCCGCTGATGGTCGGCATGGCCTGGACGGCGGCGCGCAAGCGCTACGCCGCCGGCGACCCGGTGCTGGTCGAGGCATCGAGCGATTCCGGTGCCTGCGGCGCGGCGATCTTTCAGGCGAGGGCCGCCTGATGTCGGGCGTCTTCGCCAACGGCCTGGAAATCTCCGGCGGGGCGGTCAGCGCGCAGACCATCGCCGCCTTTCCGGACGTGTGCTTCACGCCGCCGGAGAACCCGGCGACCCCGCCGGGCGTGCCCGTGCCCTATCCAAGCTTCGGCATGGCGGGCGACACCGACAAGGGCACCGGGACGGTCAAGATCGGCGGCAAGACGGTCAATATCAAGAACCAGTCCTATCTCACCAAGACCAGCGGCACCGAGGCCGGTTGCGCGGCGAAGAAGGGCCTCGTCACCTCGAAGAACACCGGCAAGGGCTATTTCAACTCCTGGTCGGGAGACGTGAAGTTCGACGGCGAGCCGGTGGTCCGGATGACCGACCTCGCCACCAACAACCACGCCTCGCCCACCGGCAACGCGCCGCCCTGGCCGCATGTCGCCGGTGCGAACGTGCCGATCACCAAATGTTCCGACCTCGAGATCAAGCCCTATGACCAGCTGGAATGCCCCGAAGGCTTCGAGAAGGAGCACACGGTCGAGGTGCAGTTCTTCTCGGTCGCCGGCATGCGGGGCCATACGCTCAACTGCTGCAAGGCCTATGACGTCAACAAGGCGCCCTGCATCTGCATGAAAGCCTCCTGGGTCGAGGGGGACGACATGGAGGGCAAGAAGGTCGACCGGTCCAAGAACGCCGCCGGCGAGGATCGCGGCCAGGCGACCCTGGGCGCGGATTTCGCCGGCAAGAAGGTCGGAACGCCGCATTACTACAAGAGCGCGGATGCCCGCAACTGGACCACCAACAATCCGGACGGCTCGCTCGGCGATTTTACCGACACATGCGTCAAGAGCACGGTCGACAATACCGAGTCACCGTCCGAGGAGGACGCGCTGCGCACCGAATGCCTGCGGGCGGCGAACATGGAATATCTGACCAAGAGCATGAACAAGACCGAGGAGGAGGTGAAGAAGAAGAAGCGCTGCAAGGGCGGCGGCGCGCAGAACAAACCCGGCTGCGCCTGGGCGACAGAACAGGGAGGGTTCGCCCGTGACTTCAACAAGGCCGTTCGGGAAAAGACCATCCCCGACACGGTCGCCAGCAAGGCGGCGAACTACAAGCAATCGCAGAAGTCCTGCTCCTGAGGCGGCCGCGTGACCACTCCCGATCCTCTCGACGCCGATTTCGCCCGTGACCCGGAGACGGCTTTCGAATGCGTGCAGATCGCGCCGATGGGCGACGATCTCTGCGCCATCCTCTTCATGCTGAGCGACCCGGATTACGACCGGACCATCTCGCTGGTCTTCACCGCCCGGGGGTTCGCGGCCGAGAGCGTCGAGCGCGTCCTGAAGACCGAGGAGTGGCTGATGTCGCTGACCTGCCCGGCGCGCGACGAGTTGTTCGCGCTCGAAGCGACGACGCGGATCTGGCACTACCGGAACCGGATCTGGAACCGCGAGAAGGTCGCCGAGGAGAGCATGCGGCGGGTCTGGGGCGGCGACGGGACCCAGCCGCTCCTGGTCGGGCGGAACGGGCTCGCCTATCGGTACGAGGGCGCGTGGCTACCCATCCCGCCCGCGAGCACGACGCAATTTTTCGACGCGCATGGCGCGGGGCCGCGGCTCGTCTATGCCTGTGGCGACCGCGGCCATCTGCAACGGCTGGAGAACAACCTCTGGCGGGTGATCGACCTCGGCCGCCACGACGAGCTGCGCGGTATCGACGTGGCGCCCGATGGCACCGTGCGGCTGGCGGGTTCGCGCGGGGTCTGCCTCGAAATCCGCGGCGAGGTCGAGCTGATCGAGATCGCCGCGCCGCCGACCACCTTCTTCACCGTGCGCGGCTATGCCGGGGACTGGTACTGGGGGGACGAGACGCAGGTCTATATCCAGCGCGGCGCGGTATTGGAGCCGTTCTTCGACACCGGCTTCGCCTTCGACCTGCGCACCGACGGCCGGTATCTCTATTGCGTCGGCACGGATCGGGCCTGGCGTTTCGGGCGCGACAGCGGCTGGCAATCGCTGCGGCTGGTCTATGACGGGGCCTTCCGGTTGGTTTGATGGTAGGGGCGTGGCGCTTCTTTTCTTGACGGATTTGGCGTAGACAAATCCGTCCGCGCCCGCCTGCCCCCGGCGGGCGCGTCTCCGACGCACCCACCCAGGCAGGCGCGGACGGATTGGCACCGTCATCCCAAGAGGCACCCCTCTTGCCTTCCGCGCTCGCGCGCTCCAGGCAACGGCCCGGCCGACGCGGTGCGTCGGCTCGTCGGGCCGTGTCCTCGCGGGCCGGGGCCCGCTTCGATCGAAGCAGGAAAGCGGCGGACCGGTCTGGACGACCCGTCCGCGCCGCCCACTCAGCGGGCATGCGCCGCGAGATAGGCGCGGACCTTGGCGAGGTCGAGCGCGGCGACGGTCTCGGGGGCGCCCTCGACCAGCATCCGCGTCACGAAGAGCTCGCCGGCCTCGGGATATTCCGCGAACCGTTCCTCGGCGATGCGCCGCCCGTCGGCGCCGGCGACGCGCAGGCCGTCGAGATGGGCGTCGATCCGGCCGACCAGCCGGGCGAGGCGGTCGGCGTCCATGTCGGGATTTTCCTCCGGATGGAGCAAAGCGTGGTCATAGACCGTCCAGAGGAAAGCGGCCATTTCGGCGTGCTGGCGGACGATCTCGGGGAGGATCGGCGCCCGCGCCACCGGGGGTCAGCCCTGGCTCAGTTCAGCTGGACCGAGCCGCCGCGCACTCGGTTGGTCGCGCTGGCGTGGCTGGTCACATAGCTGCCGCGGATGGTGATCCTTCCGTCCTTTTCCAGGATGATCGAAGCCTTGCCGACGCGCAGCTCCATCCGCTCGGTCGCGGTGACCCGCACCCGCGCGCCGTCGCGGAGAACCACGGGGGCGGAGGCGGGCTCGATCAGGCGGCCGACGATCAGGGCGCGGGTCGGGTCGCCTTCCTCGAAGAGCACGGCGACCTCCGTCCCCACCATCGCGGTATCGAGGGGCGCGAGGCTGCGCGCCGGCATCGCCGCGTCGCCGAAGGAGACGAGCGGCCGCCCGTCCTCGAAACCGGCGAGCAGCCCGATCATCACCCCGTCGATCCGTACCGGTGCCCCGTCCATCGCAAAACCCCGTCAGTTCTGGTTGATCTTCGAGCCCTTGATCGTCACCTCGCTCGACGCCTTGAGCGTGATCTTGCCCGAACCGTTGACCGTGATGTCCTTGCCTTCGATCGAGATCGTGCCGTCCTTCTTCAAGGCGATCGCCGCCGAGCCGCATTTCAGCACGATGGAATCGCCGGCGTCGAGCAGCAAGGCCTTGCCGACGTGGATCGTGCCATCCTGGGCGATATCGACCATGCTGCCCTTGCCGATCTTCAGCTGGCGCGCGCCGCCGATCTCGCCGACGTCGTCCTCGGCCACCTTGGTGGCGCGCCCCTTGCCGATGTCCGAACTCTGGGCGCCGCCGATGCTTACGCCCTGATCCGCGGCGATCTTCACCGTCTGGCCGGCGCCGATCTCCCAAGCGTCGGCGGCGCCGATGCTGTGCGATTGCGCCGCGCCGACCGAGACCGAGCGCGAGGCGCCGATCGTGTTGCTCTGCGAGGCGCCGACCGAGCGGGTCTCGACCGCGCCGACGGTATCGGTGCGCATCGCGCCGACGGTGACGGTCTGGGCGACGCCGACGGTCTGGGTGTGGTTCATGCCGATCGTCTCGGTCGAGTTCGAGCCGATGCCGATCGTCTCGTCCGAGCCGACGGTGAGCGAGCGGTTCACGCCGACCGTCTCGGTGTCGTTCGAGCCGATATCGACCTTGCGGTCGACGCCCACCCTGGTCGTCTTGTTGTTGCCGACATCCTCGTCGAGATCGACCCCGACGGAGTGTTTGGCGTTGTGGTCGATCCGGTCGGACTGGTCGTGCTGGACCAGTTTCGAGCGGTCGTTCTTCACGAGCAGCGCATGGTCCTTCTGCGCCTGGAAATTGACCAGCTCGGATCCCGCCTTGTCCTCGAACATCAGCTCGTTGTAGCCGCCGCCCCCGGGGCTGGAGTTGGATTTCCAGCCCGATTGCGTGGCATTGCCGGGCAGGCCGTAAGGCGGCATCTCGCTGGCGTTATAGACGCGGCCGGTTATCAGGGGCCGGTCGGGATCGCCGTCGAGGAAATCGACCACCACCTCCTGGCCGATGCGCGGGATCTGGATGAAGCCCCAGCCCGCGCCGGCCCAGCTCTGCGACACCCGCACGAAGCAGGAGCTGTTCTCGTCGCGCTTGCCGAGCCGGTCCCAGTGGAACTGCACCTTCACCCGGGCATATTCGTCGGTGAAGATCTCCTCGCCGCCGGGACCGACCACGGTCGCCGTCTGTGGCCCGCGCATGACGACCCGGGGCGTGGCGCGGGGCGGCCGGTAGGGCAACGCGCTCGGGGCCGCCTCGATCTCCAGCCGGAAGATGTCGCCATCCGGCGCCCGGCCGGTGCGAAAGTCCGGGTCGCGCAGGCGGTAGCGGGCGCGCAACACCAGATGCTCGGCGTTCTGATCCTGCCTCGGGAAATTGGTCAGCTTGAAGAGATGGCCCGAGGCGAGGCCGCGCACCGTCCCCGCCGCCCGCGCCCGGCGATGGACGGCCTGCAATTCCTCGCGCCGGATCGCGGCCAGGGCGTCGCCGCGACCGAGCTCGAGATGCGCGCCGGGATGGCGATAGATCTCGTGCTCGGCCTCGCCATGCGAGAAGGGCTGGCTCGACCGGGCCATCAGGTCGGCCGCGGGCTTCTCGAAATCATAGTCGGTGTGGGTATAGGCGCCGGGGGTCAGGCGGCTGATCTGCTCCCATTCCGAGAGATAGTCGCGGTCGCGCCGCGCCGCCTGCCCCTCGAAATGGAAGGGCACCGTCGCATGGCCCTCCGCCGGCTTGAGCTTGGCGATGGCGTCGAACAGGATCAGCGTATGGACGCCTTCGTCATATTCGAAGAAATAGCCGATCCCCTCGTGCTCCATCAGCCGCTGGACGAAATCGAGGTCGCTCTCGTCATACTGGACGCAATATTCCCGCGCCGCGTAGGTGCCCTGCAGGCGCTTCTCGAACTTCGCGGCCGGATATTCGCCGAAGATCTGCTCGATGATCTCCACGACGCCGAGACCCTGGAACACGCGGCAGTCGGTCGACTGGCCGAGCAGCCACAGCCAGGGGCGCAGCACCGTCTCGTAATGCGCGAATTCGCCCTCGATCCCTGCCAGCCGGAAATCGGTGGCGAGCTTGCCGTCGGGCAGGCTCGTCCGGACGACGGTCGCGCGATCCTCTGCCACCCCTTCGCGCCGCTCCCGCTTCGCCGCGCTGGCCCTCCGCCGCGCCTGCCGCCCTGAATTGTACCCCGAAGCGGCGCGCCGGCCCAACGGAATATCTCTGCGATGAGCGCGAGATAACGCGCCGACACCCAAGAAAAACGGTTAACGCGGGTGTGAACGTGCTAGAGTGCCGGTGCGCCGGTTTGTCCGGCGCCGACCCGAATCCCGCCGGTGGAGGACCGCGATGGCAAGACTTCGCGCCTTGATGGCCATGGCGATCGGCGCCGCCCTGACGGCGTCCTGCGGCGCGCAGTTCAAGCCGAGCCACGGCGGCGCGGCGCCCCAGACGATGGGCAAGGCGGCCAATGACGGCGGAACCTCGGATGGCGGACCGTCGGGCGCCCAGTCCGGCGGTCGCGGCGGTGGCGGGGGCCCCTACTGAGCCGGCCCGACAGCTATGACATCGCGCTGATCGCCGACCTCCGGTTTCCCGGCGGCACCAGCACCTCGCTTGCCAACGAGCTTCTGGCGATCGATCGCGCCGGCCTCCGCGCCGTCGTCGCCCCGGTCCAGTCGCCCGTCCTGTCGCCGCGGCGCCCGCCGCATCCCGGGGTGCTGGCGGCGATCGAGGCGACGCGGACGCCGGTCCTGCCGGCGGGGGCCACGGCGCGGGCGCGGCTGGCGCTCGTCTGTCATCCGACGCTGCTCGACCTGCCGCCGACGCGGCGGACGCGGATCGAGCCGGACGTGCTCGGCATCGTGATGCACGGGCCGGCGCGCGACGCGGCCGGTGTCGCGCAATGCGATCTCGCCGCGGCGCGCGCCCTCGCCCATGATCTCTGGCGCGCCGATCCGATCCTGCTGCCGGTCGGGCCGAACGCGCGGCGCGACCTTGGCGCGGACGCGCATGGCGCGGCGATCTGGGATCGCGACTGGACCAATCTCATCGATTGCGACGCCTGGCCCGCCGTTCCGGTCCGGCAGGAGACCGCCACGCTGACCATCGGCCGGCACAGCCGGTCCGATGCGCAGAAATGGCCGGAGCGGGAGGAACGCGCCCTCGTCTATCCCTATGACCCGGCGCTGCGCTTCGTGATGCGCGGGGTGGATGCGAAGCTCCGCGAGGCGCTGGCGCCTTGGCCGGCGAACTGGCGCTTTCAGCCGTTCGGCCATGGCGGAATCCAGGCGTTTCTCGCCAGTCTCGACGCCTATGCCTTCTATCACGGGCCGAGCTGGATCGAGGCCTTCGGCTATAACGTGCTCGAGGCGCTGGCGAGCGGGCTGCCGACCGTGCTGCCGCCGTCCTTCGCGCCGCTGTTCGGCGAGGCCGCGCTCTATGCCGAGCCGGGGGAGGCGCATGCGCTCTATTCGCGCCTGCGCGCCGACCCGGCCGCGCGCGCGGCGCAAGGCGCCCTCGCCCGCCGGCTGACCCGCGAGCGGGTCGGGCTCGATGGCTATGGCGAACGCGTCGCCGCCTTGCTCGACACCGCGCCGCGGCCGACTCGCCGGCATGGCGCGACGCCCGCCCGCGCGCCGGCCGAGACGGTGCTGGCGATCACCTCGAACGGCGTCGGGGTCGGCCATATCGCGCGGCAGATCGCCGTCGCCCGCGCGCAGCCCTACGAGATTTCCACGGTATTCCTGTCGCTGTCGAAGGCGGCGCAATTCGCCGAGCAGGCCGGTTTCCTGACCGAATACCGGCCGTTTCATGGCCCCCTCGGGGTTCCGGCCGAACGCTGGAACCGCTGGTTCGCCGAGGAGGTACGCGAGGCGATCGGTTTTCACCAGCCGGCCGCCGTCATATTCGACGGCAATGTGCCCTATACCGGCCTGATCGCCGCGCTGGACGATTTCCCCGGCGTCGGGCGCATCTGGATGCGGCGGGGCATGTGGCGCAGGGCCGAGCCGGGCATCAGCGGGCGCGCCGAGCATTTCCATCTGGTGATGACGCCGGGCGAGATCTGCCAGGCGGCGGATCCCGGCCATGACGCGGCCGGCGACCCGCTGACGCAGCGGCTGCCGCCGATCCTGCAAATTCCGCCGCGCCAGCGGCTGGGGCGCAAGCTGGCGCGGCGGCTGCTCGGCCTGCCCGAGACCGCCGAGATCGCGCTGCTGCAACTCGGCGCCGGGGCGAATTTCGACACATCGCTCGCCCGCGACATGGCGCTGGCGCGGCTGCTCGCCGATCCGGAGCGGCATGTGGTGGAGATCGTGTCGCCTGTCGCGCCGCGCGCCGTGGCCGCCGTCGGTCCGCGCCACCATCTTCGGACGGTGTTTCCCGCCATCCAGTACCAGCGCGCCTTCGACTTCGCGGTCAGCGCCGCCGGCTACAACAGCTTTCACGAGATCATCGCCGGCGCCCTGCCCTGCCTCTTCACCCCGAACGACGCGCCGGAGATGGACCTGCAGGAAACCCGCGCCAGCTATGCCGCGCTCGCCGGCTGGGCGCTGGCCGCCTCGGCCCGTGATCCTTACGCGATCGCCCGGGGGCTCGACGAATTGCTCGATCCAGAGCGGCGGGCGGAGCTGGCGACGAATTGCGCGAGCGTGAGGTCGGACTGGAACGGCGCCGAGATCGCCGCGCGAATGACGGTGCTGATCGCCCGCCAGACGCCGGTGGTCCGGCGATGACCCTCGTCCGCCGCGCCGTCCTGCGCCTCGGCCTCGCCGCCAGCCGGCGCGCGCGGCTATCCGACCCGGGGCTCGGGCTGCTGCTCTCGGACCAAAGGCGGGCGGGCGGCGTGGCGCTGGTCTGGGCGCTCGGCTGGAGCTGGGACGAGGCGGGTTTCGCGAAGCTGGCCGCGACGCTGGCCGCCTTCGAGACGGCGGTGCATGTGACGGACAATCTCGATTTCCGCCGCTATGTCGAGATGGGCGCGCTGTTCGAGGCGCTGCCCGGCGCGGGCGCGCGCGCCATCGCGCCGGGCCGGGACTGGCCGCGCTATATCGAGCGGCGCGTCGCCCGGATCCGCGCCGCCTGGCAGCCGGATTTCGAGGCGGTGCTGGCCCAGAGCCCCGAGGATTTCATCGCAGCGGCGCGCTGATCGCCGCCGACGGAGCGAATTGCGCCAGCGTGCCGAGCTCGACATTCGCGGCCCGGAGCCGCGGATCGGACAGCATGTCGCGCAGCGCCTCATGCTCGGGGTGGCGCGCGTCGCAGACGTCGATCTCGCGGAACCGCGCGGGCGTCATATGCCCCCAGTTGCGCAGGCGCAGGAAATAGGTGCCATCGGCCCCGACCCGGCGCGCCAGATCGACGAAGGCGCCCATCTCGCGGTAGTTCCCGGCCTGGACCACGAAATCGAGCCGCAGGCTGTTGAAGGCGCCGTGGCGGCGCAGGGTGCCGAGGAAGTCGAGATTGCGTGTGAGGTCGGCGAAATTCCCGCCCCGGCGCAGCACGGCATAGGTCTCGGGACGCGCCGCGTCGATCGAGATCCAGACCGAATCCACCTTGTCCTCCAGCCCCAGCTCGTCCCAGGCGCGCTGGTCGAAGAGCAGGCCGTTGGTATGGAGCTGGATCCGCCTCTGGCCGGCGAGCACCGGGATCCGGCGCAGGACCGAGCGGAAATGCCGGCTGCCGAACGGGTCGCCCGAGCCCGTCACCTTGATCGCCCGCGCCTGGGTGAGGAGCGGCAGGAGGCTCGCCTCGAACAGCGCGTCGAGTTCCCGCCCGCGCGCATGGTCGAGCTGGATCAGCTCCGACCGGCAGCTCGGGCAGGCGATGTTGCAGGAACGGTCATGCGACAGGATCACCCGCGCCGGCGGCGCCGGGGCCTTCGTCGCGCGGTTTCGGACCACCTCCGCCATCGGCCCGCCGTTCGCCGCGACGGCGGCGCGGGTCGGCAGGCTCCGCGCGGTGATCGGAAGGCAGTGCCAGCGGCTGCAATGGGAGAAATCGCCGTCGAGGATGGAGCGGCGGATTTCCTGCGCGGTCTCGGAATTCCACATCGCCTCGGCGCCGGTGGAGAGATTGCCGATCGGCACCGGCTGCCAGCCGGAGCAGCAGAAATGCACCGCGCCGCCCGTCCGCGTCTCGATCTGCTCGAACGGCGCGGGGCAGAAGCGGTCGCGGAGCCAGCGGTCGGTGTCGTTGGTCAGCTCGGCCGACCGCCGTCGCGCCGCGTCGACGATGCGCTGCGCCGGCAGGTCGTGGTGGTCGCGCGCCACCACCTCGCCCGCGAGATCCTCGGCCGCCCGCCAGTCGCCCAGGCGCAAGGCGACGAGCGCGGCGGCGTTCAGCGCGACGATCGACAGGCGGGCGCGCTCCGCCACCGCCGCGGCCGGCACCGCGGCGCGCATCTCCGGCGCGACGGTGGCGGCCAGCGCCTCGATCAGGGCGAGCGCTGTCGCCTTCGGCCCGTCGGCCAGCACACGGGCGCGCAGATAGGCCCGGCGGCGCGTGTCCCAATCCCTCAGGACGGACCCCGGGGCCGTGGCGGCCTCGGCGGCCGGCGCCTCATATCCCATTCAGCTGCCTGCGCGCGTCGATCAGCCGCTCGACCTCCGCCTTGCCGGCGGCGTTCAGCCGGGGGCCGAGCGCGGCGACGAGATCGCCCGCGCCCTTGATCTCGCTGATCTCCGCCAGCCGCGCCCAGAAATAGGCCTGGGCCGGATCGGCGGGCAGGATCTCGCCCTTGGCATAGACAGTGCCGAGCTCGAGATAGGCCTCGCGAAAGCCGCGGTCGGCCGAGAGGGTGAGCAAGTCCAGCACCGCTTGCGGATCCTGCTTGCCCTCGCCGGTCGAGACGAGATCGCGCGCGAGGTAATAGGGGGAATAGCGGTCGCCGGCGTCGATCGCCCGCTCGAACCAGCCGCGCGCCGTCGCCCGGTCCTTCTCGACGCCCCAGCCGTTGAGATAGCTGCGGCCGAGCGTGCTCATCGCCTCGCGCTGGCCGTTGGCGGCGGCGAGCGCGTAGAGCGCTGCCGAGGCGCGCTCGTCCTTCTCCACCCCCATGCCGCGGCGATACATGTCGGCCAGCGCGTTCTGCGCGTTCGGCCAGCCCATGCCGGCCGCGAGGCGATACCAGAGGATCGCTTCCTCCGGCTGGGGCTCCACCCCCTGCCCCTTGGCATAGATCTCGCCGATATTGGTGCGGGCGCGCAGATTGCCGAGCGCCGAGGCGCGGCGGTACCAGTCGGCGGCGGCGGGGTAGTCGATCGCGCCGCCCCGGCCCTCGATCGCCATATAGCCGAGGCTGGTCATCGCCTCGGCATAGCCGGCGTTCGCCGCCATGCCGTAGAAATACCGCGCCCAGGGGAAATTCTCGCCGATGTCGAGCGCGCGGCCGAGCTGGAAGGCGAGCCGCGGATTGCCCGGATCCTTCGCCAGCGCATAGCCGCAGACCCGAACCGCGCGGCGGGCATTGACGAGGCCCCATTCGACGGCCGGCGCCACCCGCTGCTGGTCCGCGGGATCGCCGGCGATCAGGTCGCATTCGGTGACGATCTCGCCGAGGCCGCCCGCCGTCCCGGGCAGGGTGTTCGGCCAGATGTCGAAGAGCTCCGCCGGGATGCTGGTCCTGGGCTCGTAGCCGCCGGTCGCCGGCGCGTGCTTGCGCAGGTCGAGCACCGCCGCCACGCTCTGCGACGGGATGGCCTCGCCGTCGATCACCACGGCCCGCGTGGCATCCGTGCCGGCGAGCTCGATCTCGCGCAGGCGCGACTTCGCCTCGGGCGCATAGCGGCTGTCGGGGAAGACCTGCGCGAAGCGGGTGAGTTCGTCCGGCGTGATCTCGGCGCGGATCGACCACCAGACCACCTCGTCGAGCGGCACCTCGCCGCCCGTCGCGACGAGCGGCGCGCTCGGCGCGGCCGAGCGGTTCACGACGTAGTCGGTCTCGATCGAGCCGACGACCCAAGGGATCTGCCGCGACTCGGTCGCCAGCCGCACGTCGCGCCGGATCGAGCGCAGCATGTCCGAGACGGTGACGCCCGGCCGCTCCACCGCCCGCGCGAGCGAGAGGGCGAAGGGACTGTTGCCATTGTTCGGCCCGTCGAAGGCGAGCTGCCCGGCGCCGGTGGAATAGGCGATCAGCGTCTCGGCCGCGCCGCTTTCCTCGAAGGCGAGGCCGCGCGAATAGGCGCCGCCGACCGTGGAGAAGGGATCGTTGCGGCAGCCGTCGAGGATGACGAGCCGCAGGCCGCCGCCGCCCTCGGTCGCCGCCGCCGCCAGCACCTCGCGCAGGGGCAGGCGCTTGGCATTGATCACCTCCGCCGTCATCTCGGGCACGTCGACCGACAGCAGCTGGTTCTCGCCGTTATACTGGAAGGCGTGCCCGGCGTAGTAGACAAGGCCGATCTCGGCGCCCTGGAACCGCGTCCGGATTTCGTCGAGCAGCGCCGGCACCTGATCGGAGGTCACGTCGAGATGCACGCTGACGGCGAAGCCGGTCTCGGCCAGCGCCTTCGCGACCAGCGCCGCGTCGTTGCCGGCATTGCGCAGCGGCGCGGCGGGATAGTCGTTGTTGCCGATGACCACCGCGACATAGGGCGCGCGATCCTCGGCCATCGCGCCGCAGGCGAGAAGCAGCAGCGCCACCGACCAGATCGCGGAATGGATCACCCGACGCATTCTAGCCCCCCGGTCCGGTCCAAGGGCGGAAGTATAAGACGCCGCCGGGTCTCTGTCGACAAAACCGAGGCGGGTCCGTCGGATGCTCCGCCGCGGCCGGTCAGCGCGGCTTCTTCTTCGCCGCCTCGGCGCTCTTGCGCGCGCGGGCGGCGGCGGCGCGGAGTTCCTCGGCGATCTCCTCCGCCTCCTCGGGCTCGAAATCGAGCGGGAGCTCGACCGTGTCGGTCGAGATAAAGAGCCGCACCATGCCGAGCGTGGTCGGTCCGATCTGCAGGTTCGCGGAGACGTCGCTTTCGCTGTCGATGCCCATTGCCGACTCCAAGCCGTTTGGTCGCCATAGTGGGAAACCGTCCGGTCGGGAGCAAGGGGGAGTTGCGGCGGGTTCGCCTGCCGGATCGGGGCCGGATCAGGGCCGGATCGAGGCAAGCGGCCCTTGCATTCGCCTCTCCGCGACTGTAGTCGGGTCCGCAGTGCCGGCGTAGCTCAGTTGGTTAGAGCGCCTGATTGTGGATCAGGAGGTCCCCCGTTCAAGCCGGGGCGCTGGTACCACTCCCCTCCCCCTACGTGACCGCCGGGGCGGCGTTCGGCGCATCGGCCGCGGATTTTCGGCGCCGCTTCGCGCCGCGCTGGAAATTCGGCGCGAACCGTAGGAGAGTTTCCCCAACAAAATAATCCAAGGGGGAGACGTCATGACGCGAGCCATCGCGATACTCGGGGCCTCGAACACCGGCAAGTCGACGCTGGTCGATCGCCTCTGCGCGCTCGAAGGCAAGCCGCCGGCCGCCGCCGGCCCTGGCGAGCTCCGCGTCGCGAGCCTCACCCATCTCGGCGACGACTGGCAGGCGATCGACACGCCGGGCTCGATCGAGTTCCTGTCGGTCGCCGCCGACGCCCTGCTCGCCGCCGACGCCGCGGTGATCTGCGTCGCGCCGGACCCGGCGGCGGCGGTGCTCGCGGCGCCCTATCTGCGGCTGGTGGAGCGCGCCGGGACGCCGGCCCTGATCTTCGTCAACCGCGTCGACGAGGCGGCCGGCCGGCTGCGCGACGTGGTGGCGGCGCTGCAGGACTATACCCCCCGTCCGATCGTGCTCAGGCAGGTGCCGATCCGCCGCGACGGCCATGTGGTCGGCGCCGTCGATCTCGTCTCGGAACGCGCCTGGGCCTATCGCGAAGGCGCGCCATCGCGGCTGATCGAAATCCCGGCCGAGGTGACCGAGCGCGAGCGCGAGGCGCGGGGCGACCTGCTGGAGCATCTGTCGAGCTTCGACGACCATCTGCTGGAGGAACTGATCGAGGATCAGGCGCCGCCGAGCGACGAGGTCTATGCCATCTGCGCCCAGGTCCTGACCACGCGCGCGGCGATGCCGGCGCTGATCGGCTCGGCCGCGCATGGCAATGGCCTCGTCCGGCTGATGAAGGCGCTGCGCCACGAGGCGCCCGCCCCGGCCGCGCTGCGCGAGCGCCTGCGCGAACAGGCGGGGCTCGACGCCGCGCCGGGCGCCGTGGTGCTGAGCGGCGCCTATCGCAAGCATCTCGGCCGCGTGCTCATGGTCCGGGCGCTGGCGCCGCTGCCGGCGAACCGGCCGCTCGGCGGGCGGGCGCCGGGTCAGTTCGGATCGGCCGATCCGCGCGACGGCCGCCATTTCGACGCGGCCGCCGAGGGCGAGATCGTGTCGCTGGTCAAGGCGGATCATCTGACCCCGAGCCTGCTCGTCACCGAGGCGGCGACCTTCCCCGCGCCCGCCTGGCACCGGCCGCCGCGGCCGCAGACCCAGCGCATCCTCGAACCGATGACCGAGCGCGAGGGCGTGAAGCTGTCCGGCGCGCTGGCGACCCTGGCCGAGACCGACGCCGCGCTGCGCGCCGGGCAGGATCCGGTGACCGGCGCCGCGCTGGTCGGCATCCAGGGGCCGCTGCATCTGCGCGTCCTGCGCCAGCGGCTGAAGGACACGTTCGGACTCGAGGCGCGGGATTGCGTGCCGCCGCCCGCCTATCGCGAGACCATTTCCCGGCCGCGCGACCAGGCCTATCGCCACAAGAAACAGACCGGCGGCGCCGGCCAGTTCGCCGATGTCAAGCTGAGCGTCGCCCCCGGGATCCGCGGCGCGGGCTTCGCCTTCTCCGAGGTGGTGAAGGGCGGCGCGGTACCGCGCAACTATATCCCCGCCGTCGAGCAGGGCGCGCGCGACGCGATGGAGCGCGGGCCGCTCGGCTTTCCGGTGGTCGATGTCGAGGTGGTGCTGAGCGACGGTCTGCATCATCCGGTCGACAGTTCGGAAATGGCCTTCCGCATCGCCGGCCGCCGCTGCGTGGCCGAGGCGCTGCGCGAGGCGTCGCCCGTGCTGCTGCAACCGATCTTCAAGGTGGCGATCCACGCGCCGGCGATCTTCACCGGGGCGATCTCGCCGATCGTCTCGACGCATCTCGGCCAGGTGCTCGGCTTCGACGCCGATCCCGAGGCCAAGGGATGGGAGGTGTTCGCGGCGCTGATCCCCGGCGGCGCGCTGGCGGATCTCGCGAACGACATCCGCGCCGCGACGCAGGGGGTCGGCTCGTTCGACGCGGTCTTCGACCATTACGAGGAACTGCACGGCAAGGCGGCGGAGCGCGTCGTGCAGGAACACGCGCGAGAGCCGGCCTGAGGCGCGTTGACCTGTTTGCTGTCCGGCGAAGTCATGCGCGGCACCTGCCTCCTCGACGGATTTGGGGTCACGCAAGTCCGTCCGCGCCCGCCTGCCCCCGGCGGACGGGTCTGCGACGCACCCACCCAGGCAGGCGCGGACGGATTGGCGCCGTTATCCCAAGAAGCACCCCTACGCGCTCACGCGCTCCGGGCAACGGCCCGGCCGACGCGATGCGTCGACTCGTCGGGCCGGAGGCTCGCGGGCCAAGGTCGAAGAAAGGGAAGCGGCCCCTAAACCGCTGTTACTGGAAGTGAGAAGGCCCGCCCCGGTCTGAGGGGCGGGCCTGAGGTCAGGCGCGCGGGGCGGTCAGAGGAACATGGCGTTCACTTGCGCCGTGGTCATCGCGCCGACCTGGGTCGTGGAGAAGGCGGCGACCTGCGCGGTGCTCAGAGCCTTGATGTCGGCGGTCTCCAGCGCGGCGACCTGGGTCGTGGTCAGCGCCCCGATCTGCGCGGTGGTGAGGCCGCCCATCTGCGCGGTGGTCAGCGCGGTGATCGCCGGCGCGGTCAGGGCGACGACCTGCGCCGTCCCGAGCTTGCCGATCAGCGTCGAGGCCATCGAGGCGACCTGCGCGGTGGTCAGCGCCGCGACCTGCGCGGTGGTCAGCGCCGGCACCTGCGTCGTGGTCAGGCCGGCGATCGCCGC
>JBGAJI010000155.1:0-6011 GCA_044225035.1 Amaricoccus sp. | reverse complement strand
TCCTCCCGCAGCACATTGGCCAGGTACCGCCCCTCGTTCTCGTCCACCCCGATGATCGACCGGGCCGGGCCGCCTTCGGTGAACAGCCGCCGCTTGGCCGCGAAATAGCCGCCCCGGCCGCCGTGCCGGTCCAGATGGTCGTCGGACAGGTTCAGGAAGATCGCCACGTCCGGCTGCAGGGCCCGGGCGAGGTCGGTCTGGTAGGAGGACAGTTCCAGCACCACCACCATGCCGTCCTCGGCCGGGTCGAGATCGAGCGCCCCCCGGCCGAAATTGCCGCCGATCTGGACCGGCCGGCCGGTGGTCTCCATCACATGGGCGACCAAGGCGGTGGTGGTGGATTTCCCGTTCGAGCCGGTGACGCAGACCACCTGGGGGACCCGGTCGAACTCGTCCCATTTCGGCGTGGCGAAGGAGCGGAAGAACAGGCCGATGTCGTTGTCCACCGCCACCCCCGCCTCCCAGGCGGCGAGGATCGCCGGATGGGGCGCGGGGTAGAGATGGGGGATGCCGGGCGAGACGATCATCGCCTTGACGCCCTCCAGGGCCCCCTGCCGGCGCGGGTCGTGGAGCGTGAAGCCCTCGGCCTCGGCGGCCGCCCGGGCGGGCTCGCCGTCGTCCCAGACCAGCGCCTCGGCTCCGCCGGCGCGCAGGGCCCGCGCCGTGGGCAGGCCGGACCGCCCGAGCCCCAGCACCGCAACCTTGTGGCCGTCGTATCCGCGGACGGGGATCATGGGCGCCTCCCTTGCAACCGCAGAGCGTTGCGCAGAGCGTCCCGCCGGCCGCAAGGGCCGAGGAGCGGCCCCGCGGCGCGGGCCGATCACGGAAGACCGCTAACGCAGCTTCAGCGTGGCGAGGCCGATCATGGCGAGGATCAGGCTGATGATCCAGAAGCGGATCACGATCTGCGGCTCGGCCCAGCCCTTCTTCTCGAAATGGTGGTGGATCGGCGCCATCAGGAACACCCGCTTCTTGGTGCGCTTGTAGTACATCACCTGGATGATGACGCTCAGCGCCTCGACGACGAAGAGGCCGCCGACGATGGCGAGCACGATCTCGTGCTTGGTCGCCACCGCGATCGCGCCGAGCGCCCCGCCGAGCGCGAGGCTGCCGGTGTCGCCCATGAAGACGGCGGCCGGCGGAGCGTTGTACCAGAGAAACCCGAGCCCGCCGCCGATCAGCGCCGCGACGACGATGGCGATCTCGCCGGTGCCCGGCACGTAATGCACATCGAGATAGGTCGAGAAGTCGGCGCGCCCGACCACATAGGCGATGACCCCGAGCGCCGCCGCCGCGATCATCACCGGCATGATGGCGAGCCCGTCGAGCCCGTCGGTCAGGTTCACCGCGTTGGCCGCGCCGACGATGACCAGCATGGCGAAGGGCAGGAACAGCCAGCCGAGGTCGAGCAGGAAGCTCTTGAACACCGGAAACGCCAGCATCCCCGTCAGTCCCTCGGGATGCAGCGCCATCGCCCAGCCCGCGGCGACCAGCGCGATGAGAAAGCCCGCCGCCAGCCGGATCCGGCCCGAGACGCCGTCATGGGTCTGGCGCTTCACCTTGGCGAAATCGTCGGCGAAGCCGATCAGTCCGAACCCGGCGGTGACGAACAGCACCATCCAGACGAAGCCATTGTCCCAGCGCGCCCAGAGCAGGGTGGAGAAGAAGGTCGCCGACAGGATCAGGAGGCCACCCATGGTCGGCGTGCCGGCCTTGGAGACGATATGGCTCTGCGGCCCGTCCGTGCGGATCGGCTGTCCCCGCCCCTGCCGCAGCCGCAGCAGGTCGATCAGCGGCCGGCCGAACAGGAAGCCGAAGATCAGCGCGGTGATGAAGGCGCCGCCGGCGCGAAAGGTGATGTAGCGAAAGACGTTGAACAGGCTGAGGTCGGAGGAAAGCTCCGCGAGGTAGAACAGCATTCCGGCGCCTATCCCTCCAGGCTTTCGGGCGGCCGCGCGTCGCCCAGCTTCTTGATCGCCTCGACCACCTTGCCGACCCGCGAGCCGAGCGAGCCCTTGACCATGGCGATATCGCCGGCGTCGAGCAGGCGGCGCACCCGGGCGGCCATCTCCTCGGCGGTGTCGAACCATTCGCCGCGCTGGTCCGCGGGCAAGGCCTCGTAGAGCGCGCGCATCCGGCCGCCGGCGCAATGAACCTTGTCGACGGCGGCGATCGCCGGCACCCGGGCGAGCCCTTCGTGCATCTCGCGCTCGCGCGGGCCGAGTTCCAGCATGTCGCCGAGGAAGGCGACCCGGCGGCCGCGCGACACCCGGCCGATCCCGTCCTGCGGCTGCTCGCCGGCGAAGACGGTCAGCGCGGCGGCCATCGCCGCCGGATTGGCATTGTAGCTCTCGTCGATCAGCCGGATCGCACCATCCAGCCCGCCGGGGCCGAGCAGAACCGTCCAGCGCGCCCCACGCCCCTCGGGCGAGCGCCATTGCGCCAGCGCGAGGCTCGCCCGCGTCATGTCGGCGCCGAGCGCGTCGACCGCCGCCAGCGCGCCGAGCGCGTTCAGCGCGAGATGCGCGCCGGGCGCCGCCAGCTTGAAATAGAAGGTCGTGCCACGCACCTTCGCGGCGACCGAGGTGGCGCCGGGGCCGACCTGCGCGTCGAGCAGCCGGAACTCCGGCCGCCCGGCGGACCCGAAGCGGACGGCGCGCGCGCCCGCCGTCTTGGCCGCCGCGCGCAGGATGGGATATTGCGGAACGTCGCGGTTCAGGATGGCGACGCCGCCCGGTTCCAGCCCCTGAAAGATCGCCGCCTTCTCGCGCGCGATGCCGTTCAGGCCGCGGAACGCGGCGAGATGCACGGCGGCGATCGTCGTCACCATGGCCACGTGCGGCCGCGCGAGGCGGGCCAGCGGCGCGATCTCACCGGGTGCGTTCATGCCGATCTCGATCACCGCGAAATCGACCGCGCGCGGCATCCGCGCCAGCGTCAGCGGCACGCCCCAGTGGTTGTTGTAGCTTTTCTCCGCCGCGTGAACCGTCGCCTGCGCGCCGAGCGCCACGCGCAGCATCTCCTTGGTGCCGGTCTTGCCGACCGAGCCTGTCACCGCGACCAGCTTGCCCCGGAACCGCGCCCGCGCGGCGCGGCCGAGCGCCCAGAGCCCTTCCAGCACGTCGTCGACGATCAGCAGCGGGGCGTCCGGCGCCACGCCTTCGGGCACACGCGACACCAGCGCCGCGACCGCCCCCTTTGCCAGCGCCTCGGCGACGAAATCATGGCCGTCGCGGGCGGCGGAGAGCGCCACGAAGAGATCGCCGGGCAGGAGCGAGCGGGTGTCGATCGAAACGCCGGTCGCGGTCCAGTCGCCGCCCCGGCTCGCGCCGCCGGTCGCCGCCTCCGCTTCGGCCCGGGTCCAGAGAACCGCCATCGCCGCCCCTCCCTCCGCCGCGCGCGCCGCCCTCACGCGCCCAACCCGTCGAGCGCCGCGACCGCGATGCTCGCCTGTTCGATATCATCGAAGGGCAATACGTCCTGGCCGATCACCTGACCCGTCTCGTGGCCCTTGCCCGCGATCAGCAGCGCGTCGCCGGGCTGCAGCGCGTCGACCGCCGTCAGGATCGCCTCGGCCCGGTCGCCGATCTCGGTCGCCTCGGGGCAGCCGGCCATCACCGCCGCGCGGATCGCCGCCGGATCCTCGGTGCGCGGATTGTCGTCGGTGACGAAGACCACGTCCGCGCCGGCCGCCGCCGCCTCGCCCATCAGCGGCCGCTTGCCCCGGTCGCGATCGCCGCCCGCGCCGAAGACGACGAGCATCCGGCCCATCACATGCGGCCGCAGCGCGGCCAGCGCGGTCGCCAGCGCGTCCGGCGTATGGGCGTAGTCGACGAAGACCTGCGCGCCATTGACCCGCGTCGCCGCCCGCTCCATCCGCCCCCGCACCGTCTCGAGGCCCGGCAGGGCGGCGATCACCGCCGCCGCGTCGCTGCCCGAGCCGATGGCGAGGCCGGCGGAGATCAGCGCGTTATGCGCCTGAAAGCCGCCGATCAGGTCCAGCCGCACCTTGTGGCTGCGCCCGCCCCAGGCAAAGAGCAGATCCTGCCCGGTCGCGTCGAACCGCTGGCCGATCAGCCGCAGCTCGCAGCCCTCGGCGCGGCCGACGGCGATGACCCGCTGTCCCCGCGCCTCGGCGACGGCGCGAACGCGCGGCCCGTGGGGATCGTCCATATTGATGACCGCCGCCGCGCCGCGTGGCAGCACCCGCTCGAACAGCCCAAGCTTGGCCGTGAAATAGGCCTCGAAATCCGGGTGATAATCGAGATGGTCCCGGGTGATGTTGGTGAAGGCCGCCGCGTCGAGATGCACCCCGTCCAGCCGATGCTGGTCGAGCCCGTGGCTCGAGGCCTCCATCGCCGCGTGGGTGACGCCCTCGACGCTCAGTTCGGCGAGCAGCGCGTGCAGGGTGATCGGCTCGGGCGTCGTATGGCCGAGCGGGGCGGAAACCGCGCCCTCGACGCCGGTGGTGCCGAAATTCACCGCCCGGTCGCCGATCTGCTCCCAGATCTGGCGGGTGAAGCTCGCGACCGAGGTCTTGCCGTTGGTCCCGGTGACCGCGACCATCACCTCGGGCTGCGCGCCGAACCAGCGCCCGGCGGCGATGGCGAGCGCCCGGCGCGGCTGTTCGGCGAGCACGACCGGCACCTTCAGCGGTCCCATCGTCTTCTCCGCCAGGGCGAGGCCGGCGGCGTCGGTCAGCACCGCGACCGCCCCCATGCGCAGGGCGAAGGGGATGAATTCCGCGCCATGCATCCGCGTCCCCGGCAGGGCGGCGAAGATATGCCCGGGCTCGGTATCGCGGCTGTCGACCGAAAGGCCGGTGATCTCGGGCAGCTCACCCGACCAGTCGCCGCCGCGGCGGGTCCCGGTCAGCAGCCCCAGCGCATCGAAGCCGACGAGCTTCTTGGTGCGATCGGTCGCGGCCATCGTCCAGCGCCTCCGGGAGTTGTTGGGCAAGGGGCTATTCGTTTCCCGCGACGGTGTAAAGCGGCGGCTCCCCGGTCTCGACCGGCGCGTCCGGCCGCATGCCGAGCACCGGCGCCAACCGCTTGATCGCCTTGGCCGCGACCGGGACCGCCGTCAGGCCGGCGGTGCGGAACGCGGTCTTGTTGATATAAGTCACCGGCTCGTCGAGCGTGATGACGAGGACATACTTCGGCTTGTCGGCCGGGAAGAACGAGGCGAAGGTCGCGATCACCTTGTCGCGCGCATAGCCGCCGTGGCGCAGCGGCTTGTCCGCCGTGCCGGTCTTGCCGGCCACCGCGTAGCCGGGGATATCCGCGCCCTTCGCCGTGCCGCGCACCACCACCTGGCGCAGCATCTCGCGGATTTCCTGCGAGGTGTGGGCCGAGATCACCCGGTCGGACTCGGTCGGGCGGACGTCGCTCGCCACGATGCTCGGATGCACCCGGAGGCCGCCGTTCGCCAGCATCGCATAGGCGGTGGCGAGATGCAGCGGCGTCACCGCGATGCCATGGCCGAAGCCGATGGTGATGGTCGAGAGGTCGGACCAGTTCGTCGGCACCATCGGCGTGGTGCGCGCCGCCTCGCTGAGCTCGACCGGCACCGGCGCCAGCATCCCGACCTGGCCCAGAAAGCGCTTCTGCGCCATCGCGCCGCTGGCGATGGCCAGCCGAGCCGCGCCGATGTTCGAGGACTTCACCAGGATGTCCTCGACGGTCAGCCGCGGGCCGTAGTTGTGAAAGTCATGGATGGTGAAGCGGCCCCATTTCATCGGACCCTTGGTATCGACCAAAGTCTTCGGCCCGACCTTGCCTTCCTCGATGGCGAGCGCGGCGGTCAGCGGCTTGAAGGACGAGCCGAGCTCGTAGCGCCCCTGCGCCGCGCGGTTGAAGAGCGGGCTGTCGGCCGGATCGCCGCTGGTCGGCAGCGGCGGCCGCTGGTTCGGATCGAAATCCGGCAGGCTGGCCAGCGCGCGGATCTGTCCGGTCTCCGCCTCCATCAGGATGCCGACCGCGCCCTTGGCATTCATGTCCGCCATGCCGGTC
>JBGAJI010000154.1:0-6159 GCA_044225035.1 Amaricoccus sp. | reverse complement strand
GAGGCGCCGCTGGCCGCCGATCCCGAACTGCGGATCGGGGCGCTTGGCGCCGCCGGCCTCGCCCGGATCCCGCTTTGGCGCGCCCGCGGCCTGCCGCGCGAGGCGTTGCTGACGACGCCGGCGGTCTGGCGCGGCGACGATCTCTTGTCCGCGCCGATCGCCCGGCCGGGCGGGGCACCGGCGGTTCGGCGCTTCTCCGCGGGTCCCTCGCCGTGGCAGATCACGATATTGCGTTGAATCCACGGACCGAACGCTTATGTTAGGCTACAAGACCCAAAGGCGCCGCGCTCGCCGCCAAGGGGTCGCTTAGGAGATGGGCTCGTGGGCAACACGAAGAATATAGCGTTCTGGATCATCCTCTTTCTGTTGATGGTCGCGCTGTTCAACGTTTTTTCGAATGGCAGCCGCACCAGCATGGGGCGCGAGATCAGCTATTCGGAATTCCTGAACAAGGTCGAGGATGGACAGGTCTCCTCCGTTCAGCTCGACGGCGAGAAGGTCTTCGTGACCGGCAAGGATGGCGTCTCCTACCAGACGGTCCAGCCGCGCAATACCGATGTGCTGCCCGACCTGCGCGAGGCGGGCGTGGAAATCCGCGCCGTGCCGCAGGAGCAGTCGGGCATCATGTCGGCGCTCGGCCTCTGGCTGCCCTTCCTGCTGCTGATCGGCGTCTGGATCTTCTTCATGAACCGGATGCAGGGCGGCGGACGCGGCGGCGCCATGGGCTTCGGCAAGTCGAAGGCCAAGCTGCTGACCGAGAAATCCGGCAAGGTCACCTTCAACGATGTCGCCGGCATCGACGAGGCGAAGGAGGAGCTCGAGGAGATCGTCGAGTTCCTGCGCGACCCGCAGAAATTCTCGCGGCTGGGGGGCATCCCCAAGGGCGCTGCTCGCCTGGCCCTCTCCGGGCACCGGCAAGACGCTGCTCGCCCGCGCCATCGCGGGCGAGGCGGGGGTGCCCTTCTTCACCATCTCGGGCTCCGATTTCGTCGAGATGTTCGTCGGCGTCGGCGCATCCCGTGTCCGCGACATGTTCGAGCAGGCGAAGAAGAACGCCCCCTGCATCGTCTTCATCGACGAGATCGACGCCGTTGGTCGGCACCGCGGCGCCGGGTACGGCGGTGGCAATGACGAGCGGGAGCAGACGCTGAACCAGCTCCTGGTCGAGATGGACGGTTTCGAGGCGAACGAGGGCGTCATCCTCATCGCCGCCACCAACCGCCCCGACGTGCTCGACCCCGCGCTGCTGCGCCCCGGCCGCTTCGACCGGCAGGTGCAGGTGACCAATCCCGACATCAAGGGCCGCGAGAAGATCCTCGGCGTCCATGCCCGCCGGGTGCCGCTGGCGGCGGATGTGGACCTGCGGATCATCGCCCGCGGTTGCCCGGGCTTTTCCGGCGCCGATCTCGCCAACCTCGTCAACGAGGCGGCGCTGATGGCGGCGCGGACCGGCAAGCGCTTCGTCACCATGGACGATTTCGAGAATGCCAAGGACAAGGTGATGATGGGCGCCGAGCGGCGGTCCATGGTCATGTCCGACGAGGAGCGCAAGCTGACCGCCTATCACGAGGCGGGACATGCGATCGTCGGGCTGAATGTCCCGCAGCATGATCCGATCCACAAGGCGACCATCATCCCGCGCGGCCGCGCGCTCGGCCTCGTGCTCAGCCTGCCGGAACGCGACCAGCTGAGCGTGACCAAGACCAAGTACAAGTCGATGATCGCCATGGCCATGGGCGGCAAGGTCGCCGAGGAGCTGGTCTTCGGGCCCGACCAGGTGACCAGCGGCGCGGCCAGCGATATCCAGCAGGTGAGCCGGATCGCGCGGGCGATGGTGACGAAGTTCGGCATGTCCGAGAAGCTCGGCAACATCGACTATGCCAACGAGCAGTTCTCCTATCTCGGGCCGCAGGGCGGCGGGGTGAACGCCGGCCCCGACACGCACGAGCTGATCGACGCCGAGGTGCGGGCTCTGGTGGACGAGGGCTATGCCACCGCGCGCCGCGTGCTGACCGAAAAGCGCGACGATCTGGAGCGCATGGCGCAGGGGTTGCTGGAATACGAGACGCTGACGGGCAAGGAGATTACCCGCGTCATCGCCGGCCAGCCGCTGAACCGCGGCGGTGACGACGACGGCGACGCGCGGGAGGATGGCTCGGTCTCGGCGATCCCGAAGACCGGCAAGCCCCGCCCGTCGCGCGGCGACAAGGGTCTGGAGCCCGAGCCGATCGCCTGACGTCTCTCCGGTCATGCCCCTCCGGGCATGGCCGCCACCATCTCCCTGCGACAGCTTGGCCCACTGGCCGCGGCGGCGGGGCGGAGTATGATCCGGGATGATCGAGAATCACGCTTCCGATGCTTTGAACGATCGCGACCTCGGGGCCGCCCTGTGGCGCGGCTGGCGGCGGGCCTGTCCGGCCTGCGGCGAAGGGGCGCTGATGGATGGCTATCTGACCGTGCGGCCAGCCTGTCCCGCCTGCGGCGCCGACATGAGCCATCAGCGCGCGGACGATGGGCCGGCCTGGGCGACGATCCTGATCACCGGCCATATCCTCGCACCGCTGATGCTCACCGTCTTCACCATCTGGCGGCCCGCGGGCTGGGTGATGGCGGTCGGCTTCTCGACGGTGTTCGTGGCCCTGTCGCTCTATCTGCTGCCGCGGCTCAAGGGCGCCTTCGTCGGTTTCCAATGGGCGAAGCGGATGCACGGCTTCGGCGCGCCGCCGGCCGGCACGCTGGCCGGGGGCCGGTAGGCGTCGCGTGTCGGAACAAGCGGCAGGGGCCGTCGGCATTCGCGACGCGGCGACGGTCGTCGTGGTCCGGCGCGATGGCGATCAGCTTCGGGTGCTGATGGGCCAGCGTGGCGCCGGCGCGGTCTTCATGCCCGACAAGTTCGTCTTTCCCGGCGGCGCGGTCGATCCCGAGGATCTGGCCGTCGCCGCCGCGCTCGACCCGGGGGCGGAGCCCTCCCTCGACCACGCGCTGCCCCTGGCCGCGATCCGGGAGCTCTGGGAAGAGACGGGGCTGATGCTCGGCGCGCCCGATGTCTCGGCCTCCCCCGGCGCGGCGGACGCGCCCGAGGGCTGGCGCGGCTTCTTCGCGGCCGGGCTGACGCCGCGTCCCGCCGGCCTGCGCCTGTTCTTTCGGGCGATCACGCCTCCGGGGCGGCCGCGTCGGTTCGATGCGCGCTTCTATCTGGCCGAGGCGGACGACCTCTTCAACCCGGTGGACGATTTCGAGCGCGCGTCCGGCGAATTGCTCTATCTCAGCTGGCTCGACCTCGCGGCGGCGCGCAAGCTGGCGCTGCCCTTCATCACCGAGGTTGTGCTGTCGGAACTGGAGGCGATCTTCGCCGCGCCGGATGACCCGGCGCGGATGATCCCGTTCTTCGACCATGACGAGGGTGGCTCGCGCTTTCGCCTCCTCGCCCCCTGAGACCGTGGCTCAGGCCGTCAGCCCGATCGGGCAGGTGACGCCGGTACCGCCGAGGCCGCAGTAGCCGCCGGGGTTCTTCGCCAGATACTGCTGGTGATAATCCTCGGCGTAGTAGAACGGCGGCGCGGGCAGGATTTCGGTGGTGATCGGCCCGAAGCCCTTGGCGCTCAGCCGCTGCTGGAACAAAGCCTGCGAGGCGCGGGCCGCCTCGGCCTGGGCCGCGTCGAACGTGTAGATGCCGGACCGATATTGCGTGCCGCGATCGTTTCCCTGGCGCATTCCTTGCGTCGGGTCGTGCCCCTCCCAGAAGGCGCGGAGCAGGTCGTCATAACGGATCTTCGCCGGATCGTAGGTGACGAGCACCACCTCGTTGTGACCGGTGCGGCCGGAGCAGACCTCCTGATAGGTCGGGTTCGGCGTCTCGCCCGCGGCGTAGCCGGCGGCGGTCACCCAGATACCGGGCAATTGCCAGAACTTGCGCTCGACGCCCCAGAAACAGCCCATGCCGAACATCGCCTGGGCCATGCCCTCCGGCACGGCCTTCAGCGGATGACCGTTCACGAAATGCGTCGCCGCGGTCGGGATCGGATCGGGACGGCCCGTCAGGGCGGCGCCCGGGGCGGGCTTCTCCATGGACTTCGTCATGCCATGTCCTTTCGCGCTTTTATGATCTCGCCCCGATGTATGCCATCCGGGCCGATTTCCAAGGTGCCGCTCTCCAAGGTCAGGTGGCGAGCACGTTCTGGAACTGCCAGGGGTCGCTTTCGTCGATCTCCTCGGCGAACTGCGCCCAGCGGGTCGAGATCGGCGTCCAGTCGGTATAGTGCCCCTCGATCCGGCCGAGATAGGGCCGCATCACATCGAGGCAGAAGGCATGGTCCATCTCGTCGGTCTCGACGATCCCCGCCTTCGGATGCCGCAGCGCCCAGGCCATGCCGGCGAGAACCGCGCTCGTCACCTGCAGGCCGGTGGCGTTCTGGAACGGCGCCAGCGCCCGCGTCTCGGTGATCGACAGGCGCGATCCATACCAGAGCGCGTTTTTCGCATGGCCATAGACCAGCACGCCGAGGCAATCCTCGCCCCAGAGGATCTCGTTCTCGTCGAGGATCTTCTGCGCCTCCTGCACCTTGCCCGAGCCGAGCATCTCGTGCAGCGACAGCACCGCCTGCCCGCAGGGGTGGTAGGCATAGTGGCAGGTCGGCCGGAATTCCGGATGATCGCCCTCGCCGACGGTATAGTAGTCGGAGATCGAGATCGCCTCGTTATGGGTGACGAGAAAGCCGTATTGCGGCCCCGCCTCCGGCGTCCAGGTATGGACCTTGGTCAGCAGGCCGGGCGTGTCGAGATAGATCGCCGATTTGCAGCCTTTTTCCTGCCGGTGGCCGTTCGGCGGAAACCACTTCTCATGCGTGCCCCAGCCGAGCTCGGCGGGCTGGAAGCTCTCGGAAACGAAGCCCTCGACCGACCAGGTATTGACGAAGGTGTGGAGCGGCTTTGACTCGCGCCCGGCTTGCGTATCGCGCTCGGCGATATGTACGCCCTTGACGCCGAGCGACCGCATGAGGCGCGCCCAGCCGGCACGGTCGCGCGGCGCCTCGGCCGGCGCGCCGGTATCCTTGGCGAGCCGCAGCAACGCTTCCTTCAGTAGCCAGGAGACCATGCCGGGATTGGCGCCGCAGCAGGAGACGGCCGTCGTCCCGCCCGGATGGGCCGCCTTCTCGGCCAGCATCGTCTCGCGGAGCGCATAGTTCGTCCGGTCGGCCGGCGACAGGGACAGGTCGAAATAATGCCCGGCCCAGGGTTCGACGACCGTGTCGATATAGAGCACGCCAAGCTCGCGGCAGAGCTTCAGGATGTCGAGCGAGCTCGTGTCGACGGACAGATTGACGCAAAAGCCCTTGCCCCCGGCGAAGAGCTGGCCAAGGAGCGCGCGGTAATTGTCCCGGGTCAGCGCCTTGTGGATGAAATGCACGCCGCGCTGTTCGAGGAAGGTCTTGTGCTGGTCCGAAGGCTCGATGACATGGACGTTCTTGGGATCAAACGTGAAATGCCGCTCGATCAGCGGCAGCGTCCCTTGCCCGATCGAGCCGAAGCCGATGAGGACGATCGGCCCGTCGATCCGGCCATGATTGGGGTAGGTCCGCGTCAATTCGGGTAGGCTCCTCGATGGATGTCCCCGCCGGAAGGGCGGGTTTCCGGCCAGCATAGGAAATCCGGGGCGTAAGGAAAGGGCGGCGGCGGATTATGACGCTGGCATGACGGCGCCCCGGACCGCGGCGACCTTTCGCGTGATCTCGCCAATATGGCGCGCGTCGGTGCCGCAGCAGCCGCCCCAGACGCCGACATGGGGCAGGCGGCGTGCGAGGTCGGCCATCTGGTCGCCGAGTTCTGGCGGGTCGCCGTCCTCGAGATGGCCGAGCTTGCAGAGCGACAGGGTCTCCATCGCCACCGCGTTCGGCATGAACCCACCCAGCCGAAGGCGCCAGTCGCCCGGCGTCAGCGCCGGCTCGAACTCCGTCGGATGGGTGCAGTTGATCATGTAATAGGCCGGCGCGCCGTCCGTGGCGGTGTCCACCGTCTCGATGGCCTCGGCCATCGTCTCGCCCCCCGCGAGGCGTCCGCCCTGCTTCACGAAGAAGGAGATCACCACGGGCATGTCCGCCGCGCGCGCCGCCCGGGCGAGCCCGATCGCTTCGTCGGTCGAGGAGAAGGTGAGCGCGGTCA
>JBGAJI010000153.1:0-6078 GCA_044225035.1 Amaricoccus sp. | reverse complement strand
CCGACAACGATTAATTCAGGCGGGAAAGCATTTTCACGGCGTTCATTCAGGGTCAGCCACACACCATTCGGCACAGAAGATTCTTTAAACTCGGCGTCGATAACTCCGTAAATCTCGAACGCTCCGAAGTTACCGGCACCCAGTTTCTGGACGAACTCTCGGTAGGTAGGTGACAATCCCCCCCCTAACGCGCTCTCCGCCAAGGCCACTAGGGTAGAATCGCGGGGACCTGCAAAAAATCCCCGACCGGGGTTTTTTTCGATAAGACGCAGCGCCTCTTGAAGGTCGGCCATGCTCACGAACGCTCTCCTACTGCCCAAAATCGCCTGAGCGCGTTTGCCAATATCTCCCGCGCCAAGCTTCAAATGCACGCCGATCGATCCCAGAAGGTGTTGAGCTTGGATTGATGTGGATAATGCTCGAATATTTTTGGTGAAAAGTTTGCGTGACCTCCGCCAAAGGCCCGTCGTTTTTTTTGAAGCATATGTTGCAAGTTTAGCGACTTTCCATCAGGCCCAAGCGGCGCCAACCCGCTCTCCATCCGCTGTAAATTGGTTCGGCCAAGCGAATCAACCGCACCAGCGTCGATCAAATCCGAACGCTGGTAAACTCGTGCTCCATTGACCTCCGCGCGTGTCCAAATAGACGGCGAAAGTGCGCCCGCGCTCTCCACGGCTTCCGGTGCCCAGGGCCTTGCCATCGGAGGTGCGATGGAGCCCAGAAGTCCGCCTGTCGAAATACTTATGAGTTGCGCCGGAACGCTCGGCAGTCCGTTGCCGGATGCTATGGAGTGGGTCACGGTTACGATCTCGGCGCTGGCCGAGCCCATTGCGATCCTGGCGCCTAGGGCTTCTGGCGCGGCGAGGCCGCCCGTTGCGCCGATCAAGGCCCCCGCTCCGGCGGAGGCGGCGTACGCTTGAGGGCTGCTCCAGTTCCCGGAATGCAGGCTTCCGTTCGCGATATCAGAAATCGCCTGACCTGCGAGGCCTGCGACCGCTCCGATAGCCGCGCCGACGCAGAATGGGCAGTTACCCCCCGGGTCCGCCTGGTTTACCGGGCTATTCCCCGTGTAGGCGTATCGGTTGGTGCCGACGCCTGGGTCGGTCACGTCGAGCCAGTCGGGGGAGGTGAAGAGGCTGAGCTCGGGGTCGTAGTAGCGGGCGTTGAGGTACTGGAGTTCCGGCGCGGCGTCGTAGCGCTGGCCGATGAAGCCCTTGGTCTCGGCGGGGATGGTGCCGGCGACGATCGTGCGGGCCTCGCCGAAGGGTTGGTAGGTCGCATGTTCGCCGTCGGCGCCGGTGGCGTCGGTGACGAGCTGGATCGAGGTCAGCCGGGCGTGGCGCGGGAGGCGGGGTCGGTCGCGGGCGGCGCCTCACGTGCTCGCGTGACTTTCAAAACGTGTCCATCCGGACGAAGGGCTTGGCCCGATGCGTGGACGCGGGAGACGGGGATGAACGACGGGGGCCTTCTGGATGACAGCCTGACCCGGGCGCTGCGCGAAGGCGCCTCGGCCCTGACCGGCGATCTCGCGGCGCTGGTCGGGCATGTGCTGCTGATCGAAGGGCTTCTCGGCGAGAAGGCCACCGAGGTCGAACCAAGCTGGGAACTCGCCGTGGCCAGCGCCGCCGAGATCGAGGCGCTGCTCCGGCTGCGCGACCTGATCGTCGTTCGGGCGGCCGGCATCCTCGCCGACGATCTCGACGGCGTGCTCGCCAAGCTCGCCATCTGGCGCATCCTGTCCGACGGCGAGGAAGGCGAGATCCGCGCCGAGGATCCGCGCGCGCTCAATCTCCTGCTGCTGTCGGTCGAGGGGGACCTCCTGCGCCAAAGGGCGAACGCGCGCTGAGACTGGTCTACGTCCGGGCCGAAGTCATCGCGGCGAACCCGTCCGCCACGGCGGCGCCCGCCGCCGCCGCCAGCGCCTTGCGGTCGGCGAAGTCGGCGACGCTGAGCGGTGGATGGAAGATGGTCTCGACCACGCCGCCGCGCGACCGCGCCAAGACAGCGATCAGGTGCGCGCCGAAATCCATGTCGCCCCACCAGCCGTAGAAGGCCGCCGGCAAGCCGGCGCGCGGCCGGTAGGCGATGCTGACCGGCTGGATCCAGGCCAGACCGCGCAAATCTGGCTCGAAAAACGCCTCGAACAGCGAGGATTTGAACGGCAGCACCCGCCCGCCGTCCGTGCTGGTGCCCTCGGGAAACAGGAAGAGCCGGTCGCCGCGGCTGAGCCGGTCGCGGATCACCGCGTTCTGGCGCCGCGCCTCGGTGGCGCGCCGCTCGATGAAGACGGTGCCGATCGCCCGTCCGATCAGCCCGATGCCCGGCCAGTCCGCCACCTCGGCCTTGGACACGAAGAATCCGCGCGTGGCCCGCTGCAGGGCGACGATGTCGAGCCAGCTCGCATGGTTCGCCACCAGCGCGCCGGCATGGTTCATCGGCGCGCCCACGCGGCGGAACCGCAGCCCGATGAGCGCCAGTGCGACCGCCGCCCAGACCTGGATGACACGAGGGGCGAGCGCCGGGGGATCGGCGAAGGCCAGCCGCGCCACCCGGTCGACGCCGCGGAGGATCAGGAACAGCGCGAAGAAAAGCAGGGTCGCCAGCAGGACGAGCGGCGCGCGCCAGGCAAGCCGGACCCGTTCCCCCGGGCGAAGCCGCGTCGGCGCCGGCGGCGCCACCTCGTTCCAGCCGATGCTCACCCGCGCGCCGTCCGCGATCTCACACCGCCTCGCGCCCACGCTGGTAGAACCGCAGGTAGCGATCGGTCATTCGCGCGGTATCCATCACCACGCAGACGTCGATCGTGTTGAAATCCCGGTCGAGATAGGCGCCCTCGCCGACGAAGCCGCCAAGCCGCAGGTAGGCCTTGATCAGCGGCGGCACCATCAGCGCCGCCCGGCTCTCCTCGACGGCGTCCGCCGGCATCCGGTTCATCGCAAGGAAATGCCCGGGCCGCGCGCGCACCCGCAGGTCGGGCGGCGCGAGGTGGAAATGATGCAGGTAGCTCAGCGCCTCGGCCAGCGGCTCGGGGTCGGTGCCGGGAAAGCTCGCCACGCCGAACAGGATCTCGATCTTCCGCGTCAGCACATATTCGGCGAGCCCGTTCCAGAGCAGGTGCATCGCCGGGCCACCACGATGGGTCGGCGCGACGCAGGACCGGCCGAGCTCGACGCTCGGGCGGCCGAGGGCGAGGATCGGCGCCAGGTCATATTCGGAGGCGCCGTAGAAGCCGGGACCGGCCAGAGCCGCCGTGTCGCGCATCAGCCGATAGACCCCGACCACGCGGTCCAGCGGATCGGCGATCGACCGATCGAGGTCGAGCAGGATCAGATGGTCGAAATAGGGATCGAAGGCGTCCCATTCCCGCCGCGCCGCCGTCTGTTCCGGATCGGCGCGCGCGCCCATCTCCTCGACGAAGACGCGGTAGCGCAGTCGCTGCGCGCCCTCGCGCTCGGCCTCGGTTTCGGCGAGCTTCACGCGATACCGGCTGACATCGACCTTCATGCGGATCCTCGCGCCTCCGCGCCGTCCGAAGGCGCCGGGGTTCCCTCTAGCGCCCGCGCGGGCTTTAGGCAAACGCTGGGTTCAACGCGGTTGCGCGGAGTTGCCGGGATTCCGGAAGGCAGTCCTTCACGCCCGGCGCGGGCGGCCGGTACCGCGCCTTGCCGCGGATTTACCTTGCCTTAACATGTTCGGGTGCTTTGTTACTCCAAGGATCGGCCGAACTCCGGCCAGAGCTGAACCCGGGAACCATTGATGACCACCTTGCCGGCATGCTCGAAATTGACGGTGATCTTGTCGCCGATCACCGACTGCACCTGCCCCAATCCCCAGTCGGGCCGTTCGGGGTGCCGCACGAGGTTGCCGGGTTCGAGAAATTCGTTCATCGCGGCCTCCACCACCGGGAGGAGACGGGCGTGAGCGCGCGCGTCGGCGCCGCCGCGCCCGACCTCAGCGCGCTCGTCGCCGCCCGGCTCTGCCATGATCTGATAAGCCCGATGGGCGCCATCGGCAATGGCATGGAGCTGCTGCAGATGACCGAGGGCCGCGGCACGGCCGAGCTGGAGCTCATCTCCGACAGCCTCGCCACCGCGCTCGCCAAGCTGCGGTTCTATCGGCTCGCCTTCGGTCCGGCCGACGCGCAGGCGCGCCAGTCGATCGACGAGGCGCGGCAGATCACCGATGCGATGTTCCACGGCCGCTTCACCGTCGCCTGGCAGGCGACGGGCGCCGGAATGCGGCGCGCGACCGCGCGGCTCGTCTATCTCGCCATCCTCTGCCTGGAGAAGAGCCTGCCGATGGGCGGCGCGGTCCGGGTGATGGTCGATGACGAGCGCGTCGGCCTCGCCGTCGAAGGCTGCCGCGTCGCGCCGCCGTCCGATCTCTGGCTGCATGTGACCCATGGCGTGCCGGTGGTCGAGCTCGCGTCGAGCGGCGTGCAGTTCGCCCTGCTCCGCCAGGGGCTGGAAGCGAGCGACCACCGGATCGAGGTCGATTTCGGCGAGGCGGACGTCAGACTGCGCATGACCGCGCCGACACCGATCCTCGCCTGACCTCTCAGAGATCCGTCAGACCCGCCCGGAAGCGGCGCATGTTGGCGCGATAGCCGGCGGCCGAGCGCAGCAGGCGCGCCACCTCCTCCTCCCCGAGCATCCGCGCCACCTTGCCGGGCCGGCCCATGACCAGCGCGCCGTCCGGGATCTTCTTGCCCTCGGTGATCAGCGCGCCGGCGCCGATCAGCACGCCGCGGCCGATCTCCGCGCCGTTCAGCACCGTCGCCCCCATGCCGACGAGGCTGCCCTCGCCGATCACGCAGCCATGCAGGATCGCCGCGTGGCCGATGGTGCAGCGCGGCCCGATGGTCAGCGGAAAGCCGATGTCGGTATGGCAGACGCAGCCGTCCTGGATATTGCTGTCCTCGCCCACGGTGATCGGCTCGTTGTCGCCGCGCAGCACGGCGTTGAACCAGACCGAGGCGCCGCGGTCGAGGACCACCTTGCCCATGACCCGCGCGCCGGGCGCCACCCAGAAATCGCCATCCTCGGGCACGGTCGGCGACACGCCATCCAGCGCATAGAGACTCATTTCAGACGCTCCTCGAATTCCCGGTTCAGTCGATTGACGGTGCCCATCAGCTCCGGCCGCCGGTCGCGGCGCAACCGCTCGGCGCGGATGATGGCGCCAAGCTCGGCCTCGCAGCGCAACAGGTTCTCATTGACCAGCACGTAGTCGTATTCCGCCCAGTGGCTGATCTCGTCGCGCGATTTCGCCATCCGCTCGGCCACCACCGCCGGGCTGTCCTGGCCGCGGGCGCGCAGCCGGCTTTCCAGCTCGGGAATCGACGGCGGCAGGATGAAGATCGAGACCACGGCGTCGCGCAGCGAGGAATTGCGGATCTGCTGGCCGCCCTGCCAGTCGACATCGAACAGCACGTCGCGTCCGCGCGAGACCATGGCCTCCACCGGCGCCCTGGGCGTGCCATAGAGATTGCCGAAGACCTCGGCGAATTCCAGCAGCTCGCCGTTCGCCGCCATCGCCTCGAACTCGCGCCGGCTGCGAAAGAAATAGTCCCGACCCTCCTGCTCGCCCGGCCGCGGCGGCCGCGTGGTCGCCGAGATCGAAAAGCCGACCTCGGCGTCCGATTCGAGCAACCGTCGCGACAGGGTCGATTTCCCGGCGCCGGACGGCGAGGACAGGATGATGAGCAGGCCGCGGCGCTGCTCCACCGCCAGTTCCAGGGTCACGATCTATTCCACATTCTGCACCTGCTCGCGCATCTGGTCGATCACCATCTTCAGTTCCAGCCCGATCGCGGTCAGGTCACTGGCGCCGGCCTTGGCGCAGAGCGTATTGGCCTCGCGGTTGAATTCCTGGGTAAGGAAATCGAGCTTTCGCCCCACCGGCCCGTCGCTTGCGATCAGCTGCCGCGCCGCCGCGACATGCGCGTCCAGCCGGTCCAGCTCCTCGGTCACATCGGCCTTGACCGCGATCAGCGCCAGTTCCTGCGCGAGCCGCGCCTCGTCCACGGGACCGGCGCCGGCGGCGGCGAGGACCGTCTCGACCCGGGTTCGGAGCAGG
>JBGAJI010000152.1:0-6111 GCA_044225035.1 Amaricoccus sp. | reverse complement strand
GGTTGCGGGGTACGGGATGCCCCGGTATGACTGGCGCATGATGGACGCCAGCACCACCTCGGACCAGCCGCAGACGGGACGCCTCGCCCACGCCCCTTTGGATCATCCCGCCGTGCCGCCCGCCCGCGTCGGCGTGATCCTGGCCAATCTCGGCACGCCCGACGCGACCGATTATTGGTCGATGCGCCGCTATCTAAGCGAGTTTCTGTCCGACCAGCGGGTGATCGACTACCCGCGCTGGAAATGGCAGCCGCTGTTGCAGCTTATCATCCTAAGCAAACGGCCGTTCAGTTCGGGCCGGGCCTATCGCGGCATCTGGAACACAAAGGCGGATGAAAGCCCGCTGTTGACCACGACCCGCGCCCAGGCGCAGGCAGTCGCGGCGCGTATGGCCGAGCGTTACGGCGACCGGGTGGTGGTCGATTTTGCCATGCGCTACGGCAACCCCTCGACCCCGGCGGTGATCGAGCGCCTAAAGGATCAGGGCTGCGAGCGGATCGTGTTCTTTCCGCTTTATCCGCAGTATTCCGCCCCCACCACCGCCACCGCCAACGACCAAGCCTTTCGCGCGCTGATGCGCCTGCGCTGGCAGCCGGCGTTGCGCACCGTGCCCGCCTATGCCGACCATCCGCTCTATATCGAGGCGCTGGCGCAGTCGGTCGAGCGGGCCTACGCGGGCCTCGAGCATCGCCCCGACCTGCTGGTGACCAGCTTCCACGGCATGCCGGAACGCTATCTGGCCGAGGGCGACCCCTATCACTGCCAGTGCCGCAAGACGACGCGGCTGCTCCACGACCGGCTCGGCTTCGCCGAGGGCGAGGTGGTCGTTTCCTTCCAGTCGCGGTTCGGACCGGAGGAATGGCTGAAGCCCTATACCGTCGAGGAAGTCGCCCGGCTGGCCGCGGCGGGCAAGAAGCGGATCGCGGTGATGGCGCCGGCCTTCTCCTCCGATTGCGTCGAGACGCTGGAGGAGATCAACGGCGAGATCCGCCACGCCTTCGAAGCGGCCGGCGGCGTGGAATTCACCTATATCCCCTGCCTGAACGAAGACACGGCCCATATCGACATGATGATGTCGATCCTGGACCGTGAGCTTGCCGGGTGGATCTAGGCTGATCCCGATCGGGCGCGCCCGGAACGGCGCGCGGAGCGGCTCAGATGTGCTCGAGCCGGATCGGCGCGACGAAATCGCGCGACCGCGCGGTCACCATGGACATGTCGCCCGTCGCGCAATGGATCGGCTGACCGCGGTACATCGAGCGGCCATCCCGAATGACGACCTCGCCGCTGGCCAGCGTCTCAACGAATTCGCCCTGGATCGAGAGACAGCTCGAAACCCGAATTGTCTGGAAAGTCATAGTCATCCACCCTTCTGGGACACTGTCCCCGTTTTTTCCCAGATTAACCACGCCGGGGGTGTGTGTCACGATTATTTCATGAAACCAAGCCCAAAGTGCAATAACTGGAAAGGCCGCTTAAGCCTGTGGTTGCACAGCTACGGTTGTACTCCCGCGACTACAGGAGGTCGCGCAGGACGGGAATGAGCGGCAGATCGGCCGCGGGCATCGGAAAACGCGTCAAATCGGCCGCCTTCACCCACCGGAGCGCCTGATGCTCGCGCGGCCGCGGCACCCCCTGCCACCGCCGGCAGACGAAGAGCGGCATCAGCAGGTGAAAGTCTTCGTAGGCGTGGCTGGCGAAGCTCAGCGGGGCGAGACAACTCGCCCACGTGTCGATGCCGAGTTCCTCGTCGAGCTCGCGAATCAGCGCGGCCTCGGGGGATTCGCCGGGTTCGATCTTGCCGCCGGGAAATTCCCACAGGCCGGCCATCGCCCGCCCCTCTGGCCGCTGGGCGATCAGCACGCGACCGTCGGGGTCGATCAGCGCGACCGCCGCGACCAGGACCAGCTTCACGCCCAGCCCGCGCTCAAGAAAGCCTCGCGCTCAAGAGCGATAATCCGCGTTGATCTCGATATAGCGGTGCGTCAGGTCGCAGGTCCAGACCGTGGCCTTGCCGTCGCCGATCCCGAGATCGACGCCGATCACCAGTTCCGCCTGCTTCATGTAGGCCGCGCCGGCCGCTTCGGCGTAGCCTGGCGAAACCCAGCCGTTTTCCGCGACGAGAATGTCGCCGAAGCGGATCGACAGCCGGTCCCGCTCCGCCTTCTCGCCGGATTTGCCCACCGCCATCACCACGCGGCCCCAGTTCGGATCCTCGCCGGCGACCGCGGTCTTGACCAGCGGCGAATTGGCGATGGCGAGGCCGACGCGCCGCGCGGCGACGTCGTTCTCCGCGCCCGTCACCTCGATGGTGACGAGCTTCGTCGCCCCCTCGCCGTCGCGCACCACCTGCAGGGCGAGGTCGCGCATCACCTCGCCCAGCGCGGCGCGGAACGCTTCGGCCCGCGGATCATCCAGCCGCTCGATCGGCGCCATCGGCGCGCGCCCCGTCGCGGCCAGCACCAGCGTGTCCGAGGTCGAGGTGTCGCCATCGACGGTGATCGAATTGAAGGTGGTTTCGTTCAGGCGCGAAACCATCTCGCGCAGCGGTTCGCCCGCGATCGCGGCGTCCGTGAAGATGAAGACCAGCATCGTCGCCATGTCGGGGGCGATCATGCCGGACCCCTTGGCGAAGCCGGCGATCGAGACCGGCGCGCCGTCGATCTCGATCCGGGCGGCGGCGCCCTTGGGGAAGGTGTCGGTGGTCATGATCGCCCGCGCGGCCAGCGCGGCGGCGCCCGGCTCCAGCCGGTCCCGCAATTCGGCCATCTTCGCCACGATGCGATCGGCCGCCAGCGGCTCGCCGATGACGCCGGTCGAGGCGACGAAGACATGGTCCGCCGGCACGCCCAGCGCCTCGGCCGTCGCCTCCACCGTGACGCGCACCGCGTCGCGGCCGACGGCGCCAGTGAAGGCATTGGAATTGCCGGAATTCGCGACGATGGCGAAGCCGCCGCCCGCGTCCTCGCCCGCGCGGATCGCGGCGAGCTTCTCCTCGCACCAGAGCACCGGGGCGGAGCGGGTGGCGGAGCGGGTGAAGACCCCGGCGATCGCCGAACCCGGCGCGACCTCGGCCAGCATCACGTCGAGCCGGCCTTTGTAGCGCACGCCGGCCTCGGCGGCGGCGAAACGCACGCCGTCGATCACCGGCAGCTCTGGAAAGCCGCCCGAAGGCGCGAGTGGCGAGACGGCGGGCTTGGCCTTGGCCGGCGCCGCTTCCACCTTGCCGGACTTGCGCTTCTTCTTGTCCTTGGCCATCGCCGTCCCGCCCGCCAGTCTTGTTCGTTCCAGTCTTATTCCTTGTTGACGAGATCGCTTTCGCGGATCGCCGCCGCCGGAACGGCCTCGGCGCTCATCTCGATCTTGGCGCCGCCGCGCAGCGTCTCGAGCTTGGCTTGCAGCGCCTGCTGATGCAACTGCGCCTCGATCTGCGGCTTCACCTGGTCAAGCGGCGGCGGCGCGGAATCGCGCTTGGCATTGAGCTTGACGATATGCCAGCCGAACTGCGTCTGGATCGGCCCGGCGACCGCGCCCGGCTCCAGCGCGACGACGGCCTTCTCGAATTCCGGCACCATCTGGCCGGCGGAGAACCAGCCGAGCTCGCCACCCTGCTGGGCCGAACCGTCGGTGGAATTTGCCTTGGCCACCTCGGCGAAATCCGCGCCGCCCTTGATCTCGTCGTAGAGCTTCTTCGCCTCGTCCTCGCTGGCGACGAGGATGTGCGAGGCGTCGTATTCCGGCGCCGGCTTGAAATCGGCGACCTGCTTGTCATAGGCGGCCTGCACGGCGGCGGGATCCACCGGCTCGGCCATCGTCGCCTCGGCGACCCGGCCGGCGAGCGCGCCACGCCGCTCGTTCTCCAGCATCAGCTTCACCGCCAGCGGATCGGACTCGGCCGAGGTCGAGACCGTTTCGGACAACAGCGCCTGGTCGACGAGCTGCTGGACGATGCCGGTCATCAGCGTCTCGTCCGGCAGGTTTTTGTACTGTTCGGGCAGCTGGTCGCGCATCACGATGACATTGCCGAGCGTGATCGGCGTGCCGTTGACGGTGGCGACGACGGTCGAGGCGTCATAGGCGACCGGATCCGCGGCGAGGGCCGACATCGGAGGCACGAGCGCCGTGCCCGCCAGCAGGCCGGCGATGAGAAGGCTGCGCATGTCTTGTTCTCCTGTTCGCGCCCCGATCATCGCGGGGTCGCGCATGAATTTCGTGGCGATGACCCCGGGCCGGGGCGCCGTTGACAGCCGCGAGCGCGCCGCTTACATCCCTAGCCGGTCGAGATCGGCCGTTCGCGCAGGGCGCAGGCTTAGACCGTTCGGCGCCGGTGAACAAGCGCCCCCGTCATGACATTTCGGTGGGCTGGGACGAGGCGGCGGGGCGCGGAATTTGTGCCGCGCCGTCGGTATTTTGGGGACGACAGGCCGATGCTGGGATTGGGCACCATTGCCAAGAAGGTCTTCGGAACGCCGAACGACCGCAGGGTCAAGGCCACGCGCCCGATCGTCGATCGGATCAACGCGCTGGAGCCGGACTTCCGCGCCCTGACCGACGCCGGCATCCGCGACAAGACCCAGGAATTTCGCGACCGCCTCGCGCACAAGGGCGAGACGCTGGACGACCTGTTGCCGGAAGCCTTTGCAAACGCTCGCGAAGCCGCGCGCCGAGCCCTCGGCCTGCGTCCCTTCGACGTGCAGCTGGTCGGCGGCATCTTCCTGCACCAGGGCAATATCTCGGAGATGAAGACCGGCGAGGGCAAGACGCTGATGGCGACCCTGCCCGTCTATCTCAACGCGCTGGCCGGGCGGGGCGTGCATGTCGTCACGGTGAACGACTATCTCGCCCGGCGCGACGCGGAATGGATGGCCAAGGTCTATCACTCGCTCGGCCTGACCGTCGGCGTGGTGGTGCCCGGCATGTCCGAGACCGACAAGAAGGTCGCCTACGACGCCGACGTGACCTATGCCACCAACAACGAGCTCGGCTTCGACTATCTCCGCGACAACATGAAGTCCGAGCTGTCGCAGGTGCTGCAGCGCGATCACTATTTCGCCATCGTCGACGAGGTCGATTCGATCCTGATCGACGAGGCGCGCACCCCGCTCATCATCTCCGGGCCGAGCCAGGACCGATCCGACCTCTATGTCACCATCGACAAGCTGATCCCCGAACTGACCGCCGAGCATTACGATCTCGACGAGAAACAGCGCAGCGCCACGCTGACCGAGGATGGCAACGAATATCTGGAGCGCCGCCTGCACGAGCTCGGCCTGCTCAAGCCCGAGGATTCGCTCTACGATCCCGAGAGCACCACGCTCGTCCATCACGTGACCCAGGCCCTGCGCGCGCATGTGCTCTTCAAGCGCGACAAGGACTATATCGTCCGCGACGGCGAGGTGATGCTGATCGACGAATTCACCGGCCGCATGATGACCGGCCGGCGGCTGTCCGAGGGGCTGCATCAGGCGATCGAGGCCAAGGAGGCCGTGCAGATCCGCCCCGAGAACGTCACGCTCGCGTCCGTCACCTTCCAGAACTATTTCCGCCTCTACCAGAAGCTGGCCGGCATGACCGGCACGGCGGCGACCGAGGCCGACGAATTCTTCGAGATCTACAAGCTCGGCGTGGTCGAGATCCCGACCAACAAGCCGATCGCCCGCGTCGACCACGACGATCAGGTGTTCCGCACCGCGACCGAGAAATACACGGCGATCGTCGAGGAAATCGGCCGCGCGCACGAGGCGGGCCAGCCGATCCTCGTCGGCACCACCTCGATCGAGAAGTCCGAGATGCTGTCCGGCCTGCTGAAACAGGCCGGCGTGCCGCATAACGTGCTGAACGCGCGCTATCACGAGCAGGAGGCCCGCATCATCGCCGAGGCGGGCGTGCCGGGCGCGGTGACCATCGCCACCAACATGGCCGGCCGCGGCACCGACATCCAGCTCGGCGGCAATGTCGAGATGCATGTGATCGACGCGCTGGAAAAGGACGAGGCCGGCGCCGATCCCGCCGCGATCAGGCTGCGGGTCGAGGCCGAGGTGGCGGCGCGCAAGGAACAGGCGCTCAGCGCAGGCGGGCTCTATGTGCTCGCGACCGAGCGCCACGAGAGCC
>JBGAJI010000151.1:0-6116 GCA_044225035.1 Amaricoccus sp. | reverse complement strand
CGCGGCGCCATGGCGCGCGCGGAACGCCCGGCAGGCGCGGCGGGTCTTCTCGGCCAGGGTTTCGGCCACCGCCGCCTGGAACCCGGCGCAGAGATCGGCGCGCTCACCCTTGGTGATCCCGCCCCGCGTGGCGGCGAGCCGGTCGCGCGCGCGGCGGACGGCGGTCTTCAGCCCGGAGAAGGAGAGGTCGCAGCCCTCGCGGTCGAGCAGTGGCCGGGGCAGGTCGAAGCGCGCCGGATCGCCGGCCCGCGCCTCCGCCTCGACCCTCGGGCCGCCGGGCTGACCGAGGCCGAGCAGCTTCGCGATCTTGTCGAAGGCCTCTCCCGGGGCGTCGTCGATCGTGCCGCCGAGCCGGACGAAGAGGTCCGGCCCCTCGGCGATCAGGAACTGGCAATGGCCGCCGGAGACCAGCAGCACGAGATAGGGAAAGGCGATCGGCGCGACGAGCCGCGGGGTCAGCGCATGGCCCGCGAGATGGTTGACGCCGTAGAACGGCAGGCCGCGGGCGGCGGCGAGCCCCTTGGCGAACATCACACCAGCGAGGACGCCGCCGATCAGCCCCGGCCCCGAGGCGACCGCGACCGCGCCGAGATCGCCGAGAGCGACGCCCGCCTCGGCCAGCGCGGCCTCGGTCACCACGTCCAGCCGCTCGGCATGGGCGCGCGCGGCGATCTCGGGCACCACGCCGCCATAGGCGGCGTGCAGCGCGTCCTGGCCGCGCACCACGGAGGCGAGGATTTCGCCCACCGGCGCGCCCGGACGGGCCCGAATCACCGCGGCGCCGGTATCGTCGCAGCTGCTTTCAAGGCCGAGTATCAGCAAGGCGCTCTCCCCAGGGGCCGGCCGCGCCGAACCGCCGCCGCCCGCGGCCGAACGCCACGCCGGAATTGCGCCGGTCCCGGGGCGCAGGTAACACCGGCCGCGGGGCGGCGCAACGGCGTGCCCCACCGGAAGAGTGAGCGAGCGCCGATGCCAGACCGCCGGACCCTGCTCCTGACCCGTCCCGCCGCGCAATCGCGCGCCTTCGCCGCCGCGCTGGAGGCGGCGCTACCCGGCCGCTTCGCCCCGGTGATCTCACCGGTCCTCGCCGTCGCCGCGACCGGCGGGGCAATTCCGCTCGATCGCGCGCAGGGCCTGCTCTTCACCTCGGCGAACGGGGTGGAGCAATTCGCGGCGCGCATCGCCGACCGCCGCCTGCCCGCGCTCTGCGTCGGCGAGATGACGGCGGAGGCGGCGCGGCGCGCCGGTTTCGCCGCCGAATCCGCCGGGGGCGACGTGGCGGCGCTGGCCGCGCTCGCCATCGCGCGGCACCGGCCCGGCGCGGGCGATTTCATCCATGTCCGCGGCCGTCACGCCGCCGGGGACCTGATCGGCCGCCTCACCGCCCTCGGCGTGCCGGCGCGGGCGGCCGAGCTCTACGACCAACTGCCCTGCCCCCTCACGCGCCAGGCGCGCGGCCTGCTCGCCGCCGGGCGGATCGACGTCGCGGCGCTGTTCTCGCCGCGGTCGGCCGCGCTGCTCGCCAGCGAGTTCGCGGCGGGCGGATGGAACCTCGGCGGGGTGATCTGCGTCGCCCTGAGCGCGGCGGCGGACGCCGGGCTCGCCGGCGTCGAACCGGCGCGCCGGGTGATCGCCGCGGAACCGACGCGCGCCGGAATGATCGCCGCGCTCGGCGGTCTTTGAAGGGTTGGGAGGGTCCGGGGCTTTGGCTTGTTCCGCAAAAATCATTCGCCTAGTATCCGCGCCATTGGGCCCGCGAGGGGCCCGGGCGCGCGCGGACGCCCAAGTGGGGAACTGAACCGATGGCAAGAAAGAAACCCGGTTCGCCGGAAGGCGAGGCCGTGAAACCGGAAACCGACGCCTCCGCGACCGAGCCGGTGGCGACCGCGCCAGGGACTGAACCCGAAACGCCCGGGCCCGCATCCGACCGGATGCTCGATGAGCCGACGCTCGACGATCCGGTCGCGGCCAAGCCGAGCTGGACACCGGCCGAGCCAGAGGCGCCCGCGGAGACGGATGTCCCCGACGCGCCGGAGGCGGAAATCGTTCGCGACGCGGGCGTCGAGGCCGCGGCGGCGATCGGCGCGCCGTTGGAGGGCGCCTCCTGGAACAAGCCCGACGGCGTTCCCGAATTCGTCGACGAGCCGGAAGACGCCGCGCTGGTCGAAGCGGTGAACGATGCGATCGAGCGCGGCGGCCCCCCGCCCGCCGATCCGGACGCGTGGGAGGAGGCCCGGGAGCCCGACCCCGCGCCGCGCCCCGAACCGACGGTCACCCACGCGGAGCCGCGGGTCGAAAGCGACAGCGGATCGAGCTTCGCCGGCCGCGCGTTGGCCGCGCTGCTTCTCCTCCTGATCGGCGGCGGCCTCGCGCTGTGGCTCGGGCCGAAGATCGCGCCCTCGATGCCGGCGCCGGTGGCGAAATGGCTGACACCCGGCGCGTCCGAAGCGGAGGCGAGGATCGCCGCGCTGGAATCGCGCCTGGAGACCGAGATCGGCGACGTGCGGTCCGAGGTGACGGAGCTGAGCGGCTCCGGCCTCGACGGGCGCATCGGCGCGGCGGTCTCCAGCGCGGGCGACCAGATCAACGGCCAGATCGCCGAGCTGCGCACGCAGCTCGGGCAGATCGACGGCGCGGATACCCGCCAGCGGCTCGACCGGGCCGACGCGGCGATCCAGGGCCAGATCGCCGAACTCAAGGGCCTGAAGGACCAGATCACCGGCGGTGTCGCGGCCGCCAGCGGCGCGGCGGCGGCCGGCGTCGACGTCTATCGCTCGGAGCTCGAAGGCCTGCGGGCCGAGATGGGCTCGCTGACCGACCGGGTGGCGAGCCTCGGCGCCCGGATCGACGAGGTCGGGGCGGAGGCGCGCCGGCAGATCGACACGGCGCAGGCCAAGGTGAACGAGGTCCAGGAACAGGCGACGACGGCGGTCAGCGCCGCGGCGGTCAAGGCCGATTTCGCGGAAGTCCAGGCGGCGATGGCCGCCGGCCTGCCGTTCACCGAGCCGCTCGACCGGATCGCCGCCGATCCCGCGGTCCAGATCCCCCCGACGCTGAGCGCCGCCGCGTCGAGCGGCATCCAGTCGCTGGCCGAGCTGCGCGAAGGCTTCGCCGACGCGGCGCACCGGGCGATCCGGGCCAGCATCCTCGCCGGTGCCGGGGACGGCGTCTTCTCCCGGTCGAAGGCCTTCCTCGAGGCGCAGGTCGCCACCCGCTCGCTGGCCCCCCAACAGGGCCAGGGCACCGACGCCGTCCTGTCGCGGATGGAGGAGGAGCTGCGCCACGATGATCTCGCGGGCGTCCTGAGCGAGGCCGGCCAGCTGCCGAGCGAGGCGACCGCGGCGATGAGCGGCTGGCTCGCCGCCGTCAAGCTGCGCGCCGACGCCGAAGCGGGCCTCGGTGCCCTGAACGCCGAAATGCCGGCGACGAACTGAAAGCGAGGCGCGCATGCTCTGGTCCGTCATCAAGGTTCTGATCTTCATCGGAATCGCCACCGCGCTCGCCTTTGGCGCGCTTTATCTCGTGGATACCCCCGGCGAGGTCCGGGTGGCCTTCGACGGGCGTGAATTCTACCTGTCGCCGATCGCCTCCATCGTCGCCTTGATGGTGCTGCTCGGCCTCGCCTTCCTGGCGCTGAAGCTCGTCGGTCTCCTCGTCGCGGTCATCCGCTTCCTGCTCGGCGACGAAACCGCGATCAGCCGCTATTTCGCCCGCAACCGCGAGCGCCGCGGCTTCGACGCGTTGGCCGACGGCATGGTCGCGCTGGCCGCCGGCGACCCCAAGGCCGCGCTGAAAAAGACCGCCAAGGCCGAGCGGCTGCTGAACCGGCCGAATGCCACCCTGCTGCTCAACGCGCAGGCGGCAGAGCTCAGCGGCGACAAGACGCGGGCGACGCAATATTACAAGGAGATGCTGGCCGACGACCGCACCCGCTTCGTCGCCGTGCAGGGCCTGATGAAGCAGCAGCTGGACGAGGGCGACACCTATACCGCGCTCGAACTGGCGAAGAAGGCCTTCGCCTTGCAGCCGTCGAACCCGGCGATCCTGCGGACGCTGTTCGACCTGCAGACCCAGCGCGAGGACTGGGCCGGGGCGCGCGGCACACTGACCGCCTCGACCCAGGCGCGCCTTCTGCCGCGCGACGTCGGCACCCGGCGCGACGCGGTGCTGTCGCTGGCCGATGCGCGGGCCTCGCTGGCGCGGGGCGAGGTCGCGCGCGGCAACGAGGCGGCGCTGCAATCGAACCGGCTGGCGCCCGGCCTGATCCCCGCCGCTGCGCTGGCCTCGGCCGCGCAGGTGGAGAAGGGGTCGAAGCGCAAGGCGACCAAGCTCCTGACCACCGCCTGGGCGGCGAACCCGCATCCCGACCTCGCCGCCGCCTTCGCCGCCATCGAGCCGGACGAGACCCCGGCCGCGCGGCGCAAGCGGTTCGCCACGCTGATCGCCGCCAAGCCGGACGATGCCGAGAGCAAGCTGCTCGAGGCCGAGCTCGCCCTCGCCGGCGAGGATTTCCCCGGTGCGCGGAAGGCGCTCGGCGGGCTGGCCGAGACCGACCCGACGACCCGCAGCCTCGCCATCATGGCGGCGGTGGAGCGCGGCCAGGGCGCGCCCGAGGCGGTGGTGCGCGGCTGGCTGGCCAAGGCGCTCAACGCCTCGCGCGGGCCGCAGTGGATCTGCGACAAGTGCAACCATGTGCATGCCGCCTGGATGCCGATCTGCGAGAATTGCGGCGCCTTCGACACGCTGAGCTGGAAGGCCGCGCCGCATTCCGAGGATCTGGCGCTGTCCCGCTCCGCGATGCTGCCGCTCATCATGGGCGGCCTCGACACCCCGGCCGCGGCGGAAGCGCCGATCCAGGACGCCGAGCTGGCCGAAGGCGCGGCGCGCGCCTGACCGGCGCGGGGACTTCCGAACGCCGCTCCGAGGTTCGGGGCGGCGTTTTATTTTGACCGACCTCCCCTCCCGATTCGACCGAGGCGGACCGTCAGGCCCGCGAGGGCCCGGAGCGCGCGAGCGCGAAGGGCAAGGGGTGTGAAGCCGGGGATTTGTGTACCCGAATCCGTCAAGGACAGGAAAGCGCGAGGATTTGCATAGGGACCGCGCGGGACGCGGCGTTTCGGATCGCGCCAAAAGCAAAGGGCGCCGGGGATGCCGGCGCCCTTGGTCTTGTCCGAAAGGATAGCGATCAGCGCTTGGAGAACTGGAAGCTGCGGCGCGCCTTGCGCTTGCCGTACTTCTTGCGCTCGACGACGCGGCTGTCGCGGGTGAGGAAGCCGGCGGCCTTCAGCGCCGGGCGCAGCGACGGCTCGTAGAGCTGCAGCGCCTGGCTGATGCCGTGCTTCACCGCCCCGGCCTGGCCCGAGAGACCGCCGCCCTTCACCGTCGCCAGCACGTCGAACTGGCCGGTCACGCCCGCCACGCTGAACGCCTGGCCGATGACCATCTGCAGCACGGGACGCGCGAAATAGACGTTCATTTCCTTGCCGTTGACCGTGACCTTGCCGCTGCCCGGCTTGATCCAGACGCGGGCGACCGCGTCCTTGCGCTTGCCGGTGGCGTAGGCGCGGCCCTGCTTGTCGAGCTTCGGCTCGGCCGACGCCGCAGCGGCGGCGGGCGCCTGCTGGGTCAGCGTCTTGAGATCCGCGAGGGACTGGATTTCGGGGCTCATGCGCGCGCGATCCTCGAGTTCTTCCGGTTCATCGCCGCCACGTCGAGCGGCTCGGGCTGCTGCGCCTCGTGCGGGTGGCTGGCGCCGCCATAGACCTTGAGATGGCTCATCTGCTGCCGGCCGAGCGGCCCGCGCGGGACCATGCGCTCGACCGCCTTGATGATCGCCCGCTCGGGGAAGCGGCCGCCGATGATCTGGCCCATGGTGCGTTCCTTGACGCCGCCGGGATGGCCGGTGTGCCAGAAGAACTTGCGGTCCTGCATCTTGTTGCCGGTGAGCCGCACCTTGGCCGCGTTGACCACGATGACGTTGTCGCCGCAATCGATGTGCGGGGTGAAGGTCGGCTTGTGCTTGCCGCGCAGCCGCATGGCGATGATGCTGGCAAGCCGGCCGAGAACCAGGCCGTCGGCGTCGATGACGACCCACTTCTTGACGACGTCGGCCGGCC
>JBGAJI010000150.1:0-6154 GCA_044225035.1 Amaricoccus sp. | reverse complement strand
GGCCGCGGGGACGCGCGTTTGGGCGGCGCCCTTCGGTCACTGGTTGCGCTGGCGGTAGAGGATCCGCCGCACCGAGCCGGTCTTGGAGCGCATCAGGATGGTCTCCGTCTCCAGCCATTCGCCGTCGCGCCGGGCGCCCTGGACGATGGAGCCGTCGGTGACGCCGGTCGCCGAAAAGATCACGTCCGCGGTCACCAGCTCGTCCCGGGAATAGATCCGGTCGAGATCGGTGATCCCGGCCTTTTCCGCCCGGCCGCGCTCGTCGTCGTTGCGGAACAGGAGCTTGCCCCACATCTGGCCGCCCATGCATTTGAGCGCGGAGGCGGCGAGGACCCCCTCGGGCGCGCCGCCGGAGCCCATGTAGATGTCGATGCCGGTCTTGGCACTCTCGGCGCAATGGATCACGCCCGCCACGTCGCCGTCGGTGATGAGGCGGATGCGCGCGCCGCTCTCGCGGATCTCCGCGATCAGCGCCTCGTGCCGCGGCCGTTCCAGCACGCAGCACATCACGCCCCGGGTGTCGGTGCCCTTCGCCTTGGCGATCGCCTGGATCCGCTCGGTCGGCGTCATGTCGAGGCCGATGATGTCGGTCGGATAGCCCGGTCCGATCGCCAGCTTTTCCATGTAGACGTCCGGCGCGTGCAGCATCGAGCCGCGCGGGCCGACCGAGATCACGGCGAGCGAGTTCGGCATGTCCTTGGCGCAGAGGGTGGTCCCCTCCAGCGGGTCGAGCGCGATATCGACGCCCGGTCCCTTGCCGGTGCCGACCTCCTCGCCGATATAGAGCATCGGCGCCTCGTCGCGCTCGCCCTCGCCGATCACCACGACGCCCTGGATGTCGAGCAGGTTCAGCTGCGTCCGCATCGCATCGACCGCCGCCTGATCCGCCTGCTTCTCATTGCCACTGCCGACCAGCTTCGCAGCGGCGATCGCGGCCGCCTCGGATACTCGTGCAAGGCCAAGCGAGAGCATGCGGTCTGCGAAGAGGGTGTCGTCGGACATCTGAGCTGCCTTTTTTCCAAATATGCCGCCTGTCTAGGCGATCGGGGACGTTCGGAGCAAGCGGGAACGGCCCGGACGCCGGGCGCCCGCGGCTCAGGGCAGCGTCGCGTCGCCGGGACCGAGGGCGCGCTGCATCATCACCGTGTCGATCCAGCGGCCGAACTTCAGCCCCACCGATCGCGCGGTGCCGACATGGGCGAAGCCGGCGCGGGCATGCAGCGCGATCGAGGCGGTGTTGCCGCTGTCGCCGATCACCGCCACCATCTGCCGCGCGCCGAGCGCCGTCGTCTCGACGAGCAGCCGGTCGAGCAGCCGCGTGCCAAGTCCGCGCCCCGTCGCCGCCGGATGGAGATAGATCGAATCCTCGAGCGTGAAGCGATAGGCGCTGCGCGCATGAAACGGCCCCGCGTAGGCATAGCCGAGCAGCCGCCCCTCGGCCTCGGCGACGAGCCAGGGCAGGCCGCGCCCGGTCACCGCCGCGTGGCGCCGCGCCATCTCGTCCGGCGCGGGCGGCTCCTCCTCGAAGGTCGCGATGCCGGTCAGCACGTGATCGCGGTAGATCGCGGCGATCGCCGGCATGTCGGCCGCCGCCGCGGGGCGGATCACGGACATCAGACCTCCTCGACCCGGATCGCCACCGGCTGGGCCCGGCAGACGTCGTAGCCCTCGATCTCGGCCAGCGCCTTGTCGAGCGCGGCGCGCTCGGTCCGGTGGGTGACGATCAGCACCGGCGCCTCGGCCCCGGCATGGGCGATCTGACGCATCCGGTCGATCGAGATGCCGGCGGCGCCGAGCGCCTGGGCGACGCGGCCGAGCACGCCCGGCGCGTCGGTCAGCGCGAAGCGCAGGTAGTAGGCGGCCGCGCTGGTGGCGGCGGGACGGTTCGACGCGGCGAGGCCCGCCGCCGGCTGGCCGAAGGCCGGCATGACGAAGCCGCGGGCGATATCGACGAGATCGCCGACGATCGCCGAGGCGGTCGGCCCCGCGCCCGCGCCCGGACCGCTCAGCACGATCCGGCCGACGAAATCACCCTCCAGCACCACCATGTTGGTGACGCCCTCCAGCATGCCGACCGGCGAGCTCGCCGGCACGAGGCAGGGCTGGGTCCGCGCCTCCAGCCCCTCCGCCGTGCGGTGCGCGACGCAGAGCAGCTTGACCCGATAGCCCATCTCGGCCGCGTGCTCGATATCGGCGAGATTGACTCGCTCGATTCCCTCGACCGCGATGCCGGCGAAGTCCACCCGCGTGCCGAAGGCGATGGCCGAGAGCAGCGCCAGCTTCTGCGCCGCGTCGATCCCGCCGACGTCGAAGGCGGGATCGGCCTCGGCATAGCCGAGTCGCTGCGCCTCGGCCAGAACCTCGCCATAGGACGCGCCGGTCGCCTCCATCTGGGTCAGGATATAGTTGCAGGTGCCGTTCATCACCCCCATCACCCGGCTGACGGCGTTGCCGGCCAGACCCTCGGTCAGCGCCTTGACCACCGGGATGCCGCCCGCCACGGCCGCCTCGAAACGCAGGGCCACTCCGGCGGCTTCCGCCGCTTCGGCGAGCGCCTGGCCGTGACGGGCGAGCAGGGCCTTGTTGGCGGTGACGACATGCTTGCCGCCGGCGATCGCGGCGGCGGCCGTCGCCTTGGCCGGCCCGTCCTCGCCGCCGATCACCTCGACGACGAGATCGACGTCGGCGCGCCGGGCCAGCGCCACCGGATCGTCCTCCCACTCGTATGCCGAGAGATCGACGCCCCGGTCGCGATGACGCGAGCGGGCGGAGACGGCGGCGACCTCGATGGGGCGTCCGGCGCGGGCGGCGATGGTGTCGCCATGGGTCTGGAGCATGCGGATCACGCCCGAGCCGACGGTGCCGAGGCCGGCGAGGCCGATGCGAAGGGGCGCGGGCATGGGGTCGTCTCCGGTTCTGCTTCCGGCGGTTGCTTATGCGAAGGCCGCGCCCCCCGCAACCGCGTCGCCGGACGCGGAGCCCGCTCGGGGCCTTGACCCCGAGTCCCCTTCGCACCGCGCCGGAATGCGATTTGTCCGGCGCCGGTCAATAGACCGTCGGGATCCAGCGCTGGCCTTCCTTCGGCGGCCGGACATAGTCGCCCTCGTCCGGACGCGGCGGCAGCTTCACCTCCGGCCGCGGGATCTCCCGATATGGCACCTGGGCGAGCAGATGGCTGATGCAATTCAGCCGCGCGCGCTTCTTGTTGTCGGCGTTGACCACGTTCCAGGGTGAGAGGTCGGTGTCGGTGTAACTCTGCATCACGTCCTTGGCGCGCGAGTATTCGACCCATTTTTCGCGCGATTTGAGGTCCATCGGCGACAGCTTCCAGCGCTTGATCGGATTTTCGATCCGCTCGCTGAAACGGCGCTCCTGCTCTTCGTCCGAGACGGAGAACCAGTATTTGATCAGGACAATACCCGACTTGATCAGCATTTCCTCGAAAAGCGGGCAGGCACGGAGGAACTCGTGGTATTCCTCATCGGTGCAGAAGCCCATCACGCGCTCGACGCCGGCCCGGTTGTACCAGGATCGGTCGAAGAGCACGATCTCGCCCCTGCCCGGCAGATGCGGGACGTAACGCTGGAAATACCATTGGCCGCGCTCGCGGTCGGAGGGTGTGCCGAGCGCCACGATCCGGCAGATCCGCGGATTCAAGCTCTCGCTGATGCGCTTGATCACCCCGCCCTTGCCGGCGGCGTCGCGCCCTTCGAACAGGACGACGACCTTCAGCCCCTCCTGCTTCACCCAGTCCTGAAGCTTGATCAGCTCGAACTGCAGTCGGACCAGCTCCTCGATGTATCGGTAGGGCTGGCCGGTCTTCGGCTGCTTCTTCGGCTTCGGTCCGCGCTTCCAGACGATCTGCCGCTCGCCGTGTTCGATCGCATTGGTCCGGAGCTCGCCCTCCGGTACCGACTTCTTCGCTTTCTTGTTCTTTGCCATCCCGCGCCGTTCCCTTGATTGCCGCGACGAAAGTCGCGCCGCCGCCGCGGCAGGGCAAGAGCGCATGTCGTCGCTGCGTCCGGTCTCCGAGGCGCGGGGGCAAGGGCCGGCGAGGCGCCGCTCATGTCACCGGCGCGTCATTAACCCTTCACATCTCGCTCCTTGAGACAGAGGGCCGCGCGCGCTACATTGATGGCACGGGCGCCTGCGAGAACGGCGCGTATCCGGAGGAGGAAGAAGACCTGTCCCGAAACTCCACGGCGGCTTCGGCCGCGTCCCCGGTGGGCCATTTCGTGCCCGGGCTGGGGAATGTCGGCGGCGATGCGCCGCTGTCCCTGATCCTCGCGTCGCTCGACGACGACAAGGCCGAGGATATCGTCACCATCCCCCTCGCCGGCAAATCCGAGATGGCCGATCACATGGTGATCGCCACCGGCCGTTCGTCGCGTCAGGTGGCGGCGATCGCCGAGAAGCTGGCGGACCGGCTCAAGTCCGAGCTGGGGCTGATCGCGCGGATGGAAGGCAAGGACCTGGGTGACTGGGTGCTGATCGACGCCGGCGATGTGATCGTCCATATCTTCCGGCCCGAGGTGCGCGACTTCTATCAGCTGGAAAAGATGTGGATGCCGCGCGAAACGGTCTCGAGGCGGGAACTCGACCCGCGGCCGGCCGATATCGCCTGATCCCGGGCCGCCGGCCCCGGTTGAAGAGATCGGACGCCCCTTGACCGGCGCGGCCTGACCCGCCGTCGGTCGACCGAAAACCATAGCGGGAGGGCCCGGCCCTTGCGCCTCGTCATTCTCGCCGTCGGCCGCCTTCGCGGCGGTCCCGAGGCGGAGCTTGTCGCGGATTATCTCGCCCGATTTGACCGGGCCGGTCGGCCGCTCGGACTCGGCCCGGCGCGGGTGGTCGAGGTCGAGGATCGCAAGGGCGTCGGCGCCGCCGCCGAGGCCGCCCTGCTCGCCGCCGCGCTGCCGAAGGGCGCGGTGCTCGCCGCGCTGGACGAGCGCGGGCAGGCGATGACCTCCCCCGATTTCGCGGCCGTGCTGCGGCGCCTGGCCGACGCCGGCACCCGGGACCTCGCCATCGCGATCGGCGGCGCGGACGGGCTTGCGCCGGAATTCCGCGACCGGGCCGACCATCTCATCTCGCTCGGACACATGGTCTGGCCGCATATGCTGGTTCGCGTCATGCTGGCCGAGCAGCTCTACCGCGCCGCGACCATCCTGGCCGGCGGCCCCTACCACCGCGGCGACTGAACCCCTATCCGTCGAGCGCTCCGCCCGGCGGCGTGCTGTCCGGCGCGACCACCGGTGCCCCGTGCCCCTCGGGATGGCGGCGGCGGACGAAATAATGCACCACGCGGTCGCCGAAGAAATAGACGAGCACCGCCGCGCCGAACACCCGGACGCCGCGACCGATGAGGATCGCGGCGCAGAACGCCAGCACCGGCACGCCGAAGGCGCCCGCGCCGATCATCAGGATCTGCGCCGGCAGCGGCGTAAGGCCGAGGGCCATGACGGCGAGAAAGCCGTTCTCGGCGAAGAAGCTCTCGAGCTCGGCGAACCGGTCCTGCCAGCCCATCATCGCGATCAGTGGCGCGCCCGCCTGCTCGTAGAACAGCGCGCCCACGCCGAACCCGGCGATCGCGGCGGTGAAATAGCCGGCGAGCGCGATGCCGGCGATGCGCCAGAGGATGTCGCGGCGCAGCTGCATGAAGGGCATGATGATCGTCTCGATCGGGATCGGGATCATGATCCCCTCGACGATCGCGAAGAGGTAGAGCGCGACCAGCGAGGACCGGGCATGCGTGATCCGGTGCAAGAGATGCGATGGATCGCGCAGCCAGCGCATGCGGTCGAGCCTCCCGGGCCGGCTTCCTCGCCGCTCTCTGGCGGCCGTTCCGCGACTTAACCCCTCGGAAGCCTTGTGCCAAGGTCCAGACCGGAGGAACCTCGGCCAGCGATCAGGGGAGGGCGAGATGACCGCGAACGTCGATCAGGTGGCGGATTGGAACGGCGCGCAGGGCCGGAACTGGCTCGCCAACGACGCGATGCTGGAAGCGATGATGGCCGAGACCGACGCGATACTGGCCGAGGCCGCGCGGGTGGCGCCGGCCGAGGCGGTGCTCGACATCGGCTGCGGCACCGGCGGCGGCGCGATCGCCCATGCCCGGGCGGCCGGGCCGGCGGGGCGGGTGCTCGGCGTCGAT
>JBGAJI010000019.1:0-42382 GCA_044225035.1 Amaricoccus sp. | reverse complement strand
GGTCCGCGTCGCCGCCGCCGGGATGACTGCGACCGGCTTTTTCATCGCCCCCGACCTCGTCGTCACCAGCGCGCGGGTCGCGGCGAATGGGATGACGGTGGAGAACCTCGCCCTCGGGTCGCCCCGCGCCGCCACGGTGGCGAAGGCGGGCGACGGCTTCGCACTGCTCCGCGTCGCGGGCGCGGATGGCGCGCCCCTGCCGCTGTCGCGGTCCGACGCGCCGCTGGCCGGTGCGAATATCGTCGCCGCCGGCTTTCCGGCCGAGGCGGGCGCGGCGCTGGCGCTGACCGACGGGGCGATCCTGGCCGAAGGGCCGCTCGGGCCCGCGCGCGGCGCGCTCGCCCATTCCGCGCCGGTCTCGGCCGGTGGCGACGGCGGACCGCTGGTCGATGGCTGCGGCCGGGTGGTCGGCGTTGGCCGCTTCGAGACCGAAGGGCCGCTGCGCGACCTCGGCCTCGCGCGGACGGTGCCGGACCTTCTCGCCTTCCTCGCGGGCACCGAGGCGCGCCCGACCCTGGTCTCGCAGCCCTGCGTCCCCAGCATCAAGCGCCCGACGCCGCCGCCGCGGGTGGCCGACGCCGGGACGCCCTAGGCGATGTCCGGCGCCCTGCTCGCCACCACCTCGACCGAGGGGCTGCGGCCGCTCGGCACGCCGCCGCAGCGCGCGTTCGAGCTCGTGACCGGCAGTCTGCGCGACCGGCTCGGGGCCCGCCACGCCGCGCTGCTGGCCGAGCCGGTGGCGACGCCGCACGGCGACCGGTTCGACTGGTACGCGCCGATGCCGGGCAAGGCGCGCCGGCTGGCCGCGCTGCCACCCGCCGAGGCGGAGGCGGCGCGCGCGACCCTCGCCGCGCTGGCCGCCGACATTCGCGAGGTGGCGCGCGGCCTCGGCGCCTCGAAGGTCGCCGACGACTTGCGGCTGGCCGAGGCGCTGGAAAACGCGCTGGAAGTGCCGGACGAGGACCATGTCTTCGTCGTCCGCGATGGCGACGGCCCGCCCTGCCCGGTGCTGGTGAACTGGGCCTGGGTGCGCGACGAACAGCGCGCCGTGCGCGGCGTGCTAACCGGAACGAGCAAGCGGCCCCCCGCCGCGACCGCGCCACCCCCTCCCCCGCCGTCGATCGGCGCACCGGCGACGGTCGCGCGCGCGGTCGAACCGGCGGGCGGCCCGGCGGGCGGCGCGGGGCCGTGGTGGGCTCTGATCTGGCTCGGCTGGCTGCTGCTCGCGCTGATGGCGGCGGCGATCCTGTGGCTGACGCTGCCGGCCTGCGGATTGCGCGGGCTCGTCTCCTTCTGCCCGGGTCCGCCCACGGCGGCGGCCGCGGGCGCGGCCCGGGCGGCGCAACTCGGCGACGAGATCGCGCTCCTCGAACGCCGGATCGCCGAGGCGGACCGCGCCTGCCAGCCGATCCCCGCGGCGCTGCCCGCCCCGCCGCCGCCCGCACCTGAGGAAACCGACATCGACCGACGGCTCGACCGGGCGGGCGCGCAGCGCGGCGAGCTTGCCTTTTCGCTCGCCTGGGACGGCGCGGCGGATCTCGACCTGCATGTCCGCTGCCCGAACGGCGAGGAAATCTCCTATCTCCGCCGCGAGGGCTGTGGCGGGATGCTCGACGTCGATGCGAACGCCCAGAACATCACGCCCGAGCCGGTGGAGAACGTGTTCTTCAACGCGCCAGGGCCCGGCGCCTATCAGCTGATCGTCAATCTCTACCGCCCGGCGCAGCTGTTCGAGACGGTGCCCTTCCAGCTGCAACTGCGGTCGGGCGAGGAGATCAAGGTCTTGACCGGCAATGTGAATCCGGCCAATCCGAACTGGACGACGACCTATGATGCGAGGGCCGACTGATGGCACGCCCGCGAAGCGACCGGCTGCGTCCCCTCGTCAACTGGCGCGAGGAAGTCACGCTCGTGCCCTATTCCGGGATCCAGATCCTCGATTTCGGCTTTCGCCTCGGCGAAATCGACCTGAAGCCCTGGAAGTTCATCGAGCGGACCACCGGCGAGGCGGGCGGGACCGAGCGGATGCTGATCCCGCTCAGCGGCGACGAGGAACGCGACGCGGCCATCGAGGAAGCGGCGCGGGACGACGACGACCCGTATTCGGTGCGGCCCGTCGCGGCGCTGGAGCCCTTCCTGGTGAAATGGGTGCCCGTCCCGGTCCTGCGCCTGAAGAGCGAGCGCGGGCCGGCCGGCGAGGAACGCTACGACGCCGGGCCTTCGAGCTGGGCGCGGCTGCGGGTGGTCGAGCTCGACACGCCGGACCCGGACACCGGCCACACGCATCGCATCCAGCTCGCCCTCGATACCACGCTCGCGGCCGAGACGCGCGACGGCGCCTATGTCGCGCCGGACCGGCCGGACGCCGAGAAGCCGCGGGAGTTCCGCCTCGTCTCGGACCCGCGGCACATGGACTGGTTCCTGCGCCGGCTGGAACCGGACGAGGACGGGACGCTGGTCGATCCGCAACTCTGGGTGTCGGACTGGCTGAAGGACATCTTCCTCGCCTACAAGCGGGCGGAGCGGCCGGGGCGGCGCCTGACCGAGGACATGCTGCCGCACCAGTTCGAGCATTGGGCGCGCTATTTCGCCTATCTCCAGCTCATCACGCGCGTCGCCCATCCGCCGAAGCTGCGCTTTGCCAACACGATTTCCGAGCGCGACGCGGTGACGCCCGTCGATGTCGATCTGGTGCTCGACGTCGGCAACAGCCGGACCTGCGGCATCCTGATCGAACGCTTTCCCGGCGATTCCCGCGTCGACCTCGCCCGCTCCTTCCCGCTGGAGATCCGCGACCTGTCGCGGCCGGAGTTCCATTATTCCGGCCTGTTCGAGAGCCGCGTGGAATTCGCCGAGCTGCGCTTCGGCGACGAGCGACATGCCAGCCGGTCGGGCCGGCGCAACGCCTTCATCTGGCCGGGCTTCGTGCGGGTCGGGCCCGAGGCACTGCGCCTCGTCCAGGCCGAGGAAGGGACCGAGACGCTGTCCGGCCTCTCCTCGCCGAAACGCTATCTCTGGGACGACACGCCGACCCAGCAGGACTGGCGCTTTCACAACCATTTCGACCCGAACAACCTGCCGAAGAGCGTGCGCGCGGCGATGCAGCACCTGAACGAGGCGGGCGACGTCATCGAGCAGGTGACCTACGAGGAAAGCCGGCGCCTCCGCCGCCGCGGCGCCACGCGCACCGCGCGGGCGATCCGGCCGCGGTTCTCGCGCTCCGCGCTGTTTGGCTTCATGCTGGCCGAGATCATCGCCCATGCCCTGGTGCAGGTGAACGATCCCGGCTCGCGGGCGCGGCGGGCGCAATCGGACCTGCCGCGACGGCTGAACCGGATCATCCTGACCCTGCCGAGCGCCACCTCGGTGCAGGAACAGGCGATCATCCGTTCGCGCGCCGCCGGGGCGCTGCGCCTCGTCTGGTCGATGCTCGGCGTGACGGAATCGGAGTCGAGCATTTCGCGCCGGCCGGAGCTGATCGTCGAGTGGGACGAGGCGAGCTGTACCCAGCTCGTCTATCTCTACAGCGAGCTGACGCAGAAGTTCGACGGCCGCATCGACACCTTCCTGACGCTGATGGGCAGGCCGCGGCCCGAGCGCGGCGCGGGCGCGCCGAAGCCTTCGCTGCGCCTCGCCTGCATCGACATCGGCGGCGGCACCACCGACCTGATGATAACCACCTATCACGGCGAGGCGAACCGGGTGCTGCATCCCGAGCAGAGCTTCCGCGAGGGGTTCCGCGTCGCCGGTGACGACCTCGCCCAGCGCGTCGTCTCGTCCGTGGTGCTGCGCAAGCTGCGCGATTCGATCGAGGCGGCGGGCGGGCGCTATGCCTCCGAGAAGATGACGGAGCTCTTCGGCGGCGACATCGGCGGGCAGGACCAGCATCTGGTGCAGAAGCGCCGCCAGTTCGCGCTGCGCGTTCTGGCGCCGCTGGCCGAGGCGATCCTAGAGCGTTGCGAGACGGCGGGAGAGTTCGACCGGGTGGATGTCCCGGCGGCGGAGGTGCTCGGCCCGCCGCCGGCGCCCGAGGACGAGGCCGGCGGGCAAAGCCCCGGCGGATTGTCGCGCGCGCTGCTCGCCTATCTCGAACAACCGGCGGCCGAGATCGGCGCGGTGGACTGGCGCGTCCACGACGTCGTGCTGTCGATCGGCCGCGACGAGATCGACGCGATCTGCCGCGAGACCTTCCAGAAGGTGCTCGGCAACATGAGCGAGGTGATCGACCATCTCGGCACCGACGTCGTGCTGCTGACCGGCCGGCCGTCGCGCCTGCCCGCCGTGCGCTCGATCATCGAGGAACTGCTGGCCACCCCGCCGCATCGTCTCGTCTCGATGCACCGCTACAAGACCGGCCGCTGGTATCCGTTCCGCGACCCGATCACCCAGCGCATCGGCGACCCGAAGAGCACGGTGGCGGTCGGCGGCATGCTGATCGCGCTGAGCGAGAACCGCGTGCCGAACTTCCGCGTCGCGACGGCCGCCTTCCAGATGCGCTCGACCGCGCGCTTCGTCGGCGAGATGGATTCGAACGGCCAGATCACGGCGGAGCGGGTGCTGTTCTCGGATCTCGATCTCGACCGGCGCAAGGCGGCGGGCGAGCAGACGGCGGTGGTGCGGATGTTCGCGCCCGTCCACATCGGTTCGCGCCAGCTGCCGCTGGAACGCTGGACGACGACGCCGCTCTTCCGGCTCGACTTCGGCAACGCCGCCGCCCAGCGCCGGCCGGCGCCGATCCGCGTGACGCTGGAGAAAGCCGATTTCGAGGATGACGACGAGGCCAGCTCGGAGGAGCGCCTGCGCCGCGAGGCGCTGCGCGAGGCCTTCGAGATCACCGAGGTCGAGGATGGCGCCGGCGACGGCATGAAGAACACCGACGTCTCGCTCCGGCTTCACACGCTGGGCTTCGAGGACGAATACTGGATCGACACCGGCGTGTTCCGGCTGTGACCGAAGCGAAGAGAGAATGACGGCTCAGGAAAAACTGGCGGATCGCTGCGCGGCGGTCGCGGACGCGGCGGCGGCGGCGCTCGACTGGATCGAGACGCCGGAAAACGCCGAGACCATCGGCCCGAACCGCAAGTCGCTGACGCAATTGCTGCGGCGGAGCACGCGGCGCGCGCGCAAGCTCGGCCGCGCGGCGCGGACCAAGATGAGCGTCAGCGTCTTCGGACCGAGCCAGGCCGGCAAGTCCTTCCTCGTCTCGGTGCTGGCGCGGCCGCGCGACGGCCGGCTCGTCGCGGATTTCAACGGCCCCGGCGGCGCGCTCGACTATATCGGCGAGATCAATCCCGAGGGCGAGGGCGAGTCGACCGGCCTCGTCACCCGCTTCACCATGACCAAGGACCCGACGCCCGACGGCTTTCCGATCCGCCTCAGCCTGCTTTCCGAGGCCGATATCGCGCGGACCATCGTCAACAGCTTCTACATGGACGGCGACCAGTCCGAGCCGCCGCCCGAGCCGGATGAACTGTCGCGCCATATCGAGGCGTTCCGCGCCAAGGCCGGCGCCCCGGCCCCGGGCATGAGCTTCGAGGAAGTGCTGGAGATCGCGGAGTACGTTAACGGTGTGTTCGGCAAGACCGCCTACGCCGCCGCGCTCCGCACCTTCTGGGAGGACGCAGCGACCCTCGCGCCCGCCCTGCCCCCGGCCGAGCGCGCGGCGTTTCTCGCCATCCTCTGGGGCGGGCACGCGCCGCTGACCGACCTCTATCTGCGGCTGGCGCAGGCGCTGGGGCGCATCGGCCATCCCGAGGAGGTGTTCGCGCCGCTCGACGCGCTCATCCCGCGCGAGACCTCGATCATCGACGTGAAGACGCTGCATGGCCTCTACCAGCCGGGCGAGCAGGGCACGCTCGCGCTGCGCACGCCGGGCGGGACGACCGTCGCCTTGCCCCGCGCGCTGGTCTGCGCGCTGGCGGCCGAGCTGGTGCTGCCGATGAAGACGCTGCCGTCGGCGATCTTCGATCAGACCGACCTTCTCGACTTCCCCGGCGCCCGCAACCGGTTCGAGCAACCGCTGAGCAAGACCTTGGCCGACCCCGCCGCCTCGGCCACGCAACTGCTGCTGCGCGGCAAGGTCGCCTATCTCTTCGACCGCTATGTCGAGAACCAGGAGATCACCTCGATGCTCCTCTGCGTTCCGGACAGCAACATGGAGACCGTGGACCTGCCCGGCCTCGTCGAGAACTGGATCGGCATGACCCATGGCAACCGGCCGGAACGGCGGGCCGAGACGCCCTGCGTGCTCTTCTTCGTCATGACCAAGTTCGACAAGCATCTCGGCGATTCCGCCGCCGCGGGGGGCGAGGCGACGCGGTTCGAGCGCCGGGTGCAGGCATCGCTGCTGGAGAAATTCGGCCGCAGCAAGGACGGCTGGGTCGAGACCTGGACGCCGGGCCAGCCCTTCCGCAACTGCTTCTGGCTGCGCAACCCGAATTTCTTCGTCGAGGGGCTGATCGACTACGACGACGCCCGGCGCGAGATCAGCGTCCGGCCGGGCAAGGAGGCGCGGCTGGCCGAGCTGCGCGCCGGCTGCCTGTCGGCGGAGAATGTCCAGCGCCATTTCGCCGACCCGGCCGCCGCCTGGGACGCGGCGATGGCGATGAACGACGGCGGCGTCGGCTATATCATCGCCGAGCTGGGCAAGGTCTGCTCGCCCGAGAGCAAGGTCCGCCAGATCGCCGCGCAGATCGACAAGGTGACCGGCGACCTCGTCGCCGCGCTCGGGCCGTACCATGTCTCCGGCGACATCGAGAAGCGCGTGGCGGAACGGCGGATCGCGGCCGACGCGGTGATCGACTGCCTGGAGCAGGCGTTGCGCGCCCACCGCTTCGGCGCCGTGCTGGCCGCGCTGACGGTCGATCGCGACGATGTCTGCGAGCGGATCGCCCGGGTGCCGAGCTCCATCCGCATCAGCGGCGCGGTCGCCGCCGCCGCCGGGCCGCTCGTCCGTCCCGGAGCGGCGCCTCTGGCCCGGCCGCAGCGGCCGGGGCGGACCGAGGCGGCCGCGGTCGCGGTGGCCGAGACGCGGGCCCCGGGCGCGCGCGACGTGCGGACGATGACGCCGGAAGCCTTCCAGGCCGAGACGGCGGTCGATGTCTGGATCGAGGGGCTGAGCCGGCTGCGCGAGGACTCGGACACCGCCGGCAACCTCTGCCTGACCCCGGCCGCCGCCGCCGATCTGGTGGGCGAGCTGATCCACGGCCTGCGCCGCCGCGGGGTCGCGGCGGCGATCGGCGAGGAACTGCGCGCGATCAGTTTTGGCCACACGATCGACAAGCAGGCCGAGCCGGCGGCGATCGTCTGCGCCGAGCGGATCAACGATTTCGTCGCCACCCTCGGCATGAGCGGCCTGCCCGAGGCGCAGCGGCCGGCGGTGACCCGGCCCGACGGCGCGGTCCATCCGGTCTTCGCGCGGCGGGCCGGCGCCGACCGGGCCGAGAACCTGCCCGCCCAGCCCCGCGCCGTGGCCGAGGAGACATGGACCGACTGGGCCTATGCGCTCGACGCGCTCTTCGAGGCGAATGCCAAGGATTCCGACAAGGGGGACGTCGATATCGAACAGAACCTGCGGCTCGGCGCGATCCTCGGCAGCCTCGGGGCGGCGTGAGATGAGCGTCGACATCGCCCCCGATCCGGCGCGGCCGCGCGGCGGCTATGCCGTGCTGACCGTGCCGGCCGGCGCGCTGCCCGCGGGCGAGGTCGGGGTCTCGGTCTTCGACACCTATGCCGAGCGCTATCTCGGCGAGGGCGGATGGCAGGGCGCGCCGGTGATGTTCGGCCCCTACGCGGTGCGCCGGACGCCCGCGGGCGACGCGGTGACGGTCGGCCCCGAGATCGTCAACCGGATCGAGGAATACACGACGCTCCGCATCGCCGTCGGCCCGGTCAGCGGCGAAGCGACCTGGCCCGACAGCATCGCCCCGGCCCCGGGCGGCGCGCGCTCGGCGGCATCTACACCCCGCCCTCCGCCGCCGGACCGGCGCCGGCCCAGCCGCTGCGCCAGACGCAAGCGGTCGAGCCGAAGGCCCCCGAACCTGAACCCGCCGTGGCGGCGGAGCCCGTCACGCCGACCGTTCGGCCCGCGCGATCCGGCGGCGCCGTGCGCGCTTCGGTCTCGGCGCTCCTGCTGGCGGCGTTGGCGGTCGGCGGGTGGTTTCTGCTGCGGAACGCGGAGCCGGAACCCGTTCCGCCCGTCGAGGCGCCCGCGCCCGTCGTCGCGCCCCCCGATCCGGCCCCGGCGGCACCAGCCCCCGCGCCGGAACCGGCGCCCGCCTGCGACGCCGCCGCGCTCGCGGCGCTGGCCGACCAACCCTTCCCGGCGATCGCCTCGGCGCTCGCAGCCTGCGGTCAGGCGGTGACGCCGGACGCCGCGCTGTCGCTGGTCGACGCGGCGGCCGCGCGCGGCGATGGCGGCGCGCTGCTGCTGCTCGGCCAGCTTTATGACGGCGAGAGCACCGAGCCGGAGTTCGAAACGCGGATCGGCCTCGGTTTCGGCGACAACCCGGCGCAGGCGGCGGATTACTACGCGCGCGCCAAGGCCGCCGGCGCGACGGGGGCCGCGGCGCTGCTCGCCCCGGTCTGCGAGCGGCTATCCACCCGCGGCGACACCCTGTCGCTCAGCGCCTTCGAGGATCATTGCCGGTGAAACCCGCGGGAAGGTGGAGACTTCTGGGACTGGTCCTCGCCGCGCTCGCCGCGGGCGGGCCGGCGGCGGCGCAGCAGCGGGCGCTGCTGATGGAGGGGACCGAGACGGTCTATCAGCGGGTGCTGACCCGCCCCGGCGCCCCGATGAGCGCCGCGCCGGATGGCCCGGTGGCCAAGCAGTACCCGGCCTTTCAGCCGCTCTATGTCTTCGCGCGCGAGGGCGGGTGGATCGAGGTCGGCCCCTCGGCCACGACGGCGCCGGAGGGCTGGGTGCCGACCGACCGCGTGGTGGACTGGCGCCAGAACATCGTCGCGGCCTTCACCAATCCCGCCGGCCGGCAGCGCCAGGCGCTGTTCGCCACCGAGGACCAGCTGCGCGCGCTGATGGAGGACGAGGCGGTCCGCGAGACCGAGGCGCGGCTGATCGCCGACGCGGACGCCGGTCATAGCGACCCGGCGAGCGGCGTCGTGGCGGTGGAGCCGGCGGATTTCGTCAATATCCGCGATCATCTCTACCTGATGCCGATTCTCGATTTCGTCGAGGAGATGCATCCGCTGAACTACGAGGACACGCTCCTGATGCGCGTCGCCTCGGTGCCGCTCGAACCACGGGCGCCGGCCGCCGCGGAACCGAGCACGGCGGCCGGGGACGATTTCGACGTGGGCGTGGTCTTCGTGCTCGATACGACGAAATCCATGGGCCCCTATATCGACCGCACCCAGCGGGCGCTCAGCCGGATCATCGACGATATCGGCGGCACGGATGTCGGCGCGCGGATCAATTTCGGCGTGGTCGCCTTTCGCGACAGCGTCGAGGCGGTGCCGGGGCTCGATTACCGCACCAAACGGCTGGTCGATCTTCAGCGCCGCGACGATCAGGCGCCGGTGCTCGACGCGATCCGCCAGGCGACCAGCGTCGCCACGGCGAGCTCGCCCGGCTTCAACGAGGACAGCCTCGCCGGGGTCGAGGACGCGGTGGACGAGACCGACTGGGGCCTCGGCGGGCCGGACCCCTACGACGGGCGCTTCGTGATCCTCGTCACCGACGCCGGCCCGAACGACCCGCGCGACCCGCTGTCGCGGTCGGACATCGGTCCGGCGGAGATTCAGCGCGACGCCGAGGGCAAGGGCATCGTCGTGCTGACCCTGCATCTCGAGACGCCGGCCGGCGGCGAGGCGAACCATGCCTATGCCGCGACCCAGTACCGCCAGCTGTCGCGCTTCGGGCAGAACGAGTTCTACTATCCGATCGAGGGCGGATCAGAGGACGCGTTCGAGGCGACCGTCACCCATCTCGTCACCGCCCTGACCGACCAGATCCGGGCGGTGCGCGGCGAGCAGGCCGTGCTGACGCCCGAGGAGACCGGCGCGGAGATGGCCAATCTTGGCCTCGCCATGCGCCTCGCCTATCTCGGCGAGCGGCGCGGCACCGAGGCGCCGGACGTGATCGAGGGCTGGGTCTCGGAAAAGGCGGTCGAGGATCCGATGGCGATCGCGATCGAGCCCCGGCTGCTCGTCACCAAGAACGAGCTCGCCACCATGGCCGAGCTGCTGGAGGCGCTGGAGGGCCTCGGCGAAGGCGCGCGCGACGAGGCGCAGGCGGCGAGCTTCTTCGACCAGGTGCGCGGCGTGCTGGCACGGATGGCGCAGAATCCCGACCGGCTGGTCAATCCGGACGCCAACACGGTCAGCGGCGCGCTCGAATTCCTGCAAAACCTGCCCTATCGCAGCCAGCTGCTCGGCATGGACGAGGAAACCTGGGTGTTGAGCGCGACGCGCCGCCGGCCGATCCTCGACGGCATCCACCAGAAGCTCGTCCAGTATCGCAAATGGCTCTACGACGCCTCGGTCTGGACCCCCCTCTACGAAGGCGCGCCGGATGGCGACTATGTCTTTGCCATGCCCTTCGACGTGCTGCCATGAGCGACGGGCGATGCTGCTGACCGAGGGGCTGCGGGCCACGCTGCGCGACGAGGAGCGGCGCTTCACCCTCGACGCCGGGGGCCTCGCCGTCGGCCCCGGCGAATGCGTCGGCCTGACCGGCGCCAGCGGCACGGGCAAGACGCTGCTGCTCGAACTCCTCGGCCTGCTGCGCCGGCCCGACCCGGGCGGCGCCTATCGCGCCGGTGACGTCGATCTCGCGGCGCTCTGGACCCGGCGGGACGGGCGCGCGGCGCTGGCGGACGCGCGGGGCGATCTCTTCGGCTTCGTGCCGCAGAGCGGCGGGCTGCTGCCGTTCCTGACCGCCGGCCAGAATATCGCGCTGTCGCAACGTATCTCCGGGCGACCGGATCCCGGCCATGCCGAGGCGCTGATCGCCCGGCTCGGCCTCGGACCGGTGCGCGACATGGCGCCGGACCTGCTCTCGATCGGCCAGCGCCAGCGGGTGGCGATCGCCCGGGCCATCGCCCACCGGCCGCGGGTGGTGATCGCCGACGAGCCGACGGCCGCGCTCGACCCCGAGAACGCGGCCGAGGCCATGGGCCTGCTGTTCGAAGCCGGGCGCGAGGGCGGCGCGGCGGTGATCCTGTCGTCGCACGATACCGACCTGCTCGACCGCTTCCCCGTCACCCGCTACCGGCTCGAAGCGCGCGCCAGCGCCCCCGGCGCCATCGTCAGCGCGCTGACCCCGGATGCGCGGCGCGCGGCATGAGGCTCGTCGTCTCGCTCGCGCTGCGCGACCTGCTGCGTGACCGCGTGCATCTCATCTGCAATGTCGCGGTGCTGGCCGGCGTGCTCGTGCCGCTGCTGGTGCTGTTCGGCGTGAAGAACGGGGTTTACCAGGCCCTGATCGGCCGGCTGCTCGACAATCCGGCGACGATGCAGATCGACACCGCCGGCAACGGCGCCTTCGGCGAGGCGGACATCGCAGAGGTCCGCGGCTGGCCCGAGACCGCCTTCGCCACGCTGAAGACCCGCGCTTTGTTCGACTATGTGAACATCCGCGCCGTCGGCGGCCGCGAGAAGCGCGCGGCGGTGCTGGAACCGTCCGGCACCGGCGACCCGATCCTCGCCGGCGCCGCCCTTGGTCCCGAGGACGTGGCGATCAGCGCCGCGCTCGCCGACCAGCTCGGCCTCGCCGTCGGATCGCAGGTGGAGCTCGTCACCCAGGCCGACGACCGGCCACGCCAGCTGCGCCTGACCGCGACGGTGCGCCTCGTCGCCCCGGCGGAACGGCTGTCGGGGCGCGTCGTGCTCGCCGATATCGGCAAGCTCGACCTGATCGAGGCCTTCTACGATTCCTATGCCCTGCCCGACCATGGCATCACCGCCGGCAGGCCGCTGTCCGAGCGTCGTCCGAGCTTCGAGGGGATGCGCATCTTCGCGCGTAATCTGGAGGGCGTCGCGCCACTGCTGGCGCGGATCGAGAAGCGCTTCGGCATCCGCGCCGACTCCCGCGTCGCCGAGATCGAGAGCACGCTGGCCCTCGGCCGCGACCTCGATCTCGCGCTGGCGCTGACCGCCACGGTGGCGGGGATCGGCCTCGCCGCGTCGCTGGTCTTCGGCTTCTGGGGCGAGGTGGCGCGCAAGCGGCGGATGATCGCGACGCTCGGCTTGCTCGGCCTGCGCCCGCGGCGCGTCTCGCTCTTTCCGCTGGTCCAAGCGTTCGTCACCGCGCTCGCCGGGCTCGCCGTGTCCTTCGTCGCCTTCCTCCTCGCCGCGGCGGCGGCGGAGCGGCTGTTCGGCGGGGGGATGACCGGCGACCAGGGGCTCGTCGTCATCGGCGGACGCGACGCCGCGCTGATCTGCCTCGGGACGATCGGCTTTGTCACCGCCGCCGCGCTCTTCGCCGCCCGCGCCGCCCAGCGTCTCGACCCGGCGAGCGTGCTTCGGGAATGGAGCTGATGCGCGCCGCGCTCGTCCTCGCCCTGGCCTTCGCCGCCCCGGCGCTGGCCGACGAGATCACCTGGCCGGCGGAGTTCTACGACCCCGGCGCCGAGACCGCGCCGGCCGACCTCGTGCTGCCGATGCCCTGCGGCGCCGCCATGGCGTTCCAGCGGGTCGGGGTGCCGGTCGACACGGCGGACCCGCTGTCCGACCGCCGGCTGCGCCTCGGCCAGTCGCAGGAGGAGACGGGCTATTCCGACTATCTCCGCCCCGACTATCTGCGCGGCTCCTTCGCGACGGCGGACGAATCCTATTATTTCATCGCCCGCTACGAACTGACCGAGGGGCAGTATCGCGCCCTGAACGGCGATTGCGCCCCGCCGACGCGCAAGGACCGGCTCGCCAAGGGCGGCCTCTCCTGGTTCGAGGCGGTCGATCTTTCGCGGCGCTATTCGGAATGGCTCTACGCCAATGCCCGCGACGCGCTGCCGCGCGACGGCGACGCGGTCGCCTTTCCGCGGCTGCCGACCGAAACCGAGTGGGAATACGCCGTGCGCGGCGGCACGCGGGTCGCGCCCACCGATTTCCCCGCCCGCCGGTTCCAGGGCGACGCGCCGCTGCGCGATTACGCGCTCTTTCAGGCGCCCGGCTCGGCGCGCGGCAAGCTCGGGCCGGTCGGCATCCGGAAGCCGAACCCGCTCGGCCTCTACGACGTCTACGGCAACGCCGAGGAGCTGATGCTCGAGCCCTTCCGGCTGAACGCGGTCGGCAGGCCGCATGGCCAGACGGGCGGCATCGTCACCCGCGGCGGCTCGGTCCTGTCGACCGACGAGCAGATCTACAGCGCCGCGCGGACGGAATATCCGCCCTTCCGCTCCGCCGACGGCCAGGCACAGGCGGTCGATACCTTCGGCCTCCGGCTGGCCCTCGGCGCTCAGGTCGCGTCCTCCGACGCGCGGCTGACCGAGATCCGGCGGCGCTGGATCGAGCTGGCGAACAGCGCGGCGAGCGGCGGCGCCGATCCGATGGCCGAACTGACCGCGCTGATCGACGAGGAAACCGACCCGCGCCGCCGCCAGGCGCTGACCGACGCGCAGCTCGAGTTTCGCCGCGCCCGCGACGAGGCGCGCGCCGCGCTGAGCGAGGCGGCGAAATCGACCCTGCTGAGCGGCGCGGTCTTCGTCGAGACGCTGACCACCAACGCCGCCGCGATCGACCAGATGCGCACCAATCTCAGCGTCGCCACCGACCTGCTGCAGGTGTCGCAGGGCGAGGAACGGCGCCAGCGGACCGAGGCGCTGAACCGCCTCGCCGCCGATCTCGACGAATTGCGCCGGGTCGGCCGGACCTATCTCCTCTCCTTCCGCGGCGGTCTTGCCACCCTCTCGACCGAGATCGACCCGGCCGAGGCCGAGGACGCCTATGCCCTGCTCCGGCGCGAGCTGACGGATTCGGGCCAGACCCGGCTCCTGACCATGCTCGACCGCTTCTGGTCCGATCTCGCCGCCTTCCGCGCCCACCCCGACATGGACGAAACGGCGCTTCTCGCCCTCGCGCGGGAACCCTGACCCGGCGCATCGCCCGTTCCAGTGTGCGGGAAAACAACACTGCAACTAAAAGTTGAGTTTTGTCGGGTGAAATCGGCGACGCTCTCTTTACCATAGTCGCTTCGCGGGCCATAACGGCGCCGAGGTCCGGGCGCGGCGATCTTAAAAAACAGCCGGGTCGAGTTGCGAAGGGCGAGATGCGATGTTTGGCGGATTGAGCGGACTTTTCTCGTCCGACATGGCGATTGATCTCGGGACGGCCAACACGCTCATCTATGTGAAGGGCAAGGGGATCGTCCTGAACGAGCCCTCGGTCGTCGCCTATTCGGTGAAGGACGGCAAGAAGCGGGTGCTCGCGGTCGGCGAGGAAGCCAAGCTGATGCTCGGCCGCACCCCCGGCTCGATCCAGGCGATCCGGCCGATGCGCGACGGCGTCATCGCCGATTTCGACGTCGCCGAGGAGATGATCAAGTTCTTCATCCGCAAGGTGCATCGCCGCGGCAACTGGGCCAAGCCGAAGATCATCTGCTGCGTGCCGCATGGCGCGACGCCGGTCGAGAAGCGCGCGATCCGCGAGAGCATGATGGCCGCCGGCGCCCGCAAGGCCGGGCTGATCGCCGAACCGATCGCGGCGGCGATCGGCGCCGGCATGCCGATCACCGAGCCGACCGGCAACATGGTGGTCGATATCGGCGGCGGCACGACGGAAGTGGCGGTCCTGTCGCTCGGCGACGTGGTCTATGCCCGCTCGGTGCGGGTCGGCGGCGACCGGATGGACGAGGCGGTGATCGCCTATCTCCGCCGCCAGCACAACCTGCTGGTCGGCGAGGCGACGGCCGAGCGGATCAAGACGACGATCGGCACCGCGCGGATGCCCGAGGACGGCCGCGGCGCGCGGATGGACGTGCGCGGGCGCGATCTCCTGAACGGCGTGCCGAAGGAGATGGAGGTCAGCCAGGGCCAGATCGCCGAGGCGCTGGCCGAGACGGTGCAGACCATCGTCGAGGCGGTGATGGTGGCGCTGGAACAGACGCCGCCCGATCTCGCCGCCGACATCGTCGACCGGGGCGTGATCCTGACCGGCGGCGGCGCCCTGCTCGGCGACCTCGACCTCGCCTTGCGCGAACAGACGGGCCTGTCGATCACCGTGGCCGAGGATTCGCTGAATTGCGTGGCCCTCGGCACCGGCAAGTCGCTGGAATTTGAAACCCAGCTTTCCCATGTGATAGACTTCGGAACTTCCTGAGGGCGGCGCGAGACCGGTCCGGGACCGGGTCGCCCCGCGCGGCGGCCAACCTGAGGCATAGGCACGAGCGTGGCGTTTCAGAACGGCTCCTCACCCGACTACCTGAACGGCGTTCGCCGGGTCCTGCTCGGCGTGGCCTGCGTCCTGCTGCTCGCCATCTTCCTCGTCTGGCGGATCGACAACGCGCGGGTCGAGGCGCTGCGCATGAGCCTCGTCGACCGGCTGGTGCCGAGCTTCGACTGGACCCTGCGCCCGATCGCCAATGCCACCCAGATGATCGCCGACCTGCGCGCCTATTCCCGGGTCTATGACCAGAACGAGGAGCTACGGCGCGAGCTGCAGCGGATGCAGGGCTGGCGCGAGGCGGCGTTGCAGCTGGAACAGAAGAATGCCCGGCTCCTGGCGCTCAACAACGTGCGGCTCAGCCCGCGCATGACCTTCGTCACCGCCGAGGTGCTGTCGGATTCGGGATCGCCCTTCCGCCGCTCGGTGATGGTGAATGTCGGGCGGGCGGACGGGGTGACGGACGGGTCGGCGGTGGTCGACGGGCTCGGCCTCGTCGGACGCGTCGCCGGGGTCGGCGAACGCTCCGCCCGGGTGATCTTGCTCAACGACGGGTCGAGCCGGGTGCCGGCCTCGATCCTGCCCTCCGGCCAGCGCGCGCTGGTCTCGGGCGACAACAGCCTCGCCCCGACGCTCGAATTCCTCGACCAGGCCGACGAACTCACCCCCGGCGACCGCGTCGTCTCGTCCGGCGACGGCGGGCTCTATCCGCCGGACCTGCTGATCGGCCAGATCGTCGTCGCGGCCGACGGCCGACAGCGCGTGCGCCTCGCGGCCGACAACCGCCGGCTCGAATTCGTCCGCGTGCTGCGCAATCCGCCGCCAGCGCCGGTCATCGGGCCGGGCGAACTGATCGGGCCGGTCCGGCCGGAGCCCGAAGGCACGCCGGTGGCCGCCGGGGATGGAGGCGGCCAGTGAGCGCCCCCCGCCTCGCCCCTCTGACCGAACGCATCGCCCTGCCGGTGCTCGGGATCATCGCGATCTACGCCGCGCTCCTGCCCTTCTCGCCGGGCAGCGGGGCGCCGGTACCGGACATCCTCTATTGCCTCGTCATCGCCTGGGTGCTGCGCCGCCCGGCCAGCGCGCCGCTGGCCGTCGTGCTCGTCCTCGGGCTGCTCGCCGACTTCCTGCTGACCCGGCCGATCGGCCTCGGCGCGCTCGGCCTCGTCCTCGCCTCCGAGGTGATCCGCGGCCGAAGCGCGCTGCTGCGCGGCGTGCCCTTCGTTCTCGAATGGCTGGCCGCGATGCTGGTCTTTTTCTGCATGCTCGCCGCGATCACCCTCGTGCTGCGGGTCAGCTTCGCCGACGCGCCCGGCCTCGGGCCGCTCGGCTGGCATATCGCGGCCACGGCGGCGATCTATCCCTTCGTCGCCCTGCTCCTCGTGCTCTGCCTCGGTTTCGCCGCGCCGCGCGCGACGCCGATGGGCCGGCTCGGACGACTGTCATGAAACCGGGTCGCGACGAGCCGCCGCCCCGGATCACCCGCCGCGGGCTGATGCTGCTCGGCATCCAGCTCGGCGTCGTCGGCGTGCTCGGCTGGCGGATGCGCGACCTTCAGATCGAGCAGAACGAGCATTTCGCCATGCTCGCCGACGAAAACCGCATCAACCTGCGGCTGATCCCGCCGGCCCGCGGCATCATCTATGACCGCAACGGCGCGGCGCTGGCGGTCAACCGCCAGAACTACCGCGTCACCATGGTCCGCGAGCAGGCGAAGGATCCCGCCGCCGTGCTCGATCGGCTCGCCGAGATCATCGACCTGCCGCCGGAGGCCCGGGAAAAGGCCCTGCGCGAGATGGAGGGGCGCAGCGCCTTCGTTCCCGTCGTCGTCGCGGAGCATCTCGTCTGGGACGATCTGGTCCGCGTCTCGGCCAATGCCCCGATCCTGCCCGGCGTGCTGACCGAGGTCGGGCTCAGCCGGTACTACCCGCATGGCGGCGATACCGGTCATGTGGTCGGCTATGTCGGCCCCGTCTCGGAAAGCGATCTGGCGAAGCTGGAGAACCCCGACCCGCTGCTGCAGATCCCGCGGTTCCAGATCGGCAAGACCGGGATCGAGCAGCGGATGGAGACCGACCTGCGCGGCCATGCCGGCACCTTGAAGATCGAGGTCAGCGCCGCCGGCCGCGTGATGCGCGAGCTCGGCCGCGTCGAGGGCGCGGCGGGCAACGATCTCACCCTCACGCTCGACGAGAACCTGCAGACCTACGCCATGCGGCGCATGGCGGGCGAGAGCGCGGCGGCGGTGGTGATCGACGTCTCGAACGGCGACATCGTCGCCCTCGCCTCGTCACCGGGGTTCGACCCCAACCTCTTCGTCTTCGGCATCGGCGGGCGCGACTGGAACGCGCTTCTGCATGACGAATACCGCCCGCTCGCGGCCAAGGCGGTGACCGGCGCCTATCCGCCCGGCTCGACGTTCAAGCCGGTGGTGGCGCTCGCCGGGCTGACGGCGGGCACCCTGCGCCCCGGCGACAGCGTGCATTGCCCGGGCTTCACCAGCCTCGGCAACCGGCGGTTCCACTGCTGGAAGCACGGCGGCCATGGCAGCGTGGACCTGCGCAAGAGCCTCGCCCAGTCCTGCGACTGCTACTATTACGAGGTCGCGCGGCGGACCGGCGCCGACGCGATCTCGGAAATGGCGCACAGGCTCGGGCTCGGCTATCGGCACGACCTGCCGCTGCCCGCCGTGGCCGAGGGGCTGATGCCGGACAGCGCCTGGAAGAAGGCGAACCGCGGCGAATCCTGGACCACCGGCGACAGCTTCAACTACGGCATCGGCCAGGGTTTCACCCTCGCCTCGCCGCTGCAGCTCGCGGTGATGGCCTCGCGCGTCGCCACCGGCGTCGAGGTGGTGCCGCGCATCGTCAAGGCGGTCGGCGGCGTCGAAATCCCGGTCGCGCCGCAAAAGTCGCTCGGCCTCAATCCCGCGCATCTGCGCGCCGTGCAGGGCGGGCTCTTCGCGGTGTCGAACGAGGGCACGGCCTATCGCTCGCGCTCGGCCGAGCCGCTGATGGCCGGCAAGACCGGCACCAGCCAGGTGCGCATCATCACCGCGGCCGAACGCGCCTCCGGCGTCACCAAGAACGAACAACTGCCCTGGGGCCGCCGCGACCACGCGCTGTTCATCGCCTATGCCCCGGCGGAGGCGCCGCGCTATGCCATCGCCCAGATCGTCGAGCATGGCGGCGGCGGCTCGGCGGTGGCGGCGCCGATCGCGCGCGACATCCTGCTCTATGCGATCTACGGCGGCCTGCCGCCGCTCAGCGCCTATCCGCCGGAACAGCGCGGCAAGATCGAGGAGGAGCGCGCCAACATGCCCGCCGCCGAAGCGGCGCCGCCGGTGCCGGTGCCACCCGGCCAGCGGCGGGACCGGGCATGATCCTCGGCGACGCGCCAACCCGCGGTTCGCCGCGCGGCCTCGCCAAGGCGGCCGCGCTGAACTGGCCGCTGGTCCTCGTGCTCTGCGCGGTGGCGAGCGCCGGCTTCCTGATGCTCTATTCGGTGGCGGGCGGCCAGCTCGACCCCTGGGCGCGGCCGCAGATGACGCGGTTCGCGCTCGGCCTCTGCGTGATGTTCGTGATCGCGATGATCGACATCCGCTTCTGGAAGGCGATGTCACCGCTCGCCTACATCGTCTCGTTCCTGCTGCTGCTCTATGTCGAGTTGGCCGGGCATGTCGGCATGGGCGCGCAGCGCTGGATCAACCTCGGCTTCATGGTGCTGCAGCCCTCCGAGATGATGAAGGTCGCGCTCGTCATGCTGCTCGCCGCCTATTACGCGTGGCTCGATCCGGCCAAGGTGTCGCGCCCGCTCTGGATCATCCCGCCGCTCATCCTCATCCTGGCGCCGGTCGGGCTCGTGATGACCCAGCCCGACCTCGGCACCTCGATCATGCTGCTCGCCGGCGGCGGGGCGGTGATGTTTCTCGCCGGGGTCAGCCTCTGGTATTTCGGCGCGGCGATCGCGGCGGCCGTCGGACTGGTGACGGTGGTCTTCGAATCGCGCGGCACCGACTGGCAACTGCTCCGCGACTATCAGTTCAACCGGATCGACACCTTCCTCGACCCGTCGAAGGACCCGCTCGGCACCGGCTATCACATCACCCAGGCGCAGATCGCGCTCGGCTCGGGCGGGCTGTCCGGGCGCGGCTACATGCAGGGCACGCAGAGCCGGCTGAACTTCCTGCCCGAGAAGCATACCGATTTCATCTTCACCACGCTCGCCGAGGAGTTCGGCTTCATGGGCTCGATCGCGCTGCTCATCCTCTTCACGCTGGTCGTGGTGTTCTGCGTGATGAGCGCCATCTCGAACCGCGACCGGTTCGGCGCGCTCCTGACCGGCGGGGTCGGGGCGACCTTCTTCTTCTTCTTCGCGGTGAACATGGGGATGGTGATGGGGCTGATGCCGGTGGTCGGCGTGCCTTTGCCGCTCGTCTCCTACGGCGGGTCGGCGATGCTGGTGCTGCTGGCGGCGTTCGGCCTCGCCCAGAGCGCGCATGTCCACCGTCCGCGCGCGCGGGACTGATGGCGCGGCTCCTCTTCTCGGCGCCGCCGGAATGGTGGCCGGTCTATCGCGAGCAGCTGGCGCGGGCCTGCGCCGAGAAGGGTCTCGACGTGACGCTGACCGACGATCCGGCGGATCCGGCGGCGTTCGACTATGTCATCTATCGCCCGGGCGGGCCGGTGGCGGATTTCACCCTCTTCACGCGGGTTAAGGCGGTGCTCAGCCTCTGGGCCGGGGTCGAGCGCATCGCGGGCGACGCCACCTTGCGCGCGCCGCTCTGCCGCATGGTGGACGAGAGCCTGACGCAGGGCATGGTGGAATGGGTGACCGGCCATGTCCTGCGCTATCACCTCGGGATCGACGCGCATCTCGCCGGCCAGGACGGAGTCTGGCGCAACGCGGTCGTGCCGCCGCTGGCCTCGCGGCGCCGGGTCGGCCTGCTCGGGCTCGGCGTGCTCGGCACGGCGGTGGCGGACAGCCTGACGCGCCTCGGCTTCGCCATCGAGGGCTGGAGCCGCCAAGCGCGCCCGCCCGGCGTTATCCCGACCCATTCCGGTCCCGACGGCCTCGCCGCGCTGCTCTCGCGGTCGGAGATCCTCGTCTGCCTCTTGCCGGCGACGCCGGAAACCGAGAACCTGCTCGACGCCGAACGGCTGGCATTGTTGCCCCGGGGCGCGCGGCTGATCAACGCCGGCCGCGGCACGCTGATCGACGACGCCGCGCTCATCGCCGCGCTCGACGCAGGCCATCTGGCGCATGCGACGCTCGACGTCTTTCGCGTGGAACCCCTGCCACCCGGGCATCCCTTCTGGGCGCATCCCAAGGTGACGGTGACGCCGCATGTGGCGGCGGAGACCCGGCCCGACACCGCCTCGGACGCCATCGCCGAAAACATCCGCCGCGGCGAGGCGGGCCTCCCCTTCCTACACGTGGTCGACCGCGCGCACGGCTACTGAATGAGCGGTTACCGCAGGATCGGCGGGCGGGCTGGATCCATTCCGGGGGCGGAGGGCGTGGCCGATACGGGCGCCTCGGGCCGGGGCAGCTCGAATTCGAGGCCGAGGCGGCGGATCGCGTCCATCGCGGGGGCATCGGCTTCGGGGAAGGCGACGTCGAGCCCGGTTTCCAGCGCGCCGAAGCGGGTCGCCTCGGCCAGCGCCGCCGCGACCCCGGGCCGCGCCGCCTCCGGCACTCCGACGAGGGCGAGCATCGGCCGCGCCGCGCCACCCTCGAACAGCGCGGTCACGAGATAGGCCGCGCCGATCACCGGCGCCATGGCCGCGAGCTTCGGATCGAGCGCGGCGATCAGCCGAGGCTCCACCCGCGGCGCCGAGATCTCGCGCGGCGGCGCGGCCGGCTCCGGCGCGGCGGCGCCGAACTCGGCCATCCAGTCGATCGCCCCGGCGGGCAGCAGCGTCGCAGAGGGTGCCTCGCCGAGGTTCAGCCCGAGGCCGAGCCCGGCTCCCGCCAGCAGCTCCACCAGCCGCCGCCCCGACAGCGCGGCGAAGGGCACCGGCGCGTCGAAGAACGCCGCCAACCGGTCGTCGCGATCGAAGGCGAGCACGAAGCTCCCCTCCTCGAGATCGAACACCCGGGGGCGCAGCCGGTCGCCGTCCCCCGGCTCCTCCTCCAGGAGCAGCAGCAACTCCGCGTCGAGCAGCCGCTCCTGAAAGCGCCGGCGCGCCCCCTCGTCCTCCGGGTCGGCGGCCTGCGCGCGAAAGGCGGCGTCGATCGGGGTTTCGGCCGCCGTCATGCTCAGGCCCGCACCAGCACTTCGAAGCCGCCGAAGATCATCCGCTTGCCGTCGAAGGGGACGTTTTCGGGATTGAACGCCTTCATCACCGGATCCTCCATCACCTTGACATTGGCGGCGTCGCGAACCTCGCGCGAGGGATAGAGCACCCAGGAGAACACCACCGTCTCGTCCGGTTCCAGCTTCACGGCCAGCGGGAAGGAGGTGAGCTTGCCTTCCGGCACGTCATCGCCCCAGCATTCCACGACCTCCAGCGCGCCATGCTGCTTGAAGACCGCCGCGGCCGAGCGGGCCAGCGCCTCGTATTCGGCGCGTTTCCCCGTCGGCACCGCGATCAGAAAGCCATCGATATAACCCATGCGCGCCTCCCTCGCCCCGCCAGCCACCGTTCTAGTCCCCGGCGAGCAGGCTGGAAACCCGCGCGCGCAATTCGGGCAGCAGTTCCTCGGCGAACCAGGGGTTGCGGCGCAGCCATCCGGTATTGCGCCAGGACGGGTGCGGCAGCGGCAGGATCGCGCGGCCGAAGGCCCGCCAGTTCGTTACCGTCGCCGTCACCCCGCCGCGCGCCGCCGCGCCGAGATGCCAGCGCTGCGCATGGCCGCCGATCAGCAGGATAAGCCGGACGCGCGGCATCATCGCCAGCGCCCGGCCGCGCCAGGTGGCGGCGCAGACCGGCGGCGGCGGCAGATCCGAGCCCTTGGCATCATAGCCCGGAAAGCAGAAGGCCATTGGCAGCACGCCGAACCGGCCGCGATCATAGAAGGTGGGCCGGTCGACGCCCATCCAGTCGCGCAGCCGGTCGCCGGAGGCATCGTCGAACGGCCGGCCGCGCGCGTGAACCTTGGCGCCCGGCGCCTGGCTCGCGACGAGGATCGGCGCGACCGCCGACAGCCAGGGCACGGGGCGCGGCGCATGGCGCGTCTCGGTCGCGGCGAAGCGGGCGGCGCAGATCCGGCAGGCGCGGATTTCGGCGACGAGCGGATCGAGGTCGGGCGCGGTGGATGATTCGACTGCCACGAGCGCCCCCGCGCTATTCGGCGCTGACCACTTTCTTGCGCGCCGGCAGCGCCTGCATCACGATGCCGATGAAGAGCAGCCAGACGCTGGTCAGCAGCAGGCCGAGCCGCGCCCCCGCGGGCGGATCGAAATGCGTCCAGGCGGACCAGGCGGCGAAGACACCCCAGAGCAGCAGCACCGGCAGGTTCACCACGCGCCAGCGCTCGGTCCGCACCGGATGGATGAATTTCAGCGGGGTGAACTGCGCGATCGCGAGGATGACGATGATCGCCATCGTCGCCCAGACCGGCGGGGTGAATACCAGGAGAACCAGGACAAGCATCTGCCAGGCGGCCGGAAATCCGACGAAGCAATTGTCCGGCGCCTTCATCCGCACATCGGCGAAATAGACCACGCCTGTCAGCGCGATGAGCAGCGCGACGATCAGGCCGAGCGGGCTCGGCAAGAGGTCGGAATAGATGAGCGCATAGGCCGGGATGAAGACATAGTTGAGATAGTCGATGACGAGATCGAGCGTCGCCCCGTCCCAATTGCTGGCATTGGTCTTGGTATCGACCTTGCGCGCCAGCGGCCCGTCGATGCCATCGACGATGAAGGCGAGCAGCAGCCAGCCGTACATCGCCGGCCAAGCGGCTTGCGTCGCGGAGACAAGCGCCAGAAGGGCCAGCGCGGCGCCGGAGCCGGTCAGGAGATGCACCGAGAAGGCAAGCGGCTTTGTCTTCTTCATCGTCACCAGATAGTCGCAAAACAGCCCGACATAAAGCCTGTTTCGCCGCTCGCCGTTAACCGATGGCCCCCCGGGGAGCGTTGGATGGGCGCGCGCGCCGGCTGGCCCGGGCTTGCCCTGTCCGGCGGGCTGTCCCATTGTCGGCCGCGTCCCGCCCCCTTCGTCCGAGGCCCGCCCATGCGTCCCCTGCTCCTCGCCCTCCTCGCGCTCACGCCGTTGCCGGCCCTCGCCGAGCTGCCCGATCTCGGGGGCCGCGCGGTGGTGGTGGTGACCGAGAACGCCTATCCGCCGCTGCAATTCGTCGCCCCGGGCACCGGAGAGGCGATCGGCTGGGAATACGATGCGATGGCCGACATCGCCAAGCGCCTGAACTTCAAGGTGACCTACGCCAACTCGAGCTGGGACGCGATGATCCCGGCCGTGCATGAAGGCCAGTACGACATCGGCATGACCGGCATCACCATCCGCGACGACCGCGCCGAGCAGGTGGATTTCTCCGACCCCTACATGCGGTCCGAGACCTTCATGCTGGTGCGCGCCGACGAGACGCGCTTCTCCGACGAGGCGAGCTTCATCGCCGGGCCGGAGAATCTGCTGATCGGCGCGCAGGCCGGAACGACGCCCTTCTATGTCGCGGTCTACGATCTGCTCGACGGCAACGAGGCCAATCCGAGGGTGAAGCTGTTCGAGACCTTCGGCGCCAGCGTCCAGGCGCTGCGCGCCGGCGATGTCGACCTCGTCCTCACCGACAGCACCGGCGGACAGGGCTATGTCGATGCCAATCCCGGCGTCTTCAAGATGACGGGCGCGGCGATGGGGGCCGAGGATTTCGGCTTCATCTTCCCCAAGGGGTCCGACCTCGTGGCGCCGGTCAACGCCGCGATCGCCGAGATGAAGGCGGACGGCACCATGGACAAGCTCAACATCAAGTGGTTCCGCGACTACAAGATGGGCCAGTAGAGGGTCCGCGATGCCCGCGCCCGCGGGGCGGGACTTCCCCTGGTGGCTGCTGGCCGCCGGGCTGATCGGCGCGGCGCTGCTGTGGCTGATGGCGACGGACGAGATCTATGCCCAGATCCTCGCCACCGTGTCGGGCGGGATCGGCGTCACGATCTTCGTCACCGTCACCGCCTTCGCCTTCGCCTCGGCGCTCGGCCTCCTGCTCGCCGTCTGCGTCCTGTCGACCTCGGTCGTGGCGCGTCAGGCGGCGCGGTTCTATATCGAGATCGTGCGCGGGGTGCCGATCCTCGTCCTCCTGTTCTACATCGCCTTCGTCGGCGCGCCGGCCCTCGTCGCCGGCTGGAACGCCCTCGCCGGCCCGCTCGGATGGGGGCAGATCGCGACGCGCGACCTCTCGCTGATGTGGCGGGCGATCCTCGCGCTGACCATCGGCTATTCGGCCTTCATCGCCGAGGTGTTCCGCGCCGGCATCCAGTCCGTCGACCCGGGCCAGGTCGAGGCGGCGAAGGCCCTCGGCCTCGGCGGCTGGCACCGCTTCCGCCTCGTGGTGTTCCCGCAGGCGATCCGCGCCATCCTGCCGCCGCTCGGCAACGATTTCATCGCGCTGATCAAGGACAGCGCGCTTGTCTCGGTGCTCGGCGTCGCCGACATCACCCAGCTCGGCAAGATCTACGCCGCCGGCTCCTTCCGCTTCTTCGAGACCTATAACGTGGTGGCCTTCCTCTATCTCGTGATGACGGTGGGCTTGTCGCTCGCCCTGCGCGGGCTGGAGCGGAGATTGCGGGCGCGGAGGGAGGGGTAGGTCCGCCATCACCAAAGGAAGAGCGCGCCCGTTCCGACGCTCCCGCGGAACCCAGCGTGTTCTAAGGTCGGCGGTGCAGACGGGTTTGTTCCATGATGTCGGAGACCTGGGCGGACGTCAGCACACGCAGGGGCAGGCAACACAGCGTGAAGTCACTCGGAAACAGAATGATGTTCTTTCTGTCCTTCAGGACAGTGCCGATCTCGGACCATGTCAGGCGGAAGGTACTATCACCGCCGGAGAATATTATGTCGGAATCCGACCATGTGACCGTCGTGACTGAATGAAGGCTACGTTGCTGCGCGAAAATCTTTTTCGCCATGTGCGATGATGTGAAATAAACTACAAGAATTTGGACCGCCGTTGAAATAACAGACGCGACAATCACGACAATGATCGCCAACATTATTCTAGTTGTGAGATTTTTATCTCGTGATGTTATAAATAATAAGGTGAACAAAAAGATATGTGCTACAGTCCAATTTCTGATCGCCTCGCGGGTCGAAATCCGATGCAGGTCCTTCCGGCGATAAGCCGCGATCAAGTCATCGACGGCGGGCTGGTAAGTTACGGTGCGCATCTGTCAGTTCGTACACATGCGCCGGGTGACCGCGACGCTTCCCGCCTGGGTCCCGTCCGGGATGAGATACACATGCTCGATCGTCGCTCCGGCGTCGATCAAAGGATGTAGCGGTTCGTGAGCGCAGGTGACTGCGATGATATCCATTCGCGTCGAACTGGGGAAATCCGCGAACTCCGGCAAGATCTCGTAGACGTAGCGCAGGATGGTCCCGCTGCTCTCCATGCGGAGAAGGGTCGTCGTTTCGTCGATCCGATAGGGTGTCACCGCGGATGCCACCTCGCGCAGGCTGGCCTCGAGCCCATGATTGCGCAGCATCCAGTCGATGCCCTTCTCGGGATCGTTCGCGGCCTGGCGGGACATTTCATTGGCCTTCTCATTCGCGACCATTCCGACGAAAACGCCGATCCCCCCCAGAAAGAGGCCGAGGATGATCCCGGCGGTATCGCGCGCGACCTTTCCCCATGTTCGCGGTTCCCAGTCGAGGGGGCGCTTGAACTGCAGGACAAGCCCCAGGATCGGGACGATTCCCATCCATCCCCGGCCCCCATGGCCGTAGGCATTGACGGACCTAGCATGCGCGAGGATGCCCGAGGCCACGCCCCCGGCGATAACGCCGCCAAGCATGACGGCGAGAATTGCCCAGACAACATACTCCCCATACTCCCCGTCCGTTCTGGAGAAGAAGAGGGAGGCGGCGGGCAAGGCCCCGAAAAGACCGAGCACCGCGCAGGTCCCGATGAAATAAGGAACGCGCCGCATGGACCATGTCTTGCCCCGGCGGATCACCAATCCCACGATGAAGCCGACAAGCAACAGGAGCGGCCCGATGGCCGCCGCTTCGGCTTCACTCATATTTATCAAAATATACGAAATTTCCTCAAGCATCCGGGACACTCCAACCCTGTCCCAAGATGCAGACAGGCGATTTTAATGCAATCTTTCTACCAAGCGATCGTTCTGGATTTTTCGTTTACTATTAACGGGACATTCGCCTCGCGAACCGACCGGACGGAAGACAAACTCCGCCGCGTCGTTTTTCGCCGCGCCACGCCGCAAAGCGGCGCGACCATCGCGCGTCCTCCGGCGACAAGGGCTCCGGGTTCGGCGATGGCGTCGCCGAGGGGGCCGCGTCCCCCGCCCGGGCCGGATCGGTCCGCACCGTCCTGTACGCCGGGATTGCCCGCCGCGCGCGGGGCGTTCCCGCCCCGGCCGGCGCCTTCGAAAGCGCCAAGATGAACGCTCCGCTCACCCCCACCCGCCCGGCCTTTTTCGCCTTTCCGAACGGCGACCCCGCCCCCCTGCCCTTCGCGGCGGAGGAGTATGAGGCGCGGCTCGCCGGCCTTCGCGCCATCCTCGCGGCGCAAGGGCTGGAGGCGGCCGTCCTCACCTCGATGCACGGCGTCGCCTATTACGGCGGGTTTCTCTATTGCGCCTTCGGCCGGCCCTACGCGCTCGTCGTCACCGCCGACCGGGCGGTGACGGTCAGCGCCAATATCGACGGCGGCCAGCCGGGGCGGCGCTGTCATGGCGAGAGCCTCACCTACACCGACTGGCAGCGGGACAATTACTGGCGCGCGGTCGGCTCGCTGACCGGGACTGGGCGGCGGCTGGGGATCGAGGGCGACCACCTGACCCTGGCGGCGCGCGCGGCGCTGGAGGCCTTCCTGTCGCCTTCGGCGGTGGCCGACATCGCGCCGGCGGCGATGCGCCAGCGGATGGTGAAATCACCGGCCGAGATCGCGCTGATCAAGGGCGGCGCCCGGGTCGCCGACCTCGGCGGCGCGGCGATCCGCGAAGTGATCCGCCCCGGCGCGCGCGAGATCGACGTGGCGATGGCCGGGCGCGACGCGATGGAGTTGGCGATCGCCGAGGCCTATCCGGACAGCGAGTTGCGCGACAGCTGGGTCTGGTTCCAGTCCGGCCTCAATACCGACGGGGCGCACAATCCGGTGACGACGCGGCGGCTGGAGGCGGGCGACATCCTCAGCCTCAACTGCTTCCCGATGATCTCGGGCTACTATACCGCGCTCGAAAGGACGCTGTTCCTGGGCGAGCCCGACGCGGCCAGCCGCGCGCTGTGGGAGGCGAACGTGGCGGCGCACGAACTCGGGCTCCGGCTCCTCACGCCCGGCGCGCGCTGCCGCGACATCGTGGCCGAGATCAACGCCTTCTTCGCCGAGCGCGGCCTGCTCGGCTACCGCAGCTTCGGCTATGGCCATTCCTTCGGCATCCTCAGCCACTACTACGGCCGCGAGGCGGGGCTGGAGCTGCGCGAGGATATCGACACGGTGCTGGAGCCGGGGATGGTGATCTCGATGGAGCCGATGCTGACCGTGCCGCTCGGCACGCCGGGCGCCGGCGGCTATCGCGAGCACGACATCCTCGTCATCCACGAGGACCGGGCGGAGAACATCACCGGCTTCCCCTACGGCCCGGCGCACAACATCGTCGCGGCCTGAGCGACGGCGGCGGGTCGGCCCCTGGCCGGCCCGCTCCCCGCCGGCCCGCTCAATGCGCCATCAGCACCGGGATCGTCACCTCCTTCATCATCGTCGAGGTGGTGCCGCCGAAGAAGCGCTGACGCAGGCGCGAATGGCCGAAGCCGCCCATCACGATCAGCTCGGCGCCGAAATCGGTCGCCGTCCGGCGCAGGATGTCGCCCACCTCCTGCCCCTCGCGCGGGATCCGGTGAATGGTGGTCTTGACGCCGTGCCGCGAGAGATAGGCGGCGAGATCGGCCCCCGGTTCCGCCCCATGGCCGTCGAAGGAGGGCACGGGATCGATCAGCACCGCGTCGACCGCCTTGGCCCGAGCCAGGAGATCGATCGAGTCGCGCACCGCCTTCGAGGCCTCGACGCTCGCGTCCCAAGCGAGCACGACGCGGCCCTTCGGCGGAAAGACGAAGGGCTTGCCGGGAAGAAGCAGCACCGGGCGACCCGATTCGAAGAGCGCGCCGTTCATCACCCAATCCTGCTGCGCCTCGGCCCCCGCCGCGTGCGGCGCGACGAAGGCGATATCGGCGTAGCGGGCGAAGCGCGCGGCCAGCGTCGTCACCGTCGCGCGGTCGACGAACTGCGGATCGACCTCGAAGGAGATGCCCGACGCTTCGAGGATGGCGGTCACCTCGGCGGCCTTGGCGCGCGCGTCCTCCTGGCCCTGGTCGATCTCGCTCGCCCAGACGTCGTTGGAGATCACGCCATAGGGCGAGGCCGGCGGCGGGGCCGCGACGCCGAGCACGAGCACGGTCAGATGCGCGCCGAGCTCGCGGCACACGGCGACCACGCGCTCGAATTCGCTGGTGTCCTGGTTGGTTCCGATGGTGAAGAACACGGTCTTGAAGGACATGGGACCTCTCCGTAGCCTGCGCGGGCGCCTGGCGCCCCTTACTGCTTCCCACTGCGCTCGTGCGCGCGCCACGCCAATGCGCTAGATCAAGAAGCGGCGCGCCGGGACGGCTACTGTCGCATGGCGCGTGGCGCTGGGAAACCGGGAGGATTGCATGGCTTTCGAGGATTTCCGTCTGGGGATCGCGATGTTGCTCGACGAGATCGCGAAGAACCCGGACGATTCGCATCAGCTGCAGGAAAGTCTGCGCGAGAAGCTGACCGAGATGCGGGCGATGGGCCTGCCCCTGCCGGACGATCTCGTCGATCTCGAGCAATATCTCGAGGATGATCTCGAAACCCCGGACGCTAAGCCCGGGGCCGATCCGGCGCCGGAGGGTTAGGGTCCGGGCGCGCGCGCTGACCCGCCGAGCGCGTCGAGCCGCGCGACCTCTTCGGCGGGCAACCGGATGCCGTCGGTGAGGGACCGGGCCCGCGCCGCGAAGCGACGTTGCGACGGCAGGCGGGCGCCCTGACCGAGGATCGCGTCGAACAGGCTCTCGGCGCGGGCGAAGGGGTCGCCGTCGCGGCCGCGGGCGAAGACTTCCGGCGAGAAGGCGATCAGCAGTTCGCCGTGAATCGGCGAGAGGGCGGTGGTGCCGATCCGGTCGAGGGCGCCGCGGCTGGTCAGGTCGCCGATCAGGCAGGCGCCGAGCAGTTCGATCATCCTTCGGCGTCGATCGCCCAGCCCTCCGGGATCGGCTCGCCGGCGCGGCGGCGGAGCTCGATCTCGCCGCGCGCGGCGACCGAGGTGGCGAAGTCGAAGACGTAAGGATCGCCGCCCGGGCGCGGCCAGCCGAAGGCGAAGGGATTGGTGCCGAGCAGCGGCGCGGTTCCCCCGGCGGGCGCGACGGTCGAATAGCTGGGGCAGAGCGCGATCGCCGCGAGGCCGCGGTCGGTCAGCATCTCGATCTCCGGCCAGAGCGCGGAGAGGTGGCCGCAGTCGTTGACGACGAGGGCGGCGATGCCGAGGGCGCGGGCGCGTTCGGCGAGGATGGGCGTGCCAAGTTCAAGGGCCGCCGGGGCGAAGCCGAAGCCGGCGTTGACGCGGACGATCGCCGTGCCGTCGTCGGACAGGAGGCGGGGCTCGGCGCGGGGATCGACGACGCCGGCGCGCGCCGAGGCGAGCATGCCGTCGAGCCGGTAGAGCCCGTGCGACCGCGCGCCGTCGCGCTCGGCGGCGGCGACGACCTGGGCGAGCGCCGCCGCCTGCGCCGCGACGAAGCCCTTGGCTTCCAGCGCCGCCTTTACCCGCGCGGCGAGCTCTTCGAAGGCCAGGGTCACGGTCTCGGCCATCACCGGGCCCCCCAGGTGTCGGTCAGGCGATAGCCTCCGGGCCAGGGGTCGGAGGGGTCGAGCATGTGCTGGTGGATGCCGGTGATCCAGCCGCGCCCCGAAATCTCGGGCAGGATCGCCGGGGTGTCGCCGACCGTCGTCGTGCCGAGGACGCGCCCCGTGAAGGTCGAGCCGATGAGGGAGACGGCGGTCAGCCGGTCGTTGAGCCCCATCTCGCCCCGGGCGTGCAGGACCGCCATGCGGGCGGAGAGCGCGGTGCCGGTTGGGGAGCGGTCGACCTTGCCCGGCTGGATCGCCACCGCGGCGCCGGCGCGAAGGCCCTCCGGCGTGCGCGTGACCGGGCCGGCGAACAGGCAGAAGGAGATGTGCCTCCAGTCCGTGTTGGTCGGGTGAGTGAAGCCGAGCGCGGCGTTGGCCGCGTTGGTGACGCGCACGCCGAGGCGGGCGATGTCATGGGCCTCGTCGGCCTTGAGCGAGAGGCCGAAAGAGGCGGCGTCGAGGATGACGAAGCTGTCGCCACCATAGGCGGTGTCGACGGTCAGCGTCCCGAGGCCCTCCACTTCCAGCGGCACCCCGAGCCGCTCGGCGAAGCTCGGCAGGTTCTGAACGAAGATCCGCTCCGCCTTGCCGTTCCGGCACTCCGCCCGCACCCGGACGAGGCCGCCGGGGGCCTCCAGTGCGATATGGGTCTCGGGTTCGGTCATCGGCAGGATGCCGGCGTCGAGCAGAACCGTGGAGACGCAGATCGAGTTGGAGCCCGACATCGGCGGCGTGTCCTCCGGCTCCATGATGATGAAGGCGGCGTCGGCCTCCGGGTGCTTCGGCGGCACGAGCAGGTTGACGTGGCGAAAGACGCCACCGCGCGGCTCGTTCAGGACGAAGTCGCGCAGGGTCTCGTCCTGGGCGATCCAGGCCCGTTGCTCCCAGAGCGTGGCGCCGGGGGGCGGGGTAACGCCGCCGACGATGACGTCGCCGACCTCGCCCTCGGCGTGGGCGGAGATCACGTGAATGGTCTTGCTGCTGCGCATGGGAGGTCCTCAGGAGGAGGGAGAGGGGACGACGCCGTGGCGGGCGAAGAATCGGTCGAGCTCGCGCTGTTTCGGCTTCCGGCCGGTGAAGATGGTCACATAGCGGGCGATGAGGGCCATCCGGTCGGCCTGGTCCTCGTCGGCCTGCATCGAGATATAGCCGATCTGCACGAGATATACCGTGCGGGCGGCGACATCGGCGGCGCCGGGGTCGTGGCCGAAACGGACGAGCATGGCGGTCAGCGCCGCGAGTCGCGCGCGATCGGCCTCGCGCACCTCGGCGAGGGTCTCCGGCGACTGGAGCGCCCAGCTGCGCACCGCGAACTCGAATTGCGAATCGAAGAGATCCGCGTCGTGCCAGCAGTCGAAGACATTGAGCATCGCCTCGGTGATCGACTCGGCATAGGCCTCGGTCTGGCGGAGGATGCCGCCGGTGTTCTTGTCGCGCCAGCGGGCGAGCAGCGCCTCGAGCAGCGCCTCGCGGTCCTTGAAGAACCAGTAGAAGCTGGTGCGCGACAGGTTCAGCCCCTTGGCGAGCGGCTGGACCTTCACCGCGTCGATGCCGCCCTCGATCAGCGCGTGATAGGCGGCGTCGAGCCAGAGGTCCGCCGACCCGCGCCAGCCACTGTCGGGAAGAGCCTGTTCCATACGCCGACCATAGGTCCCGGCCAACACCGCCGCAACAGAAATGTTCACCAGTGTTTCCGGCGTTGACACATGTGCACATTTTGCCGTATCCCGGTCGCAGCCACACAGCCAGACGGGGGAATCGGGTGATGTCGACCGACGTTCTGCTCCAGCCCTACCAGCTCAAGCACCTGACCCTCCGCAACCGGGTCATCGTCACCTCGCACGAGCCGGCCTATCCCGAGGACGGAATGCCGAAGGCGCGCTATCGCGCCTATCACGTCGAACGGGCGAAGGGCGGCGTCGCGATGACGATGACCGCCGGCTCGGGCGCGGTGTCGAAGGACAGCCCGCCCGCCTTCAACAACCTGCTCGTCTACAAGGACGAGATCGTGCCCTGGATGAAGGAGCTGACCGACGCCATCCACGCGGAGGGCGCGGCGGTGATGATCCAGCTCACCCACCTCGGCCGGCGCACCCGCTGGGACAAGGGCGACTGGCTGCCGGTCGTCTCGCCGTCGCACCGGCGCGAGGCGGCGCACCGCGCCTTTCCGAAGAAGATGGAAGACTGGGATATCGCGCGGATCATCGGGGACTATGCCGACGGCGCCGAGCGGATGCGGGCCGGCGGGATGGACGGGGTCGAGTTCGAAGCCTACGGCCACCTGCTGGACCAGTTCTGGTCGCCGGCGACCAACGACCTCGACGGCCCCTATGGCGGATCGCTCGACAACCGCCTGCGCTTCACCTTCGACGTGCTGCGCGCGATCCGCGCGCGGGTCGGCCCGGACTTCCTGCTCGGCATCCGCTATACCGGCGACGAGATGATGGAGGGCGGGCTGACCAAGGCCGACGGCCTCTCGATCTCGCAGAAGCTGAAGGACAGCGGCCTCGTCGACTTCCTGAACGTGGTGCGCGGCCATATCGACACCGACGCCGGGCTGACCGACGTGATCCCGATCCAGGGGATGAAGGGCGCGCCGCATCTCGACTTCGCCGGGGAAATCCGCGCGGCGACGAACTTCCCGACCTTCCACGCCGCGAAGATCCCCGACGTCGCCACCGCGCGCCACGCGATCGCCGCCGGCAAGGTCGACATGATCGGGATGACCCGCGCGCACATGGCCGACCCGCATATCGTGCGCAAGATCATCGAAGGGCGCGAGGACGAGATCCGGCCCTGCGTCGGGGCGAACTACTGCCTCGACCGGATCTATCAGGGGGGGGCCGCCTATTGCATCCACAACCCCTCGACCGGGCGCGAGACGACGATGCCGCACCTGATCGCGAAGGCGGACGAGCGCAGGAAGGTCGTCATCATCGGCGCCGGCCCCGCGGGGCTCGAGGCGGCGCGGGTGGCGGGCGAACGGGGGCACGACACGCTGGTCTTCGAGGCGGCGGCCGATCCCGGCGGCCAGATCCGCCTGACCGCGCGGAACGAGCGGCGGCGCGAGATGATCTCGATCATCGACTGGCGGATGGCGCGCTGCGAACGCCTCGGGGTGCGGTTCCGCTTCAACGCCTGGGCCGAGGCCGCCGACGTTCTGGCCGAGCAGCCGGACGTCGTGATCGTCGCCACCGGCGGCATGCCGCATACCGAGATCCTGAGCGCGGGCAACGACCTCGTCGTCTCCGCCTGGGACATCATCTCGGGCGATGTGAAGCCGGGCCGCGAGGTGCTGGTTTTCGACGACGCCGGCGACCACGCGGGGCTGCAGGCGGCGGAGGTGGCGGCGACGGCGGGCGCGAAAGTCGAGATCATGACCCCGGACCGCGCCTTCGCGCCCGAGGTGATGGCGATGAACCTCGTGCCCTACATGCGGAGCCTGCAGAAGCTCGACACCACCTTCACCGTCACCTGGCGGCTCGAGGCGGTCGAGAAGCGCGGCAACCGGCTCGTCGCGCGGATCGGCAGCGACTATGGCGGGGTCACGCGCGCGCGCGAGTTCGACCAGGTGGTGGTGAACCACGGCACGATCCCGCTCGACGATCTCTATTTCGAGTTGAAGCCCGCCTCGCGGAACCACGGCGAAATGTCGCACGACGACCTGATCGCCGGCCGGCCGCAGGCGGTGACGCGCAATCCCGATGGCGTGTTCCAGCTCTTCCGCGTCGGCGACGCGGTCGCCGCCCGCAACACCCACGCCGCGATCTACGACGCGCTCCGGCTGATGAGGGAGGTCTGAGGGCGGAGGGCGGAGGCTCACCGGAGAACCGTGCGTAACGATCTTCGCCGCGCCGGGGGCGGCGTCCGTCTTTCGCCCTTTCGGATATTGACGATCCGTTCCTCAGCCCTTCTGATGCCGAAGGCGAGCCACAGCCAGCCAGACCGATTATGTTTGGATGTGGAGGCCGCCTTGCAGGCACGATATTTCTTGACCATGGGCCTCCTCGCCTTTTGCGGTGGCGCGGAGGCGCAGGAAAGCGCGGCGCCGGGAGCCGAGGCTGGCGACGCGCTGCTGCTCGGGACGATCAATGTCGAGGGCACGGCGAGCGCCGGCCCGCTGGCCGGTTTCGTCCCCCGCGACAGCGCCACGGCGATGAAGACCGACGTGCCGGTCATCGAGACGCCGGCCTCGATCAGCGTGGTCGGCGCGGCGGAGATCGCCGCGCGCGGCGGCGCCACCAACCTCGGCGAGGCGCTCGGCTACGCGCCGGGTGTCTTCGTGCCGCCGACCTTCACCGTCACCAACGACTCCGTCCAGATCCGCGGCTTCTGGGCGGTGAACTATCTCGACGGCCTCAGGGTCGGCGATGGCCGGGTCCGGTCGGGACAGCTCTCGGTCGAACCCTATGGGCTGGAGCGGATCGACGTGCTGCGCGGTCCCGCCTCGGTGCTCTATGGCCAGATGGCGCCGGGGGGCATCGTCAACGAGGTGAGCAAGCGGCCGCTGTTCAACGACGCCCGCGAGTCGCTGATCCGCTACGGGTCCTATGGCTTCACCCAAGGCGCCTTCGACCTCCACGGCACGGTCGGCGACGGCGACAAGCTCGGCTGGCGACTGGTCGCGCTCGGCCAGACCGGCGGGACCCAGATGGACGATGTCGACGACAACCGGATCTACATCGCGCCGAGCCTCACCTGGCAGCCGACCGACCGGACGACGCTGACGCTGCTGCCGTCCTATCGGAAGCTCGAAGGCGCGGAATGGTCGAACGAGGCGCCGCTGGAGGCGCTGGAAGCGGTCTCCCCGAGTTTCAATCCCGGCGAGCCCGGATGGGACCACAAAAGGTCGGAACAATATTCGCTCGGCTATGAGCTGACGCACGAGATCACGCCGACGCTGCGCTTCGTCAACAACGCGCGCTATGTCGAGACCAACGTCGATTATCGTCAGGTGCTGGCCTGGAACGGGCTGACCGGAAATCCGGACGCGCCGCTGGAAGTGGCGCGCGAGGCGGTGATCCACGACCAGGCGATCGAGGTGTTCGATTTCGACGCGCGGCTGGAATGGGACCTGTTCACCGGGCCGGCGGAGCACAGGATCCTGGTCGGCTACGACTACAGCGACAATTACACCGACTGGCAGGGCTCCTCGGCCGACGCCCCGCCGCTCGATTTCGCCAATCCCGTGCACAGCACCGATTTCGGTCCCTTCACCCCGTTTCGCACACGCGACACGGTCACCGAAAGCGGCGTCTATCTGCAGGATATCGCGTCGTTCGGTCCCTGGCACGCGACCTTTGGCGGCCGCTGGACCGAAGCGGAGCTGAAGCACCGCGATTCCGATCCCGGCTGGGACTATGACGACACGGACCGCGCCTTCGTCGGCAACGCCGGCCTGCTCTATCTCTCGCCGACGGGGATCGCGCCTTATGTCAGTTTCTCGCAGTCCTACGAGCCCGTGGTCGGCACCGATCGCGACGGCGATCCGTTCGAGCCGACGCGCGGCGACCAGTACGAGGCGGGCGTCAAGTACCAGCCGCCGGGCGTCGACGCGCTGCTGACCGCCGCCATTTTCCAGATCACCCAGTCGAACCTGCTGACCACGGATCCCGGCGATCCGAACTTCTCGCGCCAGACCGGCGAGGTCCGGGTGCGCGGCATCGAACTCGAAGGCCGGGCGGGGCTCGGGCCGGTCGATGTGTCGCTCGCCTATACCCATCTCGATTCCGAGATCACCCAGTCGAACGACGGGGTGGAGGGGAACGACTATACGACCGTGCCCGACGTGGCATCGCTCTGGATCTACTACGCGCCGGAGACCGGGAGGATGCGCGGTATCAGCCTCGGCGCGGGCGCGCGCTACGGGTCCGAGAGCTGGGCGGACGAGGAAAACACCCTGCGCCGGGATTCGACGCTCGTCTTCGATCTCGCCGCCGGCTACGATTTCGGCGCCCTTCACCCGAGATGGGAAGGCGTCAGCCTTGATCTCAATGCCAACAATCTCGGCGCGTCGGACGATGTCTATTGCGAGCTCTGGGGCTGTTTCTACACCGAGCAGCCGACGGTGAGCGGTACCCTGACCTACCGCTTCTGAGGGCGCACATGGTTTCCACGTGACAGAGCTTCGGGACAGGCCCACGGGCGGCGGCGGTCGCCCGTGGCTTCCCCGCGCCGCTTTTCTCGTGACACTCCTCCTGCTGGCGCCGGTGGTGCTGACCGCCTGGCGGCGTCCGGCGCCGGTTGCCTACGAGACGGCGGCGGTCGAGCGGCGCGATCTCGAGGAGACGATCATGGCGACGGGGCGCGTCCGGCCCTTCGACTTCGTCGATGTCGGCGCGCAGGTGTCGGGACAGCTGGCGAAGCTCCGCGTCGCGGTCGGCGACGTAGTGCGCGCCGGCGACCTGCTCGCCGAGATCGACGCCGAGGTCGAGGCGGCGGAGGTCGAGGCTTTGCGCGCCGAGCGGGCGGCGCTGACGGCGGAACTGGCCGAGCAGCGCGCCGAGCTCGCCTTCGCCGAGGGCGACAACCGCCGCGACGAGGCGCTGGCGGCGCGCGACGCCCTGTCGCTGATCGCGGTGGAGGAAAGCCGCCGCGACGTGGCGAAGGGCCGCGCGCGGGTCGAGCAGACCGAGGCGCGGATCGCGCAGGCCGGGGCCACGCTGGCCGCGCGCGAGGCGGCGCTGCGGCGCGCGACGATCCGCGCGCCGATCGACGGCACGATCGTCGCGATCGAGGCGCGCGAGGGCCAGACGCTGAACGCAAATTACGACACGCCGCTCATCCTCACCATCGCCGCGCTCGACCGGATGACGGTCTGGACCGAGGTGTCGGAGGCGGATGTGCCGCGGCTGCGCGAGGGGATGCCCGTCTGGTTCACCACGCTCGGCGACCCGGAGACCCGCCACCGCGCCACCTTGCGCCAGATCCTGCCGGTGCCGCCGCGCCCCGCGGGGGACGCGAAGACCGACGGCATGGCGCTCGATGCCAAGGTCATCGTTTATCTCGCCCTCTTCGACGTGCCGAACCCCGACCGCGCCCTGCGCGGCGGCATGACCGCGCAGGTGTTCTTCGTCGAGACCGAGGCGCCGGACGCGCTGACCATCCCGGTCGCCGCCCTCGCCGAGGATGGCACGGTCCGCGTCGAGACCGCCGCCGGGATCGAGAACCGCCCGGTGCGCATCGGCCTGCGCACCCGCTTTTTCGCGACGGTGGAGGTCGGGCTGACCGAAGGCGAGCGCGTGGTGGTGGCGGAAACCGCCGAGACGGAGCCGGGCCTCGTCCAGGTGGCGCCGTGACCCCGCCGCTCGTGATGCTCGAAGGCGTCACCCGGCGCTTCGGCCCGGCGGGCGCCCGGCCGGCGCTCGACGATGTGCGTCTCGCGATCGGGCGAGGCGAGTTCGTGGCGATCGTCGGCGCCTCGGGCTCCGGCAAGTCGACCTTGATGAATATCATCGGCCTGCTCGACCGGCCGACCGAGGGGCGCTGCCTCCTCGCCGGGGAGGAGGTCGGCGCCCTCGACCACGATGCCCGCGCGCGGCTGCGGCGCGACATGATCGGCTTCGTCTTCCAGGATTACCACCTGATCGAGGATCTCGACCTCCTGCGCAATGTCGAGCTGCCGGCGGTCCACGCGGGCCTGCCGCGGTCCGAGCGACGGCGCAGGGCGGGCGACCTCCTGCGCCAGCTCGGGCTCGGCGATCGGCTGGGCAGCCTGCCGGGCGAGCTGTCGGGCGGCGAGCAGCAGCGGGTGGCGATCGCCCGCGCGCTGATGAACGATCCGGCGATCATCCTCGCCGACGAGCCGACCGGCGCGCTCGACAGCCGGACGGGGGCGGACATCCTGCGCCTTCTCTCCGAACTCGCCGCCGGTGGGCGCACCATCCTGCTCATCACCCACGACGCCAAGGTCGCCGCCACCGCCGACCGCCGCGTCGAAATCGCCGATGGCCGCGTCGTCGCGGACAGCGGCCGGGTTCCGCCCCGCGCCGCGCCCCTCGCCCCCGCCCGGCCGCGCCGCGCAGGGGCCACTGGCCGCGCCGCCTTCGCCGAGGGCGCGCATCTCGCACTGCTCGCGCTGGCGGGGAACCCGGTCCGCACCGCCCTGACGCTGCTCGGCATCGTCATCGGCGTCGCCGCCCTGATCGCGACCTCGGCGATCAGCCGGGGCAGCCAGGCGATACTCGCCGCGCAGGCCGAGTCCTTCGGCACCGATTGGGTGGTGCTCGGCTCGCTCGGCGAAGAGCTCCGGGGCAGCCGGCCGGTCACGGCGGCGGACGCGGCGGCGATCGGCGAAGTGCCCAACGTCGCCACCGTGATGCCCGGCCTCTGGCGCCCGGTCCTTCTCCAAGCCGGCGCCCGGACCGCCTCGACGCAGTCGATCGGGACCACGCGGGCGCTCACCGAGGTTCATCGCTGGGGCATGGAAAGCGGCGCCTTCTTCACCGCCGAGGACGAGGCGACCAGCGCCGCCGTCCTGATCCTCGGCGCCACCCCGGCCGCGAAGCTGTTTCCCGATGGCAGCGATCCGTCGGGAACCTTCGTGCTGGTCGACGGCACGCCCTTCCTGGTCGGTGGCGTGCTGGAGAGCAAGGGGCCGGATGAGGAAGGCCAGGATCGGGACGATATCGTCGCAATGCCGCTCGGCACCTCGACGAACCGCCTCGGCGGCGGCGACGAACTGACGCTGGTGATCGCCCGGATCGCCGACATGGCACGGCTGGAAGAGACCGTCGCGGCGCTGAGGGCGCTGATGCTCGCGCGGCACGGGCGCGAGGATTTCTGGTTCTGGGACGCCGCCACGATTCACCGCGACGTCGAAGCCGCGCGCGGGACCGTCGCCCTGACCGTCGTCGCCGTCACCGGCCTCTCGATCCTCGTCGGCGGCATCGGCGTGATGAACATCATGCTGATGAGCGTGCAGCAGCGGCGGCGCGAGATCGGCATTCGCACCGCCACCGGCGCCACCACCGGCGACGTGCTGCGCCAGTTCCTGACCGAGGCGCTGGTCCTCTCCGCCGTCGGCGCCGTCGCCGGCCTCGCCCTCGGCGCCGCGATCGCGATCGGCACGGCGCTCGCCACCGGCCAGATGGTGATCTTCTCGGCGCGGGTCGCCGGCGGCGCGGTGCTCGGCGCCATCCTCATCGGCTTCGCCTTCGGCCTCGCCCCCGCCTTGCGCGCCGCCCGGCTCGACCCGGTCAAGGCGCTGGCGGGATAGCGTCAGCCGAGCCGGTTGCGGAAGAGCCACCCCGCGAGCGGCAGCGTCACCGCCGCGACGGCCAGCAGGGGCACGAAGTTCGGCGCGATGTCGGCGAAGGTGGCGCCCTCGAGATAGACCCGGCGCACCGTGTCGATGCCGAAGCGCAGCGGGTTGGCGTAGGTCGCGATCTGCAGGATCCAGGGCATGTTGCGCACCGGGGTCAAGAGGCCGGACAGCAGCATCAGCGGCATGATGAGCATGAAGGTATAGAGCATCGCCTGCTGCATGGTCAGCGCCACCGCCGAGATCGACAGGCCGATGCCGACGGCGGCGGCGGTGAAGGTGACGAGCCCGAGATAGAGCAGTCCGACCGAGCCGTTCATCGGAATGCGAAACCAGAACAGGATGATGAGCAGGATGATGGTCGACTGGACGAGACCGACGAAGATCGCCGGCAATGCCTTGCCGATCAGGATCTGCGTCGGCCGCAGCGGCGTTACCAGCAGCTGGTCGAAGGTGCCCTGCTCACGCTCCCGCGCGACGGAGAGCGCGGCGATCATCAAGGTCTGCAGCATCGAGAGCGAGGCGATCATCGCCGGCATCATGTTCCAGAGCGACTCGTAGTTCGGATTGAACCAGGCGCGGCGCACGATCGTCACCGGGGTGGTGGCGCCGAGCGAGGCATTGTAGGCGCCGACGATCGAAGCGATCTGCGCCGAGGCGGCCCCGGCGGTGGCGGAGTTGCGGCCGTCGAGGATCACCTGCAGCGGCGCGGGGCCGCCGGCGGCGAGCCGGGACTCGAAATCCGTTGGGAAGACGACGACGAGTAGCGCGTCGCCGCTCTCGACCCGCTCCGCGATCTGGTCGGTGCCGGCGAGGGTCGCGACCCGCTGGAAAACCCCGGTGCCGTCGATCCGCGCCAGCAGGTCGCGCGACGCCTGCCCGCCGCTGAGGTCGAGGACGGCGTAGGGGGCGTGCGTCAGGTCGAAGGTCGCGCCATAGCCGAAGAGCAGCGACTGGATCAGCGCCGGCGCGAAGAGCAACGTGCGGTTGGCGGGATCTTTCAGCAGGGCCAGCAGTTCCTTGCGGATCAGCGCGAGCGTCTGGAAGAGATAGAGCAGCGCCGCCGCCATGGCCTCAATCCAGCCGCTTTTCGAGGGTGCGCCGCGCGATCAGGATCAGGATCACCGCGTAGATCGCAAGCGCCGTGTTGGCGCGGATGATCTCTGGCCAGTAGTCGCCGGCCATGAACAGCGTCTTGATCAGTCCCATGAAATAGGTGGCCGGCAGGACATGGCTGACCACCTGGATCGCCACCGGCACGTTGCGCAGGTCGAAGACGAAGCCCGACAGCATCATCGCCGGCATGAAGCTGGCGAGCAGCGCCACCTGGCTCGCCGCGAACTGGTTGCGCGTGAGGCCGGATATGACGAGGCCGAGCGCCAGCGAGACGAGCAGATAGAGCATCGACGAGGCGATGATGATCGAGAGCGAGCCCCGGATCGGCACGTCGAAGACGAAGCGCGCGGCGAGAAGGCAGAGCAGAATGTCGATCGCCCCGATGACGAGATAGGGCGCGAGCTTCGACAGCACCATCTCCATCGGCCGCGCCGGCGTGACGAACAGCGACTCGAGCGTGCCGCGCTCCCATTCCCGCGCGATGAGCAGCGAGGTGAGGAAGGCGCCGACCAGCGTGGTGACGAGCACGATCAGCCCTGGGACGAGGAACCACGTACTGTCGTTCGCCTCGTTGAACCACATCCGCTGGACGATCTCGACGCTGGGGCCGGACGCCGACGCGAGGCCCTGGTCGACCCGGTGGGCGAGCGCGGTCATCACCGCGCCGCTGGCATAGCCCTCGATCGCCTGGGCGGTGTTGGAATCGACGCCGTTGAGGATCAGCTGCAGCGTCCCGTCGCCGGAAACCACGTCGCGGGTGAATTCCGCCGGCACGCGCAGGATGGCGTCGGCGGCGCCCGAGCGGATCAGCGCCTCGGCCTCGACCATCGAATGCGTCCAGATCGGCGTCAGATAGTCCGATCCGATCAGCCCGGCGACCGCGTTGACCGCGCCGGCCGAGCTCTCCTCCATCACCACCGCCACGCGCGCGTCGGTGACGTCGAAGGACAGGCCGTAGCCGAAGAGCAGGATCATCACGACCGGCAGCAGGATGCCGACGACGAGGTTCGAGCGGTCGCGCAGCATCTGCCGCGTTTCCTTGCGGGTCAGCGCGACGAGGCGCCGGGCGGAGGCCGACCCGCTCACGCCGCCAGCCGCGCGCGCCGGGCGCGGGCGTCCTCGACGATGGCGATGAAGGCGCTGTCCATGTCGCGCGCCCCGCCGTCGCCGGCCAGCGCGCGGACCTCGCGCGGGGTGCCGATCGCCAGCATCTCGCCCGCGTCCTGGATGGCGACCCGGTCGCAATATTCCGCTTCTTCCATGAAATGCGTGGTGACGACGATGGTGACCCCGCCCTTCGCTAGCCCGGTGATCGTCCGCCAGAAGGCGCGGCGGGCGAGCGGGTCGATGCCGCTGGTCGGCTCGTCGAGAAACAGGATCTCGGGGCGGTGCAGCAGCCCCGTCGCCATCGCCAGCCGCTGCTTGTAGCCGGCGGGCAGCAGGCCGCTTCGCGCCGCGGGGTCGAGGTCGAACTGGCGGAGCACCTCGGCGATCCGGTCGCCGAGCGCCCGGCCGCGCAGGCCGTAGGCGCCGCCGAAGAACTGCAGGTTCTCGCGAACCGAGAGATTGCCGTAGAGCGCGAATTTCTGCGCGACATAGCCGATC
>JBGAJI010000149.1:0-6253 GCA_044225035.1 Amaricoccus sp. | reverse complement strand
CCTTCGTCGCGGCGCTCGGGCTCCATGACGCGTTGATCGACGCCACCGGTCGGCCCGAGATTTTCGCGCTGAAATGGCCGAACGATGTGCTGCTGTCGGGCCGCAAGCTGGCCGGCATCCTGCTCGAGACCGGTGGCCCGGCCGGCGGGCCGCTGGCGCTGGCCATCGGCTTCGGCGTCAATCTCCGCGCCGCGCCGGACGGGGCGACGCTGGAGCCGGGGGCGACGCCGCCGGTCAGCCTGGTCGATGGCGCCGGGGTCACGCTGTCGCCGGCCGAGTTCCTCGACCTGCTGGCGCCGGCCGTGGATGTCTGGGAAAGGCGTTTTCGCACCGAGGGCTTCGCCCCGTTGCGCACCGCCTGGCTCGCCCGCGCGGCGCGCCTCGGCGAGGCGATGACCGCGCGGCTGCCGGGACGCGAGATCCGCGGCCGGTTCGAGACCATCGACGAGACGGGCGCCCTGGTGCTCGCCACCGCCGAGGGGCGCGTGACGCTGCCGGCGGGCGACGTCTTCTTCGGCGACGCGGCGGAGGCCGGCCATGCTGCTGGCCATTGACGTCGGCAATACCAACACCGTCTTCGCCCTGCACGACGGGCGCGAGGTGGTGACGGAATGGCGCTGCGCCACCGATCGCCAGCGCACGGCGGATGAATATTTCGTCTGGCTGAGCCAGCTGATGGAATTCTCCGGCCTGAATCCGGGCGTGCGCTCCGTGGTGATTTCGTCGGTGGTGCCGCAGGTGGTGTTCAACCTCCGCGTCCTGTCCGACCGCTATTTCAACACCCGGCCCAAGGTGGTGGGCAAGCCGGACGTCAAGCTCGGCGTTCCGGTGCGGGTCGACCCGATGGCGCAGGTCGGCGCCGACCGGCTGGTCAATACCGTCGGCGCCTTCGACCGCTATGGCGGGGATCTGATCGTGGTCGATTTCGGCACCGCGACCACGCTCGACGTCGTCGATCATGACGGCGCCTATGTCGGCGGGGTGATCGCGCCCGGCGTCAACCTGTCGCTGAAGGCGCTGCACGAGGCGGCGGCGGCGCTGCCCTTCATCGACGTGACGCGGCCGGAGCGGGTGGTCGGCACCAATACCGTCGCCTGCATGCAGTCGGGAATCTTCTGGGGTTATGTCGGCCTGATCGAGGGCCTCTGCGCCCGCATCCGCGCCGAGCGGGCGCGGCCCATGACCGTCATCGGAACCGGGGGACTGTCCACCCTCTTCGCTCAAGGGACAGACATACTGGAAACCATCGATACCGGTCTGACCATCCACGGGCTGGTTCTGATCGATCGCCTGAACAGGGAGTAACTCGACAAGCATGGCTGCGAAAAACCGGCTGATCTACCTCGCGCTCGGCGGCGCGGGGGAGATCGGCATGAACATGTATGTGTATGGCTACGGTCCGCGCGATGCCGAGCGCTTCATCCTCGTCGATATGGGCGTAACCTTCCCGGACATGGATGGCAGTCCGGGCGTGGATCTCATCATGGCCGATCCCGGCTGGCTGCAGGCGCGGGCCGACCGGCTGGAGGCGATCTTCATCACCCATGCGCACGAGGATCACGTCGGCGCGCTCGGCCTGCTCTGGCCGCGGCTCCGGGCGCCGGTCTATGCCCGGCGCTTCACCGCCGCCATCGCCCAGTCCAAGATGGAGCGGTCCGGCCAGGACAGCACCCAGGTGCGACAGGTCAATCCCTGGCCGAACATGGTCAGCGCCGGGCCGTTCAAGGTCGGCTTCGCCCCGGTGTCGCATTCGATCCCGGAATCCTCGTCCCTCGTCATCGAGACGCCGGCGGGCCGCGTGCTGCACAGCGCCGATTTCAAGACCGATCCGACGCCGGTGGTCGGCGATCCGTTCGATCCCGAGCTCTACCGCGCCATCGGCGATCTCGGGGTCAAGGTGATGACCTGCGATTCCACCAATGTCTTTTCCACCCATCCCGGCCGGTCCGAGGCGACGCTGACCGATCCGATCGGCGCGCTGATGCGCGACGCCGAGGAGATGGTGGTCGCCACCACCTTCGCCTCGAACGTGGCGCGCCTGAAGACGCTGGCCGAGGCGGGCCACGCGGCGGGGCGTCAGGTCGTCGTGCTCGGCCGGGCGATGAATACCATGATCCGCGTCGCCCGCGCGGCCGAGGTGCTGGCGGATTTTCCGCCGACGCTCGATCCGGCCGATATCGACGGCGTGCCGCGCAACCGGCTGCTGGTCCTCGCCACCGGCAGCCAGGGCGAGCGGCGCGCCGCCGCCGCCCAGCTCGCCGCCGGCAAATACATGGGGCTGGAACTCAGGCGGGGCGACACCTTCCTGTTTTCCTCCAAGACCATCCCGGGCAACGAGGTCAGCGTCGGCCGCATCATGAACGCGCTGAGCGCCAAGGGCGTTCGGGTGGTCGATGACGAGAGCGGCCGCTATCACGTTTCGGGCCATGCCAACCGGCCGGATCTGGCGGTGATGCAGGATCTGCTGCGGCCGAGCGCCATCGTGCCGATGCATGGCGAGCACCGGCATCTCGCGGTGCATGCCGAATATGCCGAGTCGCGCGGCTATGCCGGCGTGCTCGCGCCGAACGGCACGATGCTCGACCTGACCGGGCCGCGTCCCGTGCCGGTCGAGACGGTCGAGACGGGGCGGATCTATCTCGACGGGTCGCAGCTGATCGGCGCGCTCGACGGCGTGGTGCGTGACCGGATACGGCTGGCGCTGCGCGGGCTGGTGATGGTCAATATCCTGATCGACGAGGACGGCCGCCCGCTCGGCGGCGCCTGGGTCGAGACGATGGGCCTGCCCGACGTGGCGAAGCTGCGCGACGGTCTCGCCGGGGCGCTGGAGGACGAGATCGGACGCGAGCTCGCCCGCGCGAAAAAGTCGGAGCTCGACGACGACGATGCGCTGGAACGGCTCGTCTCGCGCGTGTCGGCGCGGAAGTGCGACGAGCTGATCGGCAAGAAACCCTTGTGCAAGGTGATGATCAGCCGCCTGGAACCCTAGACGCCGAGAGCGGGGGAGGGGGCTCCTCCCCCACGATCCTTACAAGCCTTTCGACCGATAGCTGGCGGCGACGCGGCCGATCGAGACGAGATAGGCCGCGACGCGCAGGTCCTCGACGTCCTTGCGAGCGTGCCAGACTTCGCGGATCGACTGGTAGGCCTCGCGCATCGTGTCGTCGAGGCCGGAGCGCACCAGCTCCAGCTCGCCGGCGCCGCGCACATACTGGGATTTGAACTGCTCGGACAGGCCGTGCTTCATCCCGGTCGTCTTCGCCACGCGTTCGAGCTCCTGCACCAGAAGCGCGTGCTGCGCCTCTTCCTGCCGGCGCTGCATGCGGCCGAAGCGGATGTGGCTGAGGTTCTTCACCCATTCGAAATAGCTGACCGTCACGCCGCCCGCGTTGGCATAGAGGTCGGGAATGATGACGGTGCCGTTGGCGCGCAGAATGTCGTCGGCCCCGGCGGTGATCGGCCCGTTCGCCGCCTCGATGATCAACGGCGCCTTGATCCGCTCGGCATTGGCGAGGCTGATCACCGATTCCATCGCGGCCGGGACCAGGATGTCGCACTCGGTTTCCAGCACCGACGCGCCGTCCTCGTGGAACCGGGCGCCGGGGAAGTCGCGCACACCGCCCGTCGCGCCGATATGCGCCTTCAGATGCTCGATCGCGAGGCCCTTCGGATTGGTCAGGGCGCCGTCGCGTTCGACAACGCCGACGACGATCGCGCCGTCTTCCTCGGACAGGAACTTCGCCGCGTGATAGCCGACATTGCCGAGGCCCTGCACCACCACGCGCTTGCCGTCGAGCGAACCGGACAGCCGCGCGCGCGCCACGTCGTCGGGATGGCGGAAGAACTCGCGCAGCGCGTACTGGATGCCGCGCCCCGTCGCCTCGACCCGGCCATGGATGCCGCCGGCGTTCAGCGGCTTGCCGGTGACGCAGGCGGCGGCGTTGATGTCGGTGGTATTCATCCGGCGGTACTGATCGACGATCCAGGCCATTTCGCGCTCGCCGGTGCCCATGTCGGGGGCCGGGACGTTCTGGCTCGGGTTGATCAGGTCGCGCTTGGCCAGCTCATAGGTGAACCGCCGGGTGATGAGCTCGAGCTCGTGCTCGTCCCATTCGCGCGGATCGAGCCGCAATCCGCCCTTGGACCCGCCGAACGGCGTCTCGACCAGCGCGCATTTGTAGGTCATCAGCGCGGCCAGCGCCTCGACCTCGTCCTGGTTGACGCTCATCGCGTAGCGGATGCCGCCCTTGACCGGCTCCATATGCTCGGAATGAACCGAGCGGTAACCGGTGAAGGTATGGATCGCGCCGCGCAGGCGCACGCCGAAGCGGACGGTGTAGGTGGAGTTGCAGACGCGGATCTTCTCCTCCAGCCCGGGTGACAGGTCCATCAGGCGCACCGCCCGATTGAACATGAGATCGACGGATTCACGGAAGCTCGGCTCTCGCAGCGGGGCGTTCATGATGTTTGTCCGGTGCCTGTTTTTTCGCCAGTCGTCGCGGCGCAGTTAACGCCCGCGCGCGGCTTGGCGCAAGCATCGCGACGGGGCGCGGGAGGCGTTGTGGAGCGAAACCCCGCGTCGCGCGTTGGATGGCGCGAGGTTCTGTTCGGGGAGGGGCGGTCATGCGCGCGATATTTCTGGCGGTCGTGATGGGGCTGGCATTGTCGGGCTGCGGCGACACGGTGGCGGAGCGGGCGGCGACGGGCGGCATCGGCGGGGCGGTGGTCGGCACCGCGCTCGGCGGGCCGATCATCGGAACCGCGGCGGGCGCCACGGTCGGCGCCGCCACGACGCCGTGAGCGGCGGCCAGAACTAAGCGGGCTGGACCGCGCGGCGGAACGGGTTCACCCTCCGGCTCAACGAAAAGACGCGGGGGGAGAGATCATGGCCAATGCGCGCGCGCGGCGGGGCTCGGCGCCCCGGTCGATCGAGATCGACACGAGCCGGGTCATGAACCGCGTCCAGCGGCATTTCGCGGTCATCGACATCGGTTCGAACTCGATCCGGCTGGTGGTCTATGACGACCTGTCGCGGGCGCCGTTCCCGCGGTTCAACGAAAAATCCTTTTGCGCGCTCGGCGCCTCGATCGACGCCGACGGTCTTCTGTCGAAATCGGCGATGGATCGCGCCGTCGATGGCATCACGCGGTTCCATGCGATCGCGACGGCGATGCAGGTGGGAATGATCCATGTCGTCGCCACCGAAGCGACGCGGCGGGCCAAGAACGGCGGCGCGCTCATCGATGCGATCCGCGAGCGCACCGGCCTCGAGACCCGCCTGCTGAGCGGGCGTGAAGAGGCGACCTATGCCGCCTACGGCGTGATTTCCGGCTTCTTTCAGCCCAAGGGCCTCGCCGGGGACTTCGGCGGCGGCAGCCTCGAGATCGCCGAATTGCTCGGCGATCAGGTCGGCGCGGATCTCGTCAGCATGCCGATCGGCGCTCTGCCGGTCCGGGCGATGATGGCGGAGGGGATCGACGTGGCGAAGGCGCGGATCGATGCGATCCTGCGCGACAATGTGGCGCCGCGGCTGACCGAGCCGGTGCTCTATGCGATCGGCGGCGGTTGGCGGGCGCTGGCGCGGGTGCATATCGCGCTGACCTCCGCGCCGATCGGCGTGGTGCATGGCTATGATATCCCGGCCGAGGAAGTCAGGGCGCTCGCCAAGCGGATCGCGCGAATGAACCCGGCCGAGGTCGCGGCCTTGCCCGACGCGCCGGGCCGACGGCTCGACACGCTGCCCGCCGCGGCGCTGGTGATGTCGCGGGTCCTGAAGCGGCTGCGGCCGGAGCGGGTGGTCTTCTCCGCCGTCGGGTTGCGCGAGGGCTGGCTCTTTGGCCAGCTCGGCGCGGAGGAGAAATTCCGCGATCCGCTGCTGGAAGGCGCGATGGCCTTCGGCCTGCCGGCGGCGCGGGTGCCGGCGTTCAGCGCCGCGCTCGCCCGCTGGACCGACGGTCTCTTTCCCGGCGAGTCGCAGACCGACCGCCGGCTGCGGCTCGCCGCCTGCGCCCTGACCGACATGTCGTGGCGCGACCATGAGAAGGCGCGGGCGATGGAGAGTTTTCGCCGGCTGCTGCGCTTTCCCTTCATCGGCCTCACCCATCCCGAGCGGGCGTTTCTCGCGGTAACGATCCTCGCGCGCTATGGCGGCGAGTTGAACGAGGAAGTGACGCGGACGGTGCGCGACCTGCTGGCGCCGGCCGAGTTGCGCCGGGCCGAGGTGCTGGGCCGGGTGCTGCTGCTCGGTCACCGG